>DATLGC010000214.1:0-4410 GCA_035540655.1 Sphingomicrobium sp. | reverse complement strand
CCCCTCCCCTTAGGGCCGATCTTGGCGCGCGGTTCGGCGGGCGGTTCGGCGGTTGGCCTTGGCCGCGGCCGACGTCGGCTGGACCAGCGCCTCGTAAAGCGGAAACAGATGCTCGACCCGCTCGCGGTCGGACCCGAACGGCCGCGCCCGGTAAAGCTTGTCGACGGCGAGATCGAGCTCGCGATGCGCCTTGCGCAGCTCGGCCGGCATGGTGTCGGGATCGTAGAGGTCGGCGAGGCTCGATGTGGCATTCTTCGGCATCGCCCGGGCGTCGAGCACGGCCTGCGCCAGCGCCTCGATCTTCTTCTGCTGCGCAGGCGTCGCGTCCGGCCAGGGGAAGGTGTTGTAGACTATCCCAATTCCGTACTGCAGCCGGCTTTCAAGTCGGCCGCCGATGTCCTTGAGCCACGCTATGTGCATCCGGCTCGTGAGGATGCCGAAATGCCAGAGCGTCGCTTTCGGCAGCAGGCGAAGCTTATTGCTGGGGATGACCGGCGGTTCGAGCCAACCAATGGGTATGTAATCGCGGCGTTCCGAGCTGACTTCGGGCAAGACCAAAAAGGGTGCATCTGGGATCACGGTGACATTGTAGGCTGCGGGCGTGTCCGCGATTGCCAAGGTGCTCCCTCTTTGGCTGCGCGCGCGAAACTCCCTAACGAGCCGCATGCGATCGCGAACCAGTGGCATGGCCCGAAGGTCCGCAGGGGCCGCCTCCTGAAGCGCAAGGATCCAGCGCATTCCGCCGTTGATGAACTCCTCTGCGCCGATGTAGGGCCGTAAATATCGTTCAGCCGCGGGTTCCTTCGTCAGCAGCGCCGCACGCGCGGTCGCATCAAAGATGTAGTGTCCGCCCTCGATCGGCTGCGAGCCACTGAAAATGCGTGGCGCGCCGTTGATGGGGCGACTTTCTTCCTTAACAACCAAGTGCCGATCGGCGCTTTTGGCGTCGAACAGATAAGCGGTCAGCGCGCCATGCTTCGTCTCGATGGCCTCGCCTTTGCCGTCCACATAGGAGAACAGCCGCTTCTCCGCCGGATCCTCGCCGAAACGCGCCAACCCGACGATCACGCAATGGACCCCGGCTCGGCCCGGCCAGACGAAAGTGCGGTGGGCGAAGGCGATTTCCAACCGCGACCGGTGGAACAGGATCGGCCAGAGCTGCGCGACCTGTTCGCCCTGGGTAATCGAGTTCGTCGCGACAAAGGCGATGCGCGGACTGGCGTTCCCCGGCGAAGGCCGGGGTCCAGGGCGCTGCACCGCAGCGCCTTCCGGCGCTCCTGGGCCCCGGCCTTCGCCGGGGCACGGGCGTCCTGCATATTCCCCCGCCTTGATGAACCAGGCGGCGACATAATCGAGCGTTCCGCCGCTTCCGCCAAGCTTCGCCAGCGCGCGCACCTGCGCACGTTGCTCCGCACTTTGATATTTGGCACCGACGAAGGGCGGATTGCCGAGCACGTAGGAACAGCGCTCCGCCGGAAGCAGTTCGTTCCAGTCGATTTCCAATGCGTCACCGTATCGAATGCTCGGAGCAGCGACGAGCGGGATGCGCGGGATGCTCACGCCGAAGTCCTCGCCCAACCTGGTGTTGGCGATATGATCGGTCATCCACAGCGCGACTTCGGCGATGCGCGCCGGAAATTCGTCGATCTCTATGCCGAAAAAGCGGTCAACGTTGAGGCGCGACAATTTGGATGGGTCGGCCCCTTCGCGTCGCGCCATTCCCGCGCGCAAGTAGCGCTCCTTGATCAGCTCGCGCTCGAGCTCGCGCAGCTCCCGATAGGCGACCACCAGGAAGTTGCCGGCCCCGCACGCCGGGTCGAGGAAGGTCAGACCGGCAATCCGATCATGCAGCTGGCCGAGAGCGTCGTCGCGGCCGGACCTGAGCCCGATCGCCCGCTTCAATTCTGCATGCAGTTCGTCGAGGAACAATGGCCCGATCAGCTTCAGGATCGCTTCTTCAGGCGTATAATGCGCGCCTTGCTTGCGCTGCGTCACTTTGTCGATGACGCTTTCGAACAGGCTGCCGAAGATCGCCGGTGAGACCTCGCCCCAGTCGAACTCGCAGGAATCAATCAGGATGGTTCGCATCGCATTGTCGAACGCAGGCATGCGGATGCGCTCTTCGAACAGCTTGCCGTTGATGTAGGGAAATTCGGCGAGGTCGGCGTCGAGCGTGGATTGCCGGTCGGGATAGTCGGTGTTCAGCACTTCGAACAGGTCGCTGAGCCAGCGGCCAAGGTCCGATCCATCGGCGGCGGTGCGGCGCTCGATCAGGTCGAAGAACTGGTCCTTGTTGTTGAAGATGCGCGTATCGTCCGCGAACAGGATGAACAGCAAGCGGACGAGCAGAAGCTGGAGGTCGTGGCCGCCATAGCCGGTTTCGGCCAGCGCCTCGTGCAGCTGCCCCATCAGCTGCGATGCCTTGACGTTGGCCGGCGACTGGCGCCGGTTCAGCCTTGGCTGCACGCCGAGGACGAAGGCGAAAGCCTCGACATGGTCCTTGAGGTCGCCGAGCAGGAAGCGCCACTCGCGGCCCTCCTCCAGGTCGAGCAAATGCCAGCGCTGGAAATCGCAGGTCAGGATGTATCGCGGCCGCTGCGCCTCGGGCAGCCAATCGTAATAGTCCAGCGCCTGGCCGCTCGCCTTGCGGAGATCCAGCCCGGCCGATTTCTGCTCGACGATGAGCACGCCCGGCCAGAACAGGTCGATGAATCCCTGCGTCCCTTTTGGCAGGTTCCGCACCCGTTGCTCGTAAGTCGCTACCTGGCGTCGGCTGACTCCGAAGCACTCGAAAAAATCGTTGTAGAAGCTGTGCGTTTCGCCTTTCTCGTAGGACGCGTGCTTCCAATCTTCGGCAAACTTCACCGCCCGGGCTCGGATTTCAGACCATTGGAGGCGCATTATCCACAGCTAAAACGCTGATTGGCGCGGATGCAATGGCGAAACGGCTTTGGCCCGGTTAATCCTCTCCGTGGAGGAATCGATGAAAAAGAGCTCGGCGGCTTTCGACGAACGGCAAGGCGTGATCCCGATCGACCTGCCGCCCGGGCCGCCCCTGTCGAGCGACGAGAAGGCTCGCGCCGAGCTTCTTGCCATGGTCGAGACCCTGGCCGCCGCCAAGTCCCATCCGTGGAGCGTCCGGCTGCTCGGCTGGCAGACGCGCCGGTTCGACGCGCTCAAGCAGCTGCTGACGCCGCTCGACGCCGCAGCGCTCGCCGGGCGGTTTCAAGCCGAGCTCGATCGGCTGGGCCCCGCCGAAGACTAGATTTTTCTTTCCTACAGCCCCCTATCTATGTTCCAATACGGTTCATGGATGCTACTATTTCAGAACCCGGAGCGACATACCGGTCCATCGGGGCCGGCTGTCGTCACATGGCCCCACGCGAAATGGCACCGCGGGCCATGCGCGCGGGCCGAAGGTCGCGGGGACGTGCCGCGACTTTTGCGACCTTCCGCGCTCCGCTCGTGAAAAGTTCACCCCGGCCATGACTCTTCGCGCCCCGGCTGGAATCTTCGCATCGGGCCACCCGCGGATTCGCGGGCACGATTCGAGGAGCACGACCGATGGCAAGCGACGCAGGCAAGATACTCTCGCGGATCAAGGACGAGGAGATCGACTGGGTCGACCTTCGCTTCACCGACCCAAAGGGCAAGTGGCAGCATCTGACCATGGCCTCGGGCGCCATCGACGAGGATCAGCTGACCGACGGCTTCATGTTCGACGGAAGCTCGATCGCCGGGTGGAAGGCGATCAACGAGAGCGACATGATCCTGAAGCCCGACCTGGGCGCGGTCTATGCCGACCCCTTCTCGGCCACCCCGATGCTGGTCCTGGTGTGCAACATCGTCGAGCCGTCGACCGGCGAGCTTTACGGCCGCGACCCGCGCTCGACCGCGACCCGGGCCGAAGCCTATCTCAGCGCCAGCGGCATCGGCGACACCGTCTATGTCGGGCCCGAGGCCGAATTCTTCATGTTCGACGACGTCCGCTTCGAGGACGGCTATTCGTCGAGCTACTACAAGCTCGACGACATCGAGCTTCCGGCCAATTCGGGCCGCGATTATGACGGCGGCAACCTCGCCCACCGGCCGCGCGCCAAGGGCGGCTATTTCCCCGTCGCCCCGGTCGACAGCGCGGTCGACATCCGCGGCGAGATGGTCGCCACCATGCTCGAGCTCGGCCTGCCGTGCGACAAGCATCACCACGAGGTGGCGCCCGCCCAGCACGAGCTCGGCCTCACCTACGGCAAATTGGTCGAGACCGCCGACCGCATGCAGGTGTTCAAATATGTCGTCCACATGGTCGCCCAGGCCTATGGCAAGACCGCGACCTTCATGCCCAAGCCGATCGCCAGGGACAATGGCTCGGGAATGCACACCCACATGTCGATCTGGAAAGGCGGCAAGCCC
>DATLGC010000213.1:0-2533 GCA_035540655.1 Sphingomicrobium sp. | reverse complement strand
TCCAATCTCAAGGGCTGGTAAGTCGCAAGCGACGGAGGATCGACAAATGAAGATCCGCCTGATGCGTCTTGCCGCCACCATGGCGTCTGTTGCCGCGATGGCACTCGCTGGTGGCGCATCGTTGAAGGGCTTCTAGGAGTTACGTTAGGACTATTCCGTAGCAGGCTTGGTGGGGATACTGTCTGCAAATCGGCTTAACGTAGCGGGACAGCAATGCCCAGGTCCCTGAAGCTCTATATCGCCGGGCTCGTGGTAGTCGGTGCAGTTGCACTGGCGGCCACGAGCCTTGTGTTTGGCGTCGACTCTCGCATCGCTATCCAGGTCGATGACTCGGCATCGGCGTCGGCGCTCGAGGTCGCCCTGGGCATCGGCTTCTGGGTCGTCGTCACTCTGTTCGCATCGGCCCTGCCGGTTCGAATGCCTGGTGGTCTGCTGGTCGCCGTCGCAATCGCCCCTTGCCTTGCCGCGATGAGTCTCGGCGGGCCCGCAGTCGGCGCCTGGGTGGCGCTATTAGGAACGACGGAGATTCGGGAACTTCGCGGCAAGATTCCTTGGTACGGAACGTTGGCGAATCATGCCGGCATCGTGCTGCCAGCCGTCGCGGGCGGGATCGTCATGGAACTGGCCGGGCGGGGATCGACCAGTCCGGTGCAGGACTTCTCCGCGACCCTGTTGGGTGGGTCTGTCTACTTTTTCTTGAACCTAATCCTCGTGTCGGCCGTCGTAGCCCTTCGCGCCGGGCTTGACATTAGGACCGTGGCCATGAGTGACGCGCGGTCCCTTGCGGCCAATACGCTGGCGTTGGCGCCTCTGGCTTGGCTCATGAGCCGGATGTTCCTACTGCCAGCCGCCGGCTGGTGGGCGACCTTGCTGTTCGCTCTCCCGCTCTATACGACTCGGGTGGCATATCACCGTTTCGTCGAGATGCGGGAGATGTTCACGCAGACCATCGGGGCGCTCGCGGAGGCCGTCGACAAGCGGGATCCGTTCACGAGCCAGCACAGCCGGCGGGTGAAGCAGATTGCGGTCGACATCGGGCGGGAGATGCGCGTCAGCGAGAGCGAGCTCGAGGCGCTCGAGTGGGGAGGCCTGCTGCACGACGTCGGCAAGATCGGCGTGCCGGACGCCGTTCTCCTCAAGCAGGACCGCCTCAACCGCGAGGAGCGGATGATCATGAACGCCCATCCGGTCCTGGGCGCGGAGATCATCGCGCCGGTCACGAAGCTTGCCCCGGAGCTGCCGATCATTCGCCACCACCACGAGTGGTACAACGGCTCGGGCTACCCCGATCGCCTGATCGGCGACGAGATCCCGAAGCTCGCGCGTATCCTCCACGTCGCCGACGCGTTCGAGGCCATGACGGCTGCCCGCCCCTACCGCATGACGCCGCTGACCTCGGAGCAGGCGCTCGCGGAGCTGCGCAAGTTCGCGGGCGTCCAGTTCGACCCCGCAGTGGTCGACGCCTTCGTCCGGACGGGCTGGGTGGACGGCGTGTCTGATCCCGGCGGCGTCATCGAGCCGCGCCCCATCCCGCTCATCGCCCAGGCCGCGAACCGCATGGCGCAGTCCAAGGCGAGCGACCCCGGCGTCACGAGGACCGATCCGGCCTGACGCGCAAGACCGATCCGCGTGGCACCTTCGCCACGCGGCATGATTCGCCCGTGCACACCGGCAGAGCGGGACGCGTCGGCACGCGCGCAACACCGACCTCACGACCGTGCTGATCGGCGGCATCCTCCTCGGGCTGCTGCTGGGCCTCCTTGCCGGCGGCAGCATCTGGCACCTCGGGGCCGTCCGTCTGCGGCGCATGGCGCTGCTCTTTGCCGCGGTCGTCGTCCGGTTCGCGACCGAGGCGGCCCTCCAGGCCGGGATCGAGCCGGCCGAGACCTTCCGTCTCCCCCTTTTCGCCGTCGCATACGGCATGCTGCTGTTCGGCCTGTGGGCCAATCGCGGGCAGCCGGGTCTCAGCCTGGCGTTCGTCGGAACGCTCTCCAACGCGATCGCGATCATCGTCAACGGTGGTCGGATGCCGATCTGGCAACCGAGCCTCGAGGCCTCCGGCCTCCGCGCTGAGGACGTCCGCAGCCGCTTCCACACGATCCTGCCCGCAGACCTGAACGCGGACTTCCTGCTCAGCGCCGGCCCCCTCGGGGATGTGATCCCAATCCCCTTCCCGTTCGTCCAGAACGTCGCCTCCGTCGGAGACCTGTTCCTCTCCCTTGGGCTCGCGTTCTTCCTGTTCGCCACCGTCGTGCGGACCCCGCAGGAGCTGGACGAAGCGGAGCTGCTGGCCATCCGCCAGCGGGTGGTCGGGGTCGTCCGGTCAACCGGCGCCGCGAGGGGGACGGTCGGCCTGGCGCCCGGCCTGGCGGAGGCCTCCGCCCTGGAGCGGCCGATGGTCCTCGGCGCATCGGGTGCGGGTCTCGCGACCCCGACCGGGGTTGCGCTCCCGTCGGACCTGGAGGCGGGACGGCCGTCGCTGCCGGGACGGCTGCTGCAGCCGCGACGGCTGCTGCAGCCCGCACCCCGGACG
>DATLGC010000212.1:0-8050 GCA_035540655.1 Sphingomicrobium sp. | reverse complement strand
GTGATCCTGCTGCACGGCTTTCCCGAATCGCACCGCACCTGGCGCGAGGTCGCGCCGAGGCTGGCCGACAAGTTTCGGCTAGTGATGCCCGACCAGCGCGGCTTCGCCGGCTCCGACCGGCCGGCCGAGGTGGATGCCTACAAGACCGACGTGATCGTCGGCGACATTTTCGCGCTCGCCGATGCCCTCGGCATCGAGCGGTTCGCGCTGGTCGGCCATGACTGGGGCGGAGCGGCGGCCTGGGCGGCGGCGATTGGCGGCGATGCGCGGCTGACGCGCCTCGCGATCGTCAACGCGCCGCACCCGGTGATCTTCCAGAAGAGCCTGATCGAGGACGAGCAGCAGCGCCTGGCCTCGCAATATATCACCGCCTTCCGAACGCCCGGCTTCGAGACAGCGGTCGAGGCGATGGGCTATGCGACCTTCTTCGACAAGACCTTCGGCGGCCATGTCGATTTGGCGATCATCCCGGAAGCGGAGAGGAGGCAATATATCGCCGAATGGTCGCAGCCGGGGGCGCTGACAGCGATGCTCAATTGGTACCGGGCGGCCAAGGTGACGGTGCCGCCGCCGGGAGTCACGGTGCCGCTGCCCGATATGCTGCTCGGCGCTTTCCCCAAGATTCGGGTGCCGACCCTGGTGGTTTGGGGAATGCGCGACAAGGCGCTTCTGCCGGTCCAGCTCGACGGGCTCGACCGGCTGGTCGAAGACCTCGAGATCGTGAGGCTGCCCGACGCCGGCCATTTCGCGCCCTGGGAAGCGCCGGATGCGGTCGCCGATCCGCTTCGGCGCTTCCTCGCGGGCTGATGTTACTGCCGCGAGGCTCGCGCGAGCTGCAGCTCGATCCGCTTGAGCTCGCGCATCAGCCGGTTGGCCTGGATCGTCGGCCACAGCGACAGCTTGACGATCAGGGCCATAAGCAACAGCACGGCCGCCGGAAGCCCCCAGCGAAGCGCCTCCAGCGCATCGGTTGACTGGAAGAAATTCCACGCCGCCCAGGCGCCGGCGAAGAACAAGATGGTCTGAACCACCATCAGCAAGGCGTTCACCCATCCGGTCGTCCCGGAGAATATTCCGAAAGCCTGGGAAAAGAAGCCCGGCTCCTCGCCGATGTCGCGCAGGATCGCGCGCTCATCGGCATCCAGGGCCTCGTCGATCATTTGGTCGAGGTCACGCATCATTGTTCTCCTTCGAGCGCGGCGCGAAGCTTGCGGCGCGCGTGCATCAATCGCGTCTTGACGGTCCCGGCGGGGACCGCGAGCGCCACCGCCACTTCGGCGACGCTCAATTCCTCGAGGTAGAAGAGCGCGACCGCGCTCTTCTGGTCGGGCTGCAGATCGGCAATGGCGGCGCGCAGCCGCTCGCCGTCGATATCCGCACCGGGATCGGCGGGACCCTCCTCCGGCTCGTCGACCAAGGCGTCAGCGACCGCGCGCCGGCGCACCACATCGCCGACATGCCGGGCGCAGCGGCGCGAGACGATGCGGAACGCCCAGGCGGGAAAGGCGCGCTCGTCCTTGAGCCGGCCAAGGCCGCGGACGATCTCGACCCAGGCGCCCTGCGCGGCATCCAGCGTCGCCTCGCGGTCGCCGGTCAGCCGCCAGGCATGGGCGACCAGCTTTCCGTTCCACCGCTCGGCAAGCATGGCGAACGCCTTTCGGTCTCCCGTCCGGGCGCCGGCGACGAGATATTCGTCGAGTAACCGTGCCGGACTGCCTGTCACCATTCCCCCCATTTCAGGGCATAGGTGCCGCGATTGCCGCATCCGGTTCAATGCCCGCGGCGAAACCGGTTCGATTATGGGGTTCACACCCCCGCCCGCCCGCCGCTAGAGCCGGGCAATGACCCAGGCCGCCCGATCCCGCTTCCGCTCCGCCGCCCGGCTGGCCGCCGTCCAGGCGATCTACCAGCAGGAGATGGAGGGCACGCCGGTCGCCCGGCTGATCAAGGAGTTCCACGACCACCGCCTCGGAGCGATCATCGAGGACGCGCAATATCACGAAGCCGAGCGCGATTTCTTCGACGACATCGTTCTTGGCGTCGATGCCCGGCGCGATGAAATCGACACATTGATCGGATCGCGGCTGGCGGAAGGGTGGAGCCTCGATCGGCTCGACCGGCCGATGCGGGCGATCCTGCGCGCCGGCGCCTATGAGCTGATCGCTCGGGCCGACGTGCCGGTTGCGACCATCATCAGCGAATATGTCGACGTCGCCCATGCCTTTTTCGACAAGCGCGAAAGCGGCTTCGTCAACGGCATCCTCGACGCGATCGCCAAGCAAGCACGGCAAGCGCGGGCGGAGTAACAGGCATGGACGAGGCTCGGGCGCTCGACCGGCTTCGGCGGATCGCCACCGACCCGGCCGCTCGCGGGCTGCTCGACGACGCAGCCCTGCTCGACGGGCTGGTGATTACCCACGACAGCATCGCGGAGGGCGTTCACTTCCTGCCCGAGGACCCGCCGGCGAGCGTCGGCTGGAAGCTGGTTGCGGTCAACCTGTCCGACCTCGCCGCCAAGGGCGCCGAGCCGCGCGCGGCCCTGCTGTCGCTGACCCTTGCCGGCGACGGCGACTGGGAAGCGGCCTTCATCGACGGGGTCGAGGCGGCTTGCGAAAGCTATGGCCTCGCACTGATCGGCGGGGATACGATCGCCCTGCCCGCCGGCGCTCCGCGGGTGCTGGGCCTGACCGCAATCGGCCGGGCCGGCGAGCGGACACCGTCGCGGGACGGCGCGCAGGCCGGCGACCGGCTGTGGCTGGCAGGAAGCATCGGCGATTCCGCAGCCGGGCTCAAAATGCTTCGTGCCGACAGGCGCGCCACCGGACCGCTGGTCGACATTTATCGCCGGCCGGTGCCCTTGCTCGCCGCCGGCCGGGCGCTTGCGAGCCAGGCCAATGCGATGCTCGACATTTCCGACGGGCTGCTGATCGACGCTGCGAGACTTGCCAGGGCGAGCGGCCTGACGGCGACCATCGAGCTGGATTCGATCCCATTGTCGAGCGCGTTTCGCGAAGCGCTTGGCCACGATCTCGAGCAGCGGCTGTTCGCTGCCACCGGAGGCGACGATTATGTCTTGCTCGCCGCCTTGCCGGCCGACGTCGAGCCGCACTTAAGCCTTTCTTTACCCGAGGGCTCCACCCTCGTTCCGATCGGGACGCTGACGGCAGGCGGCGCTGCACTTGCGCTCACCAGCGGCGGACGTCCCGTCCCGCTGCCGGAGCATTTGGGCCATGAACATCGCGGCATTGCCACTTCGCCAATGGCTGATCGGCCTTAGCGGCCTCGCCTGCGGCATGGCGAGCGCGCTGCTGCTTGGCTAGCCGCCGAGCGACAAGAGTTGCAAGCCAGCTAAACCCCCCATAAAGGGCGCGAATCCGCCGGCCGCTTCTCGCGGTACCGGCCACTTGTTTTGCCGCCAAACGGGGAAAAGCGTCGATGAACCTGATTCTGATCGCGATCGGCTGCGGCCTGATCGCCGTGCTCTACGGAATCTTCACCAGCCGCCAGGTGCTGAGCAGCGCCGCCGGGAACCAGCGCATGACCGAGGTCGCCGAGGCGATCCAGGAAGGCGCGCAGGCCTATCTCGGCCGCCAATATACGGCGATCGGGATGGTCGGAGTCGTCGTCGCCGTGCTCGTCGGGATCTTCCTCGGCCTGACCCAGGCGATCGGTTTTGTGGTCGGCGCACTGCTGTCGGGGGCGGCGGGCTATATCGGCATGAACATCTCGGTGCGCGCCAACGTCCGAACCGCGGAAGCGGCCCGGACCAGCCTTCAGAGCGGGCTGACCGTCGCCTTCCGCGCCGGCGCGATCACCGGCATGCTAGTCGCCGGCCTCGCGCTTCTCGCCATCTCGGTCCTCTTCTACGTCCTGGTCGACGTGCAAGGGCTCGAGCCCAACGGCCGGCTGGTCATCGACACGCTCGTCGCGCTTGCGTTCGGAGCCTCGCTGATCTCGATCTTCGCCCGTCTCGGCGGCGGAATCTTCACCAAGGCGGCCGACGTCGGCGCCGACCTGGTCGGCAAGATCGAGGCCGGAATTCCCGAAGACGACCCCCGCAACCCGGCGGTGATCGCCGACAACGTCGGCGACAATGTCGGCGACTGCGCGGGAATGGCGGCCGACCTGTTCGAAACCTATGTCGTCACCGTCGGCGCGACCATGGTCCTGATCGCTCTCCTGGTCACCGCCGGAGCGGCCGACCTGCTGGCGCTGATGACCCTGCCGCTGATGGTCGGCGCCGCCTGCATCGTCACTTCGATCATCGGCACCTATTTCGTCCGGCTGGGCCGCAAGCAGTCGATCATGGGGGCGCTGTACAAGGGCTTCCTTGTCACCGCGGTGCTGTCGGTCCCGGCGCTGTGGCTGGTCACCTGGCTGACTCTCGGCGACATGAACGCGAGCATCGGCGGAGTCGAGCAGACCGCCGCGCTGCCCGACGGCGGCACGGCCGAAAATCTCGCCGGCACCTTCACCGGCTGGGACCTGTTCTTCTCGATGATTGTCGGCCTGGTCGTCACCGGCCTCATCGTCTGGATCACCGAATATTACACCGGCACCAATTATCGCCCGGTCCAGGCGATCGCCCGCTCTTCGCAGACCGGCCATGCCACCAACATCATCCAGGGCCTCGCCGTCAGCCTCGAGGCGACCGCGCTTCCGGCGATCGTCATCTGCGTCGGAATCATCGTCGCCTACCAGCTCGCCGGACTGATCGGAATCGGCTTTGCGGCGACGTCGCTTCTGGCATTGGCCGGAATGGTCGTCGCTCTCGACGCCTACGGCCCGGTTACCGACAATGCCGGCGGAATCGCCGAAATGTCGGGGCTCGACGAGGACGTCCGCAACCGCACCGACGCGCTCGACGCGGTCGGCAATACCACCAAGGCGGTGACCAAGGGCTATGCAATCGCCTCGGCCGGACTTGGCGCGCTGGTGTTGTTCGCCGCCTACACGACCGACCTTCGCCGATTTGCCGGCGACCTCGGCGTGTCCTTCGCGGACATCGATTTCACCCTGGCCAACCCCTATGTCATCGTCGGGCTGCTGATCGGCGCTCTGCTGCCCTATCTGTTCGGGGCGATGGGCATGATGGCGGTGGGCCGGGCAGGCGGCGCGGTCGTCGAGGAAGTGCGCGCCCAGTTCCGCGATAATCCCGGTATCATGGATGGATCGTCGCGGCCGAACTATGCGCGCACGGTCGACCTCGTCACCAAGGCGGCGATCAAGGAAATGATCGTCCCGTCGCTTCTGCCGGTGGTCGCCCCGCTTCTGATCTTCTTCGTCATCCGGCTGGTCGCCGGGCCGGAGCACGGCTTTGCCGCGCTTGGCGCGCTGCTGATCGGAGTGATCGTGTCCGGCCTTTTCGTCGCCATCTCGATGACCAGCGGCGGCGGCGCCTGGGACAATGCCAAGAAATATATTGAGGACGGCAATTACGGCGGCAAGGGATCGGAGGCCCACAAGGCGGCGATCACCGGCGACACCGTCGGCGACCCGTACAAGGACACCGCCGGCCCGGCCGTCAACCCGATGATCAAGATCACCAACATCGTCGCCCTGCTTCTGCTGGCGGCGCTGGCGGGCCACGGCGCAAGCTGACCGCCGTCCCCTTCGACCTTAACAAAGCCCCGCCCGGAACCCCCGCGGCGGGGCTTTTCTTTTATTTTCCGTTGGCTAGTCTGTCCCTGCCGAAGTCAGGGGGTAAGCGTGCGCAGTCTGTTTTTGGGCGTGGCAGCGGCCGTGGCGGCGCTGCCCTTGCAGCCGCTGTCGGCGCAGCGGCCGCCGATCATTCCCGCCGCGACCTTCGCTGCCCTGCCGGCGCAGTCGAAACCGCTTCTCGCTCCCGATGGCCGACTGATAGTCGCGCGAAGCACGATCGGCGACGAGGCTGCGCTCGTGGTCATCGACGCCGACAATCCCGCGGTGCCCTTGAACAACATCAAGCTGGGCAAGTTCAGGCTCGGCGGAGTGCATTGGGCAGGCAGCCGGAAACTGGTGCTGAGCCTGATTTCCTCCGGCGAGATCTATGGCATGCGGCTGCCGGTGATGCGAGCAATGCTCGTCGATCTCGTCACCGGCAAGACGCTCGCGCTCGACACGCGCAGCCGGGGACTGTTCGCCGGCGAGGTTCTTTACGCGGACCCGACGGGAAGCTGGGCGCTGCTGGCCGGTCAGGACGATCTCCAGTCGACGCCCTCGGTCAAAAGGGTCGACCTTGCAACCGGGACAACAACGGTCGTCGAGAAAGCGCGGCCGGACGTTTGGGACTGGTTCGCGGACGACGACGGCGTTGTCCGCGCGGGGATTGCCTACAGCGGTCGGCGCTGGACCATCTGGTATCGAGACAAGGCCAGCGACAAGCTTCAGGCAATCCGGGGCAAGCTCCAGAATGACGGCGGCGCGGTCGACCGGGTCCTGTTCGGCAGGGGCGAGAACGGCTGGATCATCACCAATGAGCGAACCGGCCGCTTTGGCCTCTACGCCTATGACTTCAAGTCCGGCTCGCTCGGCGAGACCATCTTCGAACATCCCGAGGTCGATCTGGACGACGTGGTCTATGACCGCGTCGCCGGCAACATCATCGCCATCAACTATCAGGACGACCGGCATCGGACGAAGTGGCTGGATCCGGAGCAGAGCGCTCTCCAGGAGAAGCTCGACAAGGCACTGCCTAGCAACGTCAACAGAGTGACCAGTTCGTCACTGGACCGCAAGCGGGCGCTGGTCTGGTCGGGCGGCGCGAGCGATCCTGGCCGATATTTCCTCCTCGACCGGTCAACGTCGAGGATGCACCCTGTGGTGGACCCCTACCCGCTCATCGAGCCCGATCATCTCGCCGAGTCCAAATGGGTGCGCTACCAGGCACGCGACGGCCTCACCATCCCGGCCTATCTCACTCTCCCCAAGGGCCGCCCGGCAAAGGGCCTTCCGTTGATCGTCATGCCGCATGGCGGGCCATTCGCGCGCGACGAATGGAGCTATGACGCGACGGTCCAGTTCCTCGCCAATCGCGGCTTTGCCGTGATTCAGCCGCAGTTCCGCGGATCGACCGGCTACGGCAAGGACTTCGTTACCAGAGGGTATGGCGAGTTCGGCAAGAAGATGCAGGACGATCTCGACGACGGCGTCGAATGGCTGGTTCGGTCGGGGCAAGTCGATTCGAAACGGGTCTGCATCATCGGCGCGTCCTATGGCGGCTACGCGGCCCTGTGGGGCGCCGCCCGCAATCCCGAGCGCTATCGCTGCGCCGGCAGCTGGGCCGGAATTTCGGACCTTCGAGCGCTGCTTCGCCACGATCGCAAGCTGTTTTCGGCGCCCCGTTATTATCGCGAATGGCGGACCCAGGTGGGCGGTGAAGGCAAGGCGGATTTGTCGGCCGTATCGCCGATCAGCTTCGCCGGTCGCATCAAGGTGCCGCTGTTCATCGCCCATGGCGAGAAGGACGAGCGCGTGCCGGTGGCCCAGAGCCGAACCTTGGCCGACGCCATGAAAAACGGCGGCGCGGACGTCACCGCCACCTATTACAAGGACAGCGGCCACGATTTCGGAAGCAGCGCCGATTTCGAGGATTGGCTGCGGCGGCTCGAGGCTTTCCTAGCCAAGCACAATCCCGCCTGACGCGTCTCATCCGAAGCAGCGCTGCCGCCTTCCCTTTTGCCAGTCGCCAGAGTAAGGCTCCGCGACTTTTTGCCACACAAGCGAGGTTTAATGGCCAAGGAAGAGCTTCTCGAGATGCGCGGGCAGGTGGTCGAACTGCTGCCCAACGCCATGTTTCGGGTGAAACTCGAGAACGGCCATGAGATCCTCGGCCACACCGCCGGCAAGATGCGCAAGAACCGAATCCGGGTGCTGACCGGCGACGAGGTGCTGGTCGAGCTGACTCCCTACGACCTGACCAAGGGCCGGATCACCTACCGGTTCAAATAAGGCTCAGCCCCGTGCGGCTGATCCTCGCTTCGGCAAGCCCGCGACCGCTTCCGCTTTCTCGGTGGCGAGGCGAAGCGCGTGCACGCGCGGAAGCTCGCCTTTCGGCACGCTTTCGTCGACG
>DATLGC010000211.1:0-2390 GCA_035540655.1 Sphingomicrobium sp. | reverse complement strand
CATTCCGCCTGACTGATGCGACGGCAAGCAGCTGACAGGCTGACCGGCGACTTTTCCGGCGATCATGCTCTGAAGCTGCGCCTCGGCGCGCTCGCTGCGCGCAGGCGGTTCCACGGCCATCGCGCACGATGCCAACAGCGGGGCGATCGGGACAAGGGAAAGGTACCGCATACCAAGGCTCCTTCGGACTGACCTTGAGTCTGTCATTCAGCGCCGGGTCAGATTAACCAAAGCTGTCTTTCGCCGCCCGAAGCCGCGCGAATTCCTGCCAGTCCGAAGACCGAATGAAGGGGTTGGTCGCGCGTTCCTCCGCGACGCTGGTGGGAAGCGTGATTTCTCCCTTGTCCCGAAGGGCTTGGACCTCCGCCAGACGCCGCGCGATCGTCTGGTTGTCCGGCTCGGCATGGGCCGCGAAGCGCGCGTTCGAAAGCGTGTACTCATGCCCGCAATAGAGAGCGGTGTCCGCGGGCAGTTCCATGAGCCGCTGAAGCGAATTGTACATCTGCTCCGCAGTGCCTTCGAACAGGCGGCCGCAGCCCATGGCGAACAAGGTGTCGCCGACGAATGCAGCGCGCTGCTCCTCGAAAATCAGCGCGATGTGGCCGAGCGTATGGCCGGGAATTTCGATCACTCGGCCGGCGTGCTCGCCGATGCGGATTTCGCTCCCTTCGGCGAGGGCGACGTCGAGCGCCGGAACCTCCTCCCCCGCCGGGCCCGAGACGATGCAGCCGGTTGCGTCCTTGACCGCAGCATTGCCGTTGGTGTGGTCCCAGTGCTTGTGGGTGTTCCACACCTGGCCGATCGTCCAGCCTCGGCGCTCGGCTTCAGCCAATGCGGGCTTGGCGTCGCCCGGGTCGACGACGGCGGTCTCGCCGCTGCCGCGATCATGCACCAGCCAGATGTAATTGTCGGTAAAGGCCGGAACGGGGACAATCTCGAGCATCACCATTCGCCGGTATTGGGCATCGAGGCCCAGGGTTCGCACGGCGGCAAAGCCTCGCCTTTCTGGAGCAGCTCGACCGAAATGGCGTCAGGCGATCGGACGAACGCCATTTTACCATCGCGCGGAGGCCGGTTGATGGTGACTCCCGCATCCATCAAGCGCCGGCAGCTTTCGTAGATGTCGTCAACCTGATAGGCGAGGTGGCCGAAATTCCGGCCGCCGGCATAGTCGCTTTCGTCCCAATTGTGAGTGAGCTCAACCTCGGCCTCGTCGCCCGGCACGCCGAGGAAGATCAGGGTGAAGCGACCCTGCGGCACATCCTTGCGGCGCCTTTCCTCGAGCCCGAGCAGCTTGAAGAAGCGGATGGTTGCCTCCGGGTCCGCGACCCTGAGCATGGTATGGAGATAGCGCATGCGCGCTATTTAGTGGCTCCAGTCGAATTTTGCACCGGCGCCGCGCCCAGCATCGCCAGGGCCTCCCGCGCCGCATGGCCGCTCGCGCCCTTGGGATCGGCCGCCGAAGCGCGATTCCAGAAATCGCGAGCCTTCGTGTCGTCCCCGGCGAAATGATGGACGTGGCCGGCCTGGAACAGGACGGTCGGATCGTTGGGCTCGAGCATCAAGGCCCGGGCAATGGCCGCCTTGGCGGTTTCGGCGTCGCCTTCGCGGATGGCAAGTGCCGCGGAGAAATACCACAGGAAGGGATCGGCCGAGATCGTCGCTTCCGCCTCCTTGACCTTGGCCCGGGCGGTTTTCAGGTCGTTTTGCGCCTCGGCGGCACGGGCTCGGTCGAGGAGGGCCTCGCCGCGCTGCTCCGCCTGCAATCCGACCCCCGCAAGCGCCCGGTCGAGCGCCAGAGCAGCCTTGCCCGGCTGGCCGGCAGCGATCCACATGTTCCCAGCCGCCGCCCACATGCGCGAGCTGGCCGGATCGCGGGCCGATGTTGCCTCCGCGGCTTGCTCGAACGCTCGTGCTGAATCCTCGAAACGGCTGGCCTCGCTTGCCTCGACTCCGCGGCAGACGAAGGCCTCCGGAGTGAGCACGTTCGGACAGCTGAACGCCGGCGAAGCGCCCGCGACGGCTGCGGCAAGGGCAATAATCATTCGCTGGGCTCCGTTAGTGCGGCGACCGTCCGCCGGATCGCGTCGATCTCGTTCGGCTCCGACAGTCGGTGGCCGCCCCCTTTGATGGTGAGTAGCTGGACATCGGCTGAACGCAGCTGGCGCAGCAGTCGGAAGGCGATTTCAATAGGCACGTCCTCGTCGGCATCGCCGTGGATCAGCCGGACCGGGCAATCGAGTTCGATCGCCGATTCGAGGAGGCGAAGGGAATCGCCCGATTGCCAGAAGGCGCGCGACGTCACTTGCGGTGCATCGCCGTAAGGATTTGGCCGCTCGAGCCGGCCATTGTTACGCAACGCGTCCTTCTGCTCGTCGTTAAACCCCCAG
>DATLGC010000210.1:0-34949 GCA_035540655.1 Sphingomicrobium sp. | reverse complement strand
GGGACGACGCAATAGGTGCAGAATTTGTCGCAGCCTTCCTGGACGGTGAGGAAGGCGCTCGGGCTCGCCCGGCGGCGCTTGGGCAGAGCGTCGAACTTGGAGATCGCCGGCATGTCGGTGTCGACCGGGCGTCCGCCTGTGGCGGCTTGCCGGACCATCTCCGGCAGGCGGTGGTAGGCCTGCGGTCCGACAACCAGGTCGATCATCGCCGATCGCGCTTTGGCCTCGGCGCCCTCGGCCTGGGCGACGCAGCCGGCGAGCGCGACCAGCGGTTTCGTGCCGTCCTCGCGCCTGAGCCGGCCAATGTCGGAATAGGCCTTCTCCGCCGCTTTCTCGCGGATGTGGCACGTGTTGAGCACGACGAGGTCGGCATCGTCGCCGTCGGCGGCCGCGGCCATGCCCTGCTGCGCTAGCAATTCGGCCATGCGCTCGCCGTCATAGACGTTCATCTGGCAGCCGAACGACTTGATACGAAAGGTTTTCGGGGAAAAGGTCATCTGCCGACCGCATATAAGGGAGCCGGGCCGATACCGGAAGGTGCCAGTGAGTTGGCGATAGCGTCGTGGGCCGAACGCGCCATCGCCTTGCGATCCAGGGTGGGGTCCAGCGGCGGCAATATGGTCACGTTCACCGCAAAGCTGCCCTTGTGTCCCAGGATTCGCAGGGCGTTGCCGATTCCGGTTTCGCCGTCGGCCCAGCCGAGATCGGGCGAGTCGGGGCCATAGGCGATCGCCACCGGGTGGACCGCGCAGCCGGGCGGCGGCGGCACGACCGCGGTGAACAGGGATGGCCGGAACGGGAGAAGGTTCGGACCGCTTGCCACCGTCGCCTCGGGGAACAGCGCGAGCGGCTGGTCGCCCGACAGCGCCGAGCGGACCCGCTCGACCTGTCCTGGCAGCGAGCGGGAGTCGGAGCGATCGACATAGACGGTGCGGTTCATGTCGACCAACCACTTGAGCACCGGATGGGAGCCCATCTCCACCTTGGAGATGAAGGCGCAGCCAGTCGCCCCGGCAAGCACCGGGATATCGAGCCAGCTTCGGTGATTGGCGACGAGCAAAGCGTGGCGGGTCGAAAGCCGGCCGTGCGTGCGCACTTTGGCCCCGCAGATTCGCGCTACCCCGAAAAGGAATCTGGTCGGCCAGCGCGAGCGGCCGGCGAGACTGGCGATGAGATGGCAGGGAAGGCACAGCATCAGCCAGCCGGCAAGCGCCGCGATCCTCAAGGCCGCGCGCAACGGCGAAGACGGCGGCCTAGCGGTTTCGGTCGGTGGCGACGCCGTACAGCTCCATCCGGTGGTCGACGAGGCGGAAGCCCAATCGCTCGGCGATCCGCTTCTGGAGCTCCTCGAGCTCCTCGTCGACGAATTCGATCACATTGCCGGTCTCGACGTCGATCAGATGGTCGTGGTGACTTTCCGAAGCGGCCTCGTATCGCGAGCGGCCGTCGCCGAACTCGTGCCGCTCGAGAATCCCCGCTTCCTCGAAAAGCCGCACGGTGCGGTAAACCGTCGCGATTGAGATATTGGGATCGATCGCCGCGGCGCGGCCATGCAGGGTCTCGACGTCAGGGTGATCCTCGCTGTCGCCGAGCACCCGGGCAATGATCTTGCGCTGCTCGGTTATCCTAAGCCCTTTGTCGGCACAGAGCGCTTCGATGTCGATCTTGCGGGTCATGCTTCCCGTTAGGACGAGCGGCGGCAGGAATCAAAGAAAAGAGGGCGCAAAAGAGCGCCCCCTTGATTCGAACCTCAGCTGCTCTTCGACGAAGCCTTGCCGCGGGTCTTGCGCCGCTTGGTGCCGAGCCCGATCGCCTTGGCGAGGTTGCGGCGCTGCTCGGCATAATTGGGCGCGACCATCGGATAGTCGGAGGCCAGGCCCCATTTCTGGCGATACTGGTCGGGCGTCAGATTATAGTGGGTCATCAGATGCCTCTTCAGCATCTTCAGCTTCTTCCCGTCCTCGAGGCAAACGATGAAATCGGGCTTCACCGACGAGCGGATCGGGACTTTCGGTTCGGGCCTCGCTTCCGACTGGGCGCGGCTGCCCGAAATGCCGGTCAGGGCCGAATGGACGTTCTGGATAAGATTGGGCAAGTCGTTGACCGCGACACTATTGTTGCTGACGTGCGCGGCAACGATGTCCGCAGTCAAAGTGAGCAACGTGTCTTCGGCACCTTCATTATCGAGCATCGTCGGTTCCCTAAGTTCCGGTTATTGGCAGCCGAAGCCCTAGGAGTGCGCGGTCGGCCACGCAATAGAAGCGGAACATTATCTAGGGTTAGTCGCGGTTACATTCGCCGAGCGAGGGTCAGCGCATCGTATTGGCTGCCGTCGCTGCCGCGGTAATATTTGCGGCGCCGGCCGGCAATTGCAAAGCCCGCCGACCGGTACAGCTTGATCGCCGGATTGCCTTCGCGCACCTCGAGGTGGATTCGCCCAGCGCCCTGATCGATCGCCCGGTCGAGAAACCGTCCGAGCAGCATTGCGCCGATCCCGTTTCGGCGATGGTCGGACCTGACCGCCAGGAGGAGCAGCTCTGCCTCGTCGGAGACGATTCGCGACAGGGAGAAGCCAACCGGGCGGTCGTCCTCGCCGTTGCGAGCAATCACCAGCTCGACTCCATGCATCGGCAGGATCCCAGCGCATTGCGAGCGAGTCCAGGCCTCGCCGAAACGCGGGTCGAACGCTTCGTCCATCACGGTCATCACCGAATCGAGGTCGTTCGAGGTGCCGGGTTCGAGCCGGGTCGCGATCGCGGCTTTGGGGGCGGTCATGCGGCGCTCCGAACCCTTGCGTCGGGAGCCCGCGCATAAAAGGGCTTCGCCTCGAGCCCTCGCAGCGATTCAGGCAGAAGCAGGGCGTTTGCCGCGCTCGGCCAGCATTCGACCGGCTCGCCCCACCCGCGAGACTCGACGAGCTGGGCCGCGGCAGGGCCGACGACGCGCCTGGCCGAAATAGCCTCGGCGGCGGCTGTCGGCGGCAGGTTGAGCACCGCGGTCACCGGCTCGAGCAGGTCGCCGAATTGCTGAACGAAAAGCTCGCCGTGGCCGCCGGCCATCGCTGCAGCGACTGGGCCCGGACGCTCCTCGATCGCGGCAAGCAAGGCCAGCGAAGACAAACCCTGGAGCGAGGCGCCCCAGCCGATGGCGAGGCCGTGAGCGGCAGCGATTCCGACTCGAAGTCCAGTGAAGCTTCCCGGGCCGACCCCGACGAGGATCGTGCGGACGCTTTTTCCCGCGAGCATTTCCTCGATCATCGGCACCAGCCGCTCGGCATGGCCGCGGCCGATCAGCTCGTCGCGGCTCGCGATGCAGGCGCCGGAGGCGTCGAACAATGCGGCGCTGCAATTGGCTGTCGAGGTGTCGATCGCGAGGATCATCGCGTCTCCGCTGGCGGATGAAGGGATGAGGCCACAGCCGCCCGGGTTGGGCAAGCGAATTCGCAGCGTCAGACGGCCTCGACCGATTCGACCTCCGGCACATAGTGGCGAACCAGGCTCTCGATCCCGCGCTTCAGGGTCACCACCGACGACGGGCAGCCCTGGCAGGCGCCCTGCATGCCGAGATAGAGCCGGCCGTCCTTATAGCCCTTGTAGACGATGTCGCCGCCGTCCTGGGCGACCGCCGGGCGGACCCGGGTTTCAAGCAGATCCTTGATCTGGTCGATGATCTCGGCGTCGGCGGGATCGTCCTCGAACGCCTGCTCCTCGATGTGGATTCCGGCCGCGCTGCCGGGCGCGAACAAAGGCGCGCCGCTGACGAAATGGTCGAGCAAAGCCTCGAGCACGATCGGCTCGAGGTCGGTCCAGGACACGCCGGGAGCGGCGGTGACCGAGATGAAGTCGCGCCCGAAGAACACGCCTTCCACCATCGTGGTGTCGAACAGGGCCGAGGCCAGCGGGGAGGCCTCGGCGCTCTCGGCGTCGGGAAAGTCGCGGGTGCCCGCTTCCATGACGATCTGGTCAGGCAGGAACTTGCGAGTCGCGGGGTTGGGGGTCTGCTCGGTGCGGATCAGCATAAGCGCGATGTGGCGGCGCTTGAGCGGGGGTTCAAGGGACGAGTGGGGCGGCCTTGCCTCCAGCTCGCTAATGTCTGCTTCCGACCGCCCGCGATGAGGATGCCGAGCCAGACCGGCTTCCCGCGAAACCGCCTGCACGCCGCCCCGCCCAAGCAGCGCTGCCCGCCAATGATCCAGCGAAGGACAAGATGGTCTGTAAGCGCAACCAGACCCATGTCACCGGCTCGAATCTTCAGTCGAACCCGAGTCGCATCTGCAAAAAGGCATCGCAATGGGCCGCGGAGGCGGCCGAGACTGAAGCTGGTCTTCGTGAGTTGCAGGACAGAAGCCGGTTTCCGACAGAGCCGTCGCCTGCAATGGGCCCTGCACTGCCCAATTAGAGTCGAGCACTGCCCTTGGCCGCAGCGGTGCGGCGCAAGTGGCGACGATTGAGGCCGGCCAAAAAATTTGCGCGGGCCTGTTGGCGGGTCCCAAGCATCCGTTGTTAAAAGGGCGTTCCACGAACCGTGGTTCTCGCAGGTTTAGCAGAGGAACGGGCAAGCTCTCCCCAGGGTTTTTCGCTGGAGGAGATACAAATGAAGCTTTTCGCCTATTTGACGACAGCGGCGCTGCTCGGCTCAACGAGCGCAACAGTCGCTGCTCAACCTCAGCAGAACCCCCGCCAGCAAGGGCAACAGTCGCTCCTCAACGCGCTGAACGGAGTCGTGATGATCGGTCTGTCACAGGGCAAGTCCCCCCCTGGACAAAGCACACGGCCTGACGACCCGGACCAGGGAGACGACAACGCGGCACGTCGGGCCATTCTCGAGGTTTGTTTCAAGAATACTCCCGCTGCGCAACGATCGGCCATTTGCGACGGGTCGCCAGTTAGTCCGTAGAAAGCGTCGTTGCGCGGGATCCCGGCCAGCGGATCTCGGCTATCCGACCAAAGCGGGCTTCAAGGCAAAACGCCTTGGGTCAGCGGCGGCGCGCCTGCGGCGATCCAGCAAGTGAGGGAGGCCGCGGCAGCGGCGCAGGCCCAGGCGCGCCAGGCGGGAGCCGGGGTCATTGGGCGGACGCCGTCGGCAAGCTTGGCCCCGCCGGTGACCATCGGTCCGACAAGCCTGCGCTCGAGCGCCAGCCGGTAAAAGAGGATGGCGGCGAGGTGCAAACCAATGAGCGCGAGCAGGATGTTGAAGCTGACCTGATGGACCTCGTGCGCGGCCTCGGCGGTCTCCAGGCTGACCAGTCGCGACAGGGGACCTTCGACGAAATCCTCGCTGTCGATCTGGATGAGGCCGCTGACGACCTGGACGGTGAGCGCGAGCAGCATCGCGAGCACGCTGAGCGCGCCCAGCGGGCTGTGGCCGGCGAGCGGCCAGCTGCCGGTGCGGGCATAGCGGATCACGTCGGAGGGGCCGCGAACGAAGGCCGAAAAGCGAGCGGTCGAGCTGCCGACGAAGCCCCACAAAATGCGGAACAGAAGCAGGAAGAGAAGCGCGTAGCCCGACCAGAAATGCCACGGCTCGAACGCATTTTCCGCCGACCAGTAGCTAAGGCCGATCAGCAGCACCACGGCCCAGTGGAACAGGCGCGTCGGAAGGTCCCAGACCGGAGCCTTCATGCCGCAGCTACTGGTGCTTTTCCCGGTACAGGTCGTGGCAGGCCTTGCAGGTCCGGCCGAGATTGGCATGGGCCGATCGCATGGCGCCGACGTCCGAGCCCTGCGCTGCGGCATGGAGCTGCTGCGCGGCCTGGTTGAAGTCGCTCGCCTTGGCCTCGAAATCCTCGCGGTTGACCCAAATGTCGGCCCGAGCCTCGGTGCGGCCGACGTCGGGGCCGGTCCCGGCCGGGAACCAGGTCGGCACACGGGGTGCGAGGTCGGCGATCGTCGCGGAATGCTGGCGAACCTGGCCTAGGTCGGGGCTGCCGGCGCGGAGCTGCTCGGTCACGCCTTTCATCGCATCGCCGATGCGTTTGTAATTCTCGTTGCGCTGTTTCATCAGCGCGAGGGCCTGCTCGCGCTCCAGCGGCGGGGCATCGGCAAGGGCATTCTGCAGCGCTTCGCTCGCTTCGTGGCCGGTTGCATTGGCTTCCGCCAGCGGCTCGCTGCCGCGGCCGTCCTGCTGGCAGGCGGCGAGCAGTGCGACGGTCAAGATTGCGAGCAAGATGCGGTGCATGCCTGTTCCTTTCGATTGCGGGCTCAGTCTTCTGCCGGCGCCGTCCAGCTGCCGTCGATCATCTTGATGATTCCAGAAAAATCCTTCGAACCGCCGCCGGCTTCGACGAACTTCTCATATTCCTCCTCGGCTTCCTCGCCCATCTCGAGCTCGAGCCCGGCCTGCTCCGCCGCCTGCATCGCCAGCTTGAGGTCCTTGAGCATCAGGGCCGAGGCGAAGCCGCCTTCATAGTCGCGCTCGGCCGGGGTCTCCGGACCGACCCCGGGAACCGGGCAATAGGACGTCATCGACCAGCTCTGGCCCGAAGCCTGGGAGGAAATGTCGAAGAACACCTTGGGGTCGAGCCCCAGCTTCTGCGCTAGCACGAAAGCCTCGCAGGTGACGACCATGGTCGCTCCGAGGATCATGTTGTTGCAGATCTTGGCCGCCTGGCCGGCGCCGGGGCCGCCGGCATGGATCACCGCCTTGGCCATCGGTTCGAGGATCGGCTGCGCCCGGGCGAAGGCTCCCTCGCTGCCGCCTACCATGAAGGTGAGGGTGCCGGCGGCGGCGGCGGCGATCCCCCCCGACACCGGCGCGTCGACCATGGCGTAGCCGCGCTGCTCCGCCTCGCTTTCGATCTCTCGGGCGCTGCCGACGTCTATGGTCGAACAGTCGATCAGAAGGGCGTTCTCCGGCGCATTGCCGAACACGTGGCTGCGGTAGACGTCGAGGACATGTTTAGCGGCCGGGAGCATGGTGACCACCGCCTCGGCCTCCCGACAGGCCTCGTCGGTCGACCCGGCGCCGACGCAGCCGAGGTCCACCGCATGCTTGAGGGCCTCCTCGCTGAGGTCGAAGGCGTGGACCTCATGCCCCGCCTTGACCAGGTTGGGCGCCATGCCCCCACCCATATGCCCCAGCCCGATGAAAGCGATCCGTGCCATATTCACTCCTCGTACCCCGGCGGAGGCCGGGGTCCAGTCCAGAACAAGAGAACGGCGCAAAGCGCCGCCTGGACCCCGGCCTTCGCCGGGGAACAGCCTATTTCCCCTTCCAATTCCCCGGCCTCTTCTCGACGAAGGCGGCCATACCCTCCTTCTGGTCGTCGGTGCCGAACAGGCCGTGGAACAGACGCCGTTCGAAGCGGATGCCCTGCGCCAGCGTCATCTCGAATGCGGCGCCCACCATTTCCTTGACCGCGATGGCGGCGAGCGGCGGCATGGCGGCGATCGCCTCGGCGGTCTTCAGCGCCTCGTCGAGCAACTGATCGGCGGGGACGACCTTGGCTACGAGGCCGGAGCGCTCGGCTTCGGCGGCGTCCATCATCCGGCCGGTCAGGCACATTTCCATCGCCTTGGCCTTGCCGATGGCCAGCGTCAGGCGCTGCGACCCGCCCATTCCGGGCGTGACCCCCAGCTTGATCTCGGGCTGGCCGAATTTGGCGGTTTCCGACGCGATGATGAAGTCGGCCATCATCGCGACTTCGCAGCCGCCGCCGAGCGCGAAGCCGTTGACCGCGGCGATCCACGGCTTGCGCGTCGCCGTGACCTTCTCCCAACCGGCGAAGAAGTCCGACGAATACATGTCGGCAAAGCCCTGCGGCTGCATCTCTTTGATGTCGGCGCCGGCGGCGAAAGCCTTTTCGCCGCTGCCGGTCAGGACCAGGCAGCGCTGGGAAGGGTCGGAATCATAAGCGGCAAAGGCGGTGATCAGTTCGCCCAGCACCTCGCTGTTGAGCGCATTGAGGGCCTGCGGCCGGTTCAGGGTTACTAAGGTGACCGCGCCGCGCTGTTCGACGAGGATGTTGGTGTAATCGGTCAATCATTCCTCCAGTCGTCACCCCGGCCTCGAGCCGGGGTCTGCCTGGCTTTCGCCGGACAGAGAAAAGGCGGATTCCGGGTCAAGCCCGGGATGACGCCACCTCCGGAAACGGTGCCCACCGCTCGCTGGAAGGGGGGGCGAACAATTCGTCGAGCATTGCTTCCGTCACCTCCCCGGGAACCGGTGGGTCCCATTTGGGGTCGTTGTCCTTGTCGATCAGCAGCGCGCGCACGCCTTCCTTGAAATCGTGGGTCCGAACGACCCGGCTGGCGAGCGCATATTCGGCTTCCATTTCCTTGGCGAAGCTCTCCCGCTCGGCACCCTCGGCCAGCAGGCGAAGCGAAACCTTGCAGGAGATCGGGCTCTTTCTGCGCAGAGTCGCCAGCTCGGTCTGCGCCCAGTCACTGTCCTCGGCTTCGAGCGCTGCGAGAACGTCCTCGAGCCGGTCGGAAGCGAAGCATCGGGCGATCGCCGGCAGATTAGCCTCGATCTTCGCTTCGGGCGCGCTCGCCGCGAAGCTGCCGATGGCGCCACCGACCCGGTCCGGCGATTTCGCCACCCGATCGACCAGCTCCTCCAGCGAGCCCTGCGGCACGTGATGGGTGGCGAGGCCGAGATAGAGGCATTCGGCGCCGTCGAGGCGGGCGCCGGTCAGCGCCATGAACTGGCCGACGCGGCCCGGCAGGCGCGGCAGATACCAGCCGCCGCCGACGTCGGGGAACAGGCCGATCCCCGTTTCCGGCATGGCCAGCCGGGTGTTCTCCGTAGCGATTCGCACCTGGCAGGGCAGCGATATGCCGACGCCGCCGCCCATGGTGATGCCGTCCATCACGGCGACGGTCGGCTTGGGGTAGGTGAACAGGAGGTGGTTGAGGCGATATTCGCTGTGGAAGAAGGCCTTGGCGTCGGCCGCGTCGCCGGCGCCGCTTTTCGCCAGCATGACGACATCCCCACCGGCGCAAAAACCGCGGCCTTCGGCATGGTCGATGATCACCGCCTCGACGTTGGAATCGCCGATCCAGCGCAACAGCGCCTCGCTCATCGCCTCGCACATCTCGCGCGTGAGGGCGTGGATCGCCTTCGGCCGGTTGAGGCGCAACCGGCCGATTCCGCGGTCGATCGAGATGAGGACGTCTTCGGTCATGGTCCACACCATTTCGTCACCCCCGCGAAAGCGGGGGTCCCGCTGTCTTTCAACCGACGACAAGGGGAAGTGGCGGGATTCCCGCTTTCGCGGGAATGACGGGTTGGGGGTTCCATCACTGCCGGAGCAGGTCCCGACTGACGATCACCCGCATGATCTGGTTGGTGCCCTCGAGGATCGAGTGGACCCGAAGGTCGCGCCAGAAGCGCTCGATCGGATAATCCATCAGATAGCCGTAGCCGCCGTGGAGCTGCAGCGCGCGGTCGACCACGGACGAGCCGGTGTCGGTCGCGAGCCGTTTTGCCATAGCCGCGAACTTCGTTTTATCCGGCGCATTGGCGGTGACCTTGGCCGCGGCGACGTAGAGCAAATAGCGCGCCGCCTGGAGCTCGGTTTCCATGTCGGCGAGGGTGAACTGGGTCGCCTGGAAGTCGGCGATCGGCTGGCCGAACTGCTTGCGGTCCTTGGTGTAGGCGATAGACTCGTCGAGGCAGCGCTGGGCGCCGCCCAATGAGCAGGCGCCGATGTTGAGCCGCCCGCCGTCGAGGCCCATCATCGCGATCCGGAAGCCCTCGCCTTCGGCGCCGACGCGGTTCTCGACCGGCACCCGGACCTCGTCGAAATTGACCTGGGCGGTCGGCTGCGAATGCCAGCCTAGCTTCTTCTCCTGGGCGCCGAAGCTGACTCCGTCCATGTCCTTTTCGATGACCAGGCAGGTGATGCCCTTGGGCCCTTCCTCGCCGGTGCGGACCATCGTCACGTATATCTCGTTCTCGCCGCCGCCGGAGATGAACGCCTTCGAGCCGGAGACGACATAGTGATCGCCGTCGCGCACGGCCCTCATCTTGAGCGCGGCCGCGTCGGACCCGGACGACGGCTCGGTCAGGCAGTAGCTGCCGATCCGCTCCATCGGGATCATCGACGGGAGGTATTTCTGCTTGACCTCCTGGCCGCCGAAGCGGTCGATCATCCAGGCGGCCATGTTGTGGATCGAGATGAAGGCGCTGGTCGACGGGCAGCCGTAGGCCATGGCTTCCATGATCAGCGCCGCCTCGAGCCGACCCAGCCCGATCCCGCCCGATTCCTCGCTGACGTAGATCGCGCCGAAGCCGAGTTCGGCCGCCTCCCGGATCGTGTCGCGCGGGAAGATGTGCTTCTCGTCCCACTCGGCCGCGAAGGGAGTGATTGCGTCGGCGGTGAACTTGCGCGCCATCTCCTGGATCTGGAGCTGGTCTTCGGTGAGATCGAACTGGTGCATGCGACCCGCGCCTCTAGCTTGGAGCGCGGTCAGCGGCAACGGGCGTAGGTGTAGCTACGCATCGGGTCGCTCTCGGTTCGGATGAGCTTCTCGTCGCGCAGCTGCAAGGACTGAAAGCGGGTCGAGCGCTCGCTTCCTTCCTGAAAGGCGAAATTGCCGCTGATCGACCGATCGGTCGTTTGGGCGTCCGCCGTCGGCCACCCGGTCTTGTCCTGAAAGCGAAGCTCGCCGCCACGAACCTCGATGAAGGCTTCTGCCCCGCCTGTCGGGCGGTCGCAGTCGGCCGGGGTCATCGCCCATAGTCCGTGGAGCGGGGCGGGGATCACTCCCGCGCCTCGGCGATCGACCACGGTCGGCGATTTGTCACCGGACATGACTGCCGATTCCGGCGGCGAATCCTGTCTCGCTTCCTTGGCGACCGGCGAATTGTCGTTGCAGGCGGCAAGCAGGAGAAAGGCAAAAGCAGGGAACGCAACTCGGCTCATGCCGGCTCAACGCGCCATTCCGGCGATTGGAGCCGATCTGCCGGATCAGCAGCGTGTATAGACCAGCCGCGAATCCCCTTCGCTGTCGATTCGGACGAGGCGGTTGCCGTCGGCCGACCAGATCATCGGCCCGGTCCATTCCATGCCCTCGCCGGCAAAGGCGAATTCGCCGCGAATGATCCTCTCCGTCCGCTCTTGCACCTGGGCGGGCCGGGCGACGCTTTCATAGAATCGGATGCTGTCGGCGGTGATTGTCACCAGCCCCTTGGCGTCGCCGCGGGTCGATGTGCAATCCTCGCGGGTCAGCCCCCAGCGACCGTGAAGCGCGGCCGGCATGGCCGCCGCCGGGTTGGGCGCGGCGGTGTTGGCCGGCGAGTCGATTGCCCCGCGGGCAAGCTGGTTGCCCGGAGTGGATACGCTTTCATCGGCCGGCAGGGTTTCGATCTCGCTGATGTTCGAAGCGCTGTCCTGCCCGCCGCAGGCGGCAATTGCGAGCGCTGCGAGCGCGCAGCTCAGCTTTCTCATGGCACCTCCTGCACCCCTCGTAGCAACCTTTCCGCGCCCGCGCGATTGACTGTCGGGCGGGCAAGGAAGGGAATCATGACCAGGCACCGGATCGCAATTCTCGTCGGCAGCTTGAGAAAGGACAGCCTCAACCGCAAGGTCGCATGCTCGATTTGCGCCTTCGCGTCCGACAAGCTCGACTGCAAGATCGTCGAAATCGGCAATCTGCCGCTCTACAACCAGGAGTATGACGGTAATTCGCCGGCCGAATACGAACGCTTCCGTGACGAGATTCGCGAGGCGGACGGGGTGCTGTTCGTCTCGCCCGAATATAATCGCGGCATTCCCGGAGTGCTGAAGAACGCCATCGATATCGGCTCGCGGCCCTATGGCAAGAGCGTGTGGAACGGGAAGGCGGCGGCGATCGTCACCGCTTCGCCAGGGGCGATCGGCGGCTTTGGCGCAAACCACCAGATCCGCCAGTCCTGCGTGTTCCTCAACATGCCCGTGATGCAGCAGCCGGAAGCCTATCTCGGCAGCGTCACCGACGATCAATTCGACGAGGACGGCTGCCTGAAGGACGGCAAGCTCAAGGAAGTGGTGGTCAAGCTCGCGAATGCTTTCGCCGAATGGGTCGACCTGATCCATCGGGCGAGGGAGCATCTCTACGGGACGCCCGAGGAGCGCAAGGAGCGGCGCCGCGAGAGGGCTGACGCCTGAGCCTTACAGCTTCGGGAGCGTAACGCCGCGCTGGCCCATATATTTGCCGGAGCGGTCGGCATAGCTGACCTCGCACGGCTCGTTGCCCTGCAGGAACAGGAACTGGCAGGCGCCTTCGTTGGCATAGACCTTGGCCGGAAGCGGCGTCGTATTGGAGAACTCCAGGGTCACATGCCCCTCCCAGCCAGGCTCGAGCGGGGTGACGTTGACGATGATTCCGCAGCGGGCATAGGTCGATTTGCCGAGGCAAATGACCAGCACGTCGCGCGGCACCCGGAAATATTCGACCGTACGGGCCAGGACGAAGCTGTTGGGCGGGATGATGCAGATGTCGGTTTGCCGGTCGACGAAGCTGTTGGCGGCGAAATCCTTGGGGTCGACCGTGGCCGAATCGACATTGGTGAAAATCTTGAATTCGTCGGCGACCCGCGCGTCATAGCCGTAGGACGACAGGCCGTAGCTGATGCGGCCTTCGCGCCGCTGGGCTTCGACGAACGGCTCGATCATGCCGTGCGTCTGCGCCTGCTCGCGAATCCAGCGGTCGGATAAAATCGCCATCGGAAACGGGGGTAACGGCCGCCGCCGTCCCCTTCAATCGGCACCGTCTTTTTTCTGTGGACCCGGATAGCGGGCGGGATTGGCTGTTCGGCACAGCAGGGAGACAAACGGCTAACAGTCTATCCACAGCCGTGCTACTTTCGTTCTCGTTTGCGGACCCCGTCCGTGCGCCTAGAGAATGCACCCATGGCCGAAGTCCTGCGTCTTACCGAACCCGCCCCGGCGGGAGCCCAGACCCTCCCCCAGAATGTCGAGGCGGAAGCCGCTCTGCTCGGCGCGCTAATGGTCGACAACCGGCTGGTCGAAGATATCCAGATGCGGCTTCGCGCCGAGCATTTCTTCGAGCCGCTGCATGCCCGGATCTACGAGGCACTGCTCAAGCTCACCGACAAGGGGATGATCGCCAACCCGGTGACCTTGCGGCCGCTGTTCGAGGGCGACGAGGCAATGAAAGAGGTCGGCGGCCCGTCCTATCTCGCCCAGCTCACCGGATCGGGCGCGGCGATGATCGGCGCCCGCGACTTCGCCGTCCAGATCTATGACCTTGCTCTGCTTCGGGCGCTGGTCAACGTCGGCCGCGAGATGGTCGAAGGCGCGCTCGACACCAGCGAGGAGATCGCCCCGCTCGAGCAAATCGAGCGGGCCGAGACCGAGCTCTACAAGGTCGCCGAGGAAGGTGGGGCCGAGGGCAAGGCGAAGAGCTTCGCCGACGCGACCAAGGAAGCGCTGGCGATGGCCGAGCGGGCGCTGAACAGCGGCGGCCATCTGTCGGGGATCACGACGGGGCTGGAAGGGATGAACGCCAAGATCGGCGGATTGCACCGGTCCGACCTGATCATCGTCGCCGGCCGGCCCGGCATGGGCAAGAGCTCGCTGGCGACCAACATGGCGTTCGCAGCCGCCCAGCGATTCATGCGCGACCTGGAAGACGGAATCGAGCCGGCCAAGTCGGCCGGAGCGCCGGTCGCCTTGTTTAGCCTCGAAATGTCGGCCGACCAGCTGGCGACCCGAATTCTCGCCGAGCAAAGCGGGATCAGCTCCGAAAATCTGCGCATGGGGCGGATCAGCCAGCAGGAGTTTCGCCAGCTGGCAAGGGCGGCCGCCGAGCTCCATAGCCTGCCGCTTTACATCGACGACACCCCCGGCCTGACCATCGCCGCGCTTCGCACCCGGGCTCGCCGGCTCAAGCGGCAGAAGAACATCGGCATGGTCATCGTCGATTACCTCCAGCTGCTGCAGGGCACCGGCAAGGGTGGCAACGACAATCGCGTGCAGGAAATTTCGGAGATCAGCCGGGGCCTCAAGCAACTGGCCAAGGAGCTCAATGTGCCCGTGATCGGGCTTTCGCAGCTCAGCCGAGCGGTCGAGCAGCGCGAGGACAAGAGGCCGCAGCTCTCGGACCTTCGCGAATCGGGCTCGATCGAGCAGGATGCCGACATCGTCCTCTTCATCTACCGCGAGGATTATTATCTCGCTGCGCGCCAGCCGGCCGACGACCATCCCGATTTCCAGCAGTGGCAGGAAGAGATGGGCCGCGCCTACGGCCGGGCCGAGGTGATCGTCGCCAAGCAGCGCCATGGCGCCACCGGCAAGGTTCGGCTGAGGTTCGACAGCCGGATCACCAAGTTCAGCGACGCCGCCGATGACAGCTATTTGCCGGAGATCCGCAGCTAGCGCGGGGGGCCGCCGCCTGCCTCGGGGGAGGGGGCAGGCGGCGGATCGCACATCACGGGCCGATGTCGCGGCCGCGCTGGTGGGTCTGAACGGTTCGCCGTTCGCGCGATTCGCGGCCGAGCGCCCGGGCGACATCCTCGTCCCAGCCATAGGGGTCGGCGCGGAAGTGAACTCGCCCGTCACGATAATAAGCGGTGTGGTAGAGCAGCCGCACCGGGATCCGGTTTTGCAGATTGACGAATGTCTCGTCGCCCGTGGCCAGCGCGCGTTCGAACTGCTCGAGAATGCCCTCGTCCTGCGCGATCAGCCGGGCGAAGCCGAGCGCGTCGGAAACCCGAACGCAGCCGTGGCTCCGGTGGCGCTGGTTCTGGCCGAACAGCGCCTTGTGGGGCGTGTCGTGGAGATAGATGGCATGGTCGTTGATCATGTCGAACTTGACCTGTCCCAGAGCGTTCTGCGGTCCCGGCAGCTGGACGATCATTCCGTCGCGACGGACCATATTGTTGCGCCGGAAATAGGCCTCGCCGACATTGGCGAGCTCATCTTGTTCGATCGACCTGGGCACCGTCCAGGTCGGGTTGGCGACCAGCCGGAACATCGGTGAGCCGAGCGGCGGGGTTTCCCAGCCGGGTTCTCCAACAACTACCACGCGGTGGTCGCGGTGGCGGCCGTCGCGCCAGTAATCGAGGTGAACGGCGGCCGTATTGACGTCGATCCGGGTTGACGGCACGTCGCGATCGAGCCAGCGCAGCCGCTCGAGGTTGACGGCGAGCTGGCGCGCGCGGTCGGCGGCTCCGGCGTTCAGCACTTCCAGCGTGGCGCTGCCGACGATCCCGTCGTCGTCCAGCCCGTAATCGGCCTGCAGACGCTTCACCGCCTCGACCACCGGCCCGGAATAACGCTGGCTGGGCTCCGGGTTCTGCTGCTGTTGTCCACCCTCTGGTTGGGCCTGCTCCTGGCCGAGGTAGCCGTTGGCCGCGAGCGCCTCGATCAGCCGAGGAACGCGAGGGTCGCTGTCGCCGGGACGAATCGCATCGCCGCTTTCAATCGCCTGTGACTGGGCGCTTTCGGCCTGTCGGAGATATTCGACGAACGCCTGCGACAAGGCGCGATATTCGTCGGTCTGCGGCGCAAGGGAGTTAAGCCATTCGCTTACCCGGTTGCCCTCGACCGCCTGGGCGAGGCCGCCGGGCAGGTCCGGTTCGGGCCGGGGCAGCGTATAGACCTCGCGAATTTGGGCCGGGTCGGTGATTCCGCGGGCGAGCGCCGATCCATAATCGAGCGCCGCCTTGGTCAGAAGAACCTCGATCCGGGCCGGCTCCGAAGGCAGGGATTCGGGCAGGAAGCTCGATTTGCTGAGGCCATGCGCGGTCGCCTGGTCGAGCGCTTCGACCAGCGCGCTCGCCCGAGCCTTGTTCCAGACCGCCTGCCAGCCCGTAGCTTCGTAAAAGCTTCGGACATTGTCATCGTCGACAGCAGCGCGGAGCGCTTCGGCGGTCACCCGCCCCGGATTGACGGAAATGCCGGAATCGTTGCTGCTGAATGGGAGCGCGGGGCCGCTGTCGCAGCTAGCGAGGGAAAAAGCGGTCAGGGCGAGAAACGCCGCCCGGCCGAAACAGGATCGAACCATCATGGCGCCGAGAACGCATCAAGATCGCGATGCGATCCACTGCTGTTGCTGGGCCGGCGGTCAGTCTTCGATCATATTTGGATCGCGCAGGCCTTCGCCGATCGTCGCTCGGGCCTTGTCGGCCTCGCTGCTGGTGACCGGATAGGCGCAATAATCGGCGGCATAGAATGCGCTCGGGCGATGGTTGCCGGACAGGCCGATTCCGCCGAACGGGGCGTTCGACGGCGCGCCGTTGGTCGGCTTGTTCCAGTTGATCACCCCGGCGCGGACGTTCGCCCAGAAGCGGTCGTACATTTCGGGGCTTCCGCCGATCAGGCTGGCGGAAAGGCCGAAGCGAGTATTGTTAGCCTCGTCGATTGCGGCGTCGAAGTCCTTGACCCGGATCAGCTGCAGCACCGGCCCGAACAGCTCCTCGTCGGGCCGTTCCCCGACATCGGTCACGTCGATCAGCGCGGGTGTCAGATAGGGCCGTTCCTCGAAGGGCCGGTCGAGACGCCGAAACGGCTTGCCGCCTTTCATCATCAGCTCGAGCCATTGCTCCTGAAGATGGTCGGCCGATGCCGTGTCGATCAGCGGACCCATGAAGGGCTGGGGGTCGGCGAACGGGCTGTCGACTATGATTCGATCGATCAAATCGGTGATCGCCTCGATGAGGTCGCCTTCCCTGCCGTCCTCGACGATCAGCCGGCGGGCGGCAGTGCAGCGTTGCCCGGCCGACAGGTAAGCGGATTGGACAACAATGGTCGCGGCGGCCTCGAGGTCGCTCGGCCGCCAGACGACGATCGGGTTGTTGCCGCCAAGCTCAAGCGCCAGGATCTTGTGCGGGGTCTCGGCGAACTGGCGGTGGAGGGCCATTCCGGCGCGGGCCGACCCGGTGAACAGAAGGCCGTCGATGCTGCTTTGGCCGGCAAGTGCCTTGCCTTCCTCCGGCCCGCCGATCAGCAGCCGAACGACGCCGTCGGGGATTCCCGCCTCGCGGTAGCAGTCGACCAGGAAGGCGCCGGTTGCCGGGGTCTTTTCCGACGGCTTGAAGACCACGGCATTGCCGGCGATCAGCGCCGGCACGATATGCCCGTTGGGCAGATGCGCCGGAAAGTTATACGGGCCGAGGACCGCGAGCACGCCATGCGGCTTGTGCCTTACCGCCACCTTGTTGCCGAGCGCCGCCTCAAGCTTGCGCTGCGGAGTGCGCTCCATGAAGGCGCTGATCGAAATTTCGACCTTGTTGATTACTGCCGCGACTTCGGTCCGCGCCTCCCAATAGGGCTTGCCGGTCTCGCGCGCGAGCAGCTCGGCGAAGTCGGGCTCCCTGGCCCGGACGACGTTGGCGAAGCGGCGGAGCGCCTCGATCCGATAGGCAACCGAATGAGCGGCCCATTCCGACCAGGCGGAGCGGGCGGCGGCGACCTCGGCGGCCGCGTCGCCGACTTCGCCGGACCAGATTTGGGCGCCCGTCGCCGGTTCGCTCGACACCAGGGTTTTCGCCATCGCGCGCGCTCCACCACTTTGCATGGGTAGCGTCAAGCGGCGCGCACAGCCTCGTTCGTCCTGAGCGAAGTCGAAGGGCGATGGCACGACCTGGCTACTATGCGCCCTTCGACCACGGCCTTTCGGGCCTCCGCTCAGGACGAACGGGAATGCTCCGCCATCGCCTCGCCCATCCGCCGGATTGCCTCGATCTTGGATTCGAGCCGCGACCAGTCGTCGGCTTCGGCGATCGCCGCCCAGACCGCTTCGACCTCTTCGATGTGCATCGAACAGGGCTCCGGGTCCGACCAATAATCATGCGCCGGCGGCCGCTCGCGCCCGTCGAGCAGGCGCGCCAGCTCGCGGAACGGCTCCGATCCATAACGATCCACGCCGGGATCTCGGCCGCCGCGCCAGTCGAAGAAGATTCGGTCGATGCCCGCTTCGCGCGTTTGCAGTGCCCTGATCAGCGCCGTCGTCAGCGCCCGGTCTTCGTCTTCGCCGGCGCTCGCGACGCCCAGTCGAGCGACCATCGCCCCGACGAGCGCATCCTCGAACCTCGCCCCCCAGCCGGCGAGAAGCTCTGACAGCGGCGGCCCTTGCGCGATCAGCGACAATGAGCCGGCGAGCTGGGCGAGGTCCCAGTGGATCGCCTCGGGCTGACGGCCGAAAGCGTAGAGGCCGTAATGGTCGAAATAAGCGGCGGTGAAGCCCATGTCCCAGTCGGGCGTGAATCGCCACGGTCCGTAGTCGAAGCTCTCGCCGGTGATGGCGATATTGTCGCTGTTGAGCACGCCGTGGACGAAGCCGGCGGCAAGATAACTGGCGGCTAGCTTAGCGGTCGCGGCGGAGACCAGGTCGAACAACCGCAGCGCGCCCTCGGCATCGTCGGCCGGTGGCTGCTCGCCGTAAAGACGGTCGAGGCAATAGCGGACCAGCCGCTTCATGGTCTTGCTGTCGCCGTGGAAAGCGAGGCGCTGAAAGCTGCCGATCCTGATATGGCCGTGGCCGAGGCGGGTGAGAACGGCCGAGCGCGTTGGCGACGGCTCGTCGCCGCGCATCAGTTGTTCGCCGGTTTCGAACACAGCGAAGGTCTTGGACGTGTTGACTCCCAGCGCCTCGAGCATTTCGGTTGCGAGAATTTCGCGAACCCCGCCCTTCAAGGTGAGCCGTCCATCGGCGGTTCGGCTCCACGGAGTCTGGCCCGAACCCTTGGTGCCGAGATCGAGTAGGCGCCCATCGGCGTCGCGAAGCTGGGCGAAGAGGAATCCGCGACCATCGCCGATGTCCGGATTGTACACTCGAAACTGATGGCCGTGGTAGCGAAGCGCCAGCGGTTGCCGGAGGTTGTCGGGAAGCGGCTCGAACCGGCAGAAATGTCGTGTCCACCCGTCATTGTCGAGATCGCCGAGGCCTATTCGCTCGGCCCAGCGCCGGTTGAGGAAACGCGGGATGCATTGCGGAAAGGCGGCGGGCTCGACGACATCGTAGAACTCCGGGCCAAGATCGAGGATTCGCGGATCGGGGCGGCAGGATTGCATGAGCGTCACAACGCCGCGATAGGGGATGCGATGCGGGCGGGGGAAATAAGCCGATGACGGCGTGGACTGACCGGTACTGGACGAGCCGCGACGGCCTTCGACTGCATTATCGCGACTATGCCGGGCCGGCCGAGCGCCTTCCGATCCTCATGCTTCACGGCCTGACCCGAAACGCCCGCGATTTCGAGGCGGTCGCAGAGCGCATTGCCGGCGAGTGGCGGGTGATCGCCATCGATTTCCGCGGCCGGGGGCTGTCTGACCCGGACCCGCGCTCGGAGCGCTACACGCCCACCACTTATGCCGAGGACGTGGTCGAGTTGCTCGACCAGCTCGGCATCGACCGCGCAATCTTCTTCGGCACCTCGCTCGGCGCGCTCGTCACCATGGCTGTCGCGGCAATGCAGCCCATGCGGCTCGCCGGGGCATTGATCAACGACATCGGCCCCGAAGTCGACCCGCGGGGAATCGAGCGCATTCGCAGCTATGTCGGGATCCCGGTGCGCTTTGGTGGCTGGGACGAGGCGGCCGAATCGCTTCGCTCCAAGCATGGCGACGTGCATCCGTCCTACGGCGATGCCGAATGGCTGCGCTATGCGCGGCGAGTCTGCCGCCAATCCGGCGATGGCGGTGTCGAGTTCGACTATGACATGGCCATAGCCGACAATTTCAATCGCCCCGGCAGCGATCCGGTTGGCGACCTGTGGCCCTTGTTCCGGGCGCTGGGCGACATTCCGGTGCTGGTCCTGCGCGGCGCCAATAGCGACCTGCTCGATCGCGAACTTGCCGAAAAGATGCAGCAAGCCTTGCCTGACGTCGAGCTTGTGACCGTCGAAGGTGTCGGTCACGCCCCCGACCTCGACGAGCCCGAAGCGATCGCCGGCATCGACCGGCTGCTCGATCGCGTGCAGCGGCGCGAGCGCCGCTAGGCCGCGATCCGCCGAAGCTTGCCGAGAGCGACCGAGTCATTTTCCTCGGGCGAGATGGTTGCGACGAACCTGCCGTCGCGGCCGAACAGCAACACCGACGCGGTGTGGTCGACACTATATCCACCCTGATCGTCGGGCGACTTGCGCGAATAGATGCCGAACTGGCGCTGGACCTGCTGGATTCGGGCGGGCGAGCCGGTCAGGCCGATCACCGGCGAGCCGAACAGATCGGCATATTTGCCGACCTCCTCGGGGCCGTCGCGCTCGGGATCGACGGTGACGAACAGGATTTCGAAGGAGTCCTCGCTGCCCAGTTGCTGCCGAAGCTTGACCATGCGCGCGAGGGTCGTCGGACAGACGTCCGGGCAATGGGTAAAGCCGAAGAACACCGCATGCGGCCTGCCCGCCAGCCGCTGGCTCGAAAAGGGGCGTCCGTCGGACCCGGTCAGGGTGAATGGGCCGCCGAAGTCGACCGTGCTGGTCTGAACCGTCGGCGGGCTCGGCTCGGCCCGTCCGCGCAAGAGAAGGAAGGCGAAGCCGGCCAGCGACAGCGCCACCATGATCCACAACAGAATTCGCAACTTGCGCATCATCCCCGTCAATGTCCTTCATGCGGTTCGGGACTGGCGCCGGGTTCGAGGACTCGCACGGCCACCTGCCGTTCGCCGCTTCTTTCGAAGCGGAGCTGCAGCTCGACGTCAGTTCCGCGAACCAGAGGTTGGCGAAGGCCGACGAGCATGATGTGGTCCCCGCCCGGTTCGAGCGCAGCCGCGCCGCGCGCGGGGATTTCGAGCCCCCCGTCGATCGCGCGCATCCGGGCGACGCCATCCTCAACGGTGGTCGAATGCAGACTTGCCTGTTCGGCGGCGGGCGAGGCGACGCCGACCAGCCGGTCGGTGCCCGGTCCCGAATTCTCGATGGTCAGATAAGCCGCGGCGACGCTTTGGCCAGGCGCGGTCTCGCGCGCCCAGCCCTGGACGGCGATGTCGGGATCGCCGTGGCCGGCGGGAGCGCAGGCGGCGAGCGCGAAAAGAATGGAAATCACGAATATGCGAGTCATATCCAGCGTCCCCAGGCGAAACCTTCAGATCCCGCCGCGCATTGCGGCGATCAGCCGGCCGAACATTCCGGTGGCCTGCTTTTTCTGGGTGATCTGGCCAAGCGCCAGATCGCGAATGTCGCCGCTTTCCGATCCGGCGAGCATCGCCAGTCCGACCAGGGTCGAGAAAGCGGGGCCGCTGTGCGCGTCGGGAAGGCCGGTGAGCTGCCGCGGCCGGCCGACCCGTACCTGGCGGCCGAGCACGCCTTGCATGTAATCGGCGATATTCTTGAGCTCGGCTCCGCCGCCGGTGAGTACCACCTGGCGACCGACCGGGCCGGTGAAGCCGAGGATCTTGAGCGCCTCGTCGACCCGGCTGGTCAGCTCCTGGACGCGCTGGCGGATGACCATCATCAGCTGCGCCCGGGTGATGCGCGTCGGCTCGGCGCCTTCCTCGGCGCCGATCTGGTTGGCCTCGATCATCTCGTGATTGTCGCGCGGAGAGGTCATCGCCGAGCCGTAGAAGCATTTCATCCGCTCGGCGTCGCGGCGCTGCACGCCGAAGGCGCAAGCGATGTCTTCGGTGATGTCGCGGGCTCCGAGCGGGATCGAATGCAGCCCGACCAGGACCCCGCGTGCATGAACCGAGACATTGGTGACTTCGGCGCCGAGCTCGACCAGCGCCACGCCCAGATCGCGTTCCTCCGGGGCGAGGCAGGCAATCGCTGCCGCGACCGGCGAAGCGACGATCGCCTTGACCCCGAGATGGGCGGAGCGGATCACATAATCGATGTTGCGAAGCGGCGCCTGGTCGGCGCTGACGACATGGATGTCGACTCCGAGGCGGTCGGCGTGCAGTCCCGTCGGGTCTTCGACCCCTTCGAGCCCGTCGATCGTATAGAGTGCCGGATGGGCGTGAAGCACGACCTGCCCGCCATGATCGATCTCCTTGCGGCCGGCGGCGAGTAGCTGGTCGATGTCGGATCGTTCGACCTGGTGGCCGCCGAGCTCGACCTCGACGTTGGCGATCCCGCTTCGAAGGCCACCGGCGCCGTAACTTGCCCAAACCTCGTCGACGGTCACAGCCGACATTCGTTCGGCAAGCTCGACCGCCTGGCGGACAGCCAGTTCGCTTGCCTCGACTTCGGCGATGTAGCCGCGCTTGATTCCTCGGCTTTCGCGCTGCCCGGTGCCCAGAACGCGCAGTCGACCGTCCTCATCCTGGGTGCAGATGAGGGCGCTGACCTTCGACGAGCCGATGTCGAGCGCTCCGATCAGCACCTGGTCGGTCGTTGCCGCCACGATCAGATCTCGACCTGATTGGCGGGCGCGATCGGCTCACCCGGCTCGCGTGGCAGGCGGACGATCATCTTGCCCGGCACTCTCAGGTCGAAGCGGACGAGGCCGCGGCCGAGAAGTCCGGTCGAGCGGTCCAGGTTGGCGAATTTGGCGAGCGCTTCCTGAGCCGCGCGCTCACCCTCGGGCAAAGCGACGGTCTCGCCAGACTGAAAGGAAAGGTCCCAGCGGCGGCGGCCCACCCAGCGGGCCGAAGCAAGCTGCGCCTGTAGCGTCGGCACGGATTCCATCAATCGACCAAGCTCTTGCGCGCGCGAATTCGCGCCTGGGCCGATCAGGAGGGGCAAATCGGGCATCTGGTCGATCCGAACATGATCAAGGACCACGCCCTGGCTATCGATCAGTGCCAGCCGTTGCCGATCCTGCCACAGTGCGGCCGGCTCGCGCTCGACGATGTCGATTACGAGCGTGTCGGGAAATCGCCGCGACACGCGCGCATCTTTCACCCAGCCGTGACGGATCAGATTGGCCCGAATCGCGTGGACGTCGACGAGGGGCATGGCCGGGGAGCCCCCGCTGGCAACCGAAGCGCGCTGCAACTCGCCGCGCACGACCTGGTCGACGACGGCCCGGTCCATCCGGTCGAGGCCGACGATCTCATAGCCTTGAACGGCGAAGCCGGCGCGGCCGACCGCCACCCCCGCCTCGGTCGCGGCTTTCGACGGCACGTCGAGGGCCACAAGAACCGCGGCCCCGATCAGCACAGTGAAGCCTGCGAACGCCATGCCGGCAATCCGGTTGGCGCGCCTCTGGTCGACCGGCAGCCGCTCGGCGATCTTTCTCCCAACAGTGGTTCGTGTCGCGGACTTGCGCGCTTTCGAGCGCATTGGTGCTCCGCGCCGGACCCTGGCGGCGCTCATTGCAAAGCTTCCACGATCAACCGCTCGACCAGATCGCCATATTCGATTCCGCGATAGCGCGCCTGCTCGGGCACCAGCGAAAGCGGTGTCATCCCCGGTTGGGTATTGACCTCGAGGAGGTAGATGCCCTCGGTGCCTAGCTCATCATCCCAGCGAAAGTCCGATCGCGAGGCGCCCCTGCATCCGAGCAGTCGGTGGGCATTTGCCGCCATGTCCATCATGATTTCGGCGACGTCGCCAGGAACCTGCGCCGGGCAGACATGTTCGGTCAGGCCGTCGGTATATTTGGCGGCATAGTCATAAAAGCCTGCCTTGGGGCGAAGTTCGGTGACCGCCAGCGGTTCGTCGCGCAGCACTGCAACAGTCAGCTCGCGGCCCCTTATGAAGGGCTCGGCGAGCAGATGCTCGAAATGATGCCACGGGCCGGGCACCTCGCGGCCGATCGGGCTGCCGTGATTGCCGCCCTCGGTGATGATCGCCACGCCGACCGAGGACCCTTCATTGACCGGCTTGAGGACATAGGGCCGCGGCATCGGGTCGCGTTCGAACAGGGTCTCGCTTTCGACCATTTCGCCCGCCGGCATGCGAATGCCGCGGGGCACCAGCACCATCTTGGTCAGCTGCTTGTCGATGGCAATGACGGAAGTCTCGACCCCGCTATGGGTGTAGGGGACGCCCATCAGGTCGAGCATGCCCTGAACGGTGCCGTCCTCGCCCGGAGTGCCGTGAAGAGCGTTGAACACGACGTCGGCTTTCAGCTCGTCCAGGCGCTGGGCGACGTTCCGCTCCATGTCGAGCTCGGTCACCCGGCTCCAGCCGCGAGTCCGCAACGCTTCGGCGACGCCCCGGCCGCTAGTAAGCGATACCTCGCGCTCGGACGACCAGCCGCCCATCAACACGACGACGTGAAGGTCCTTCCTCAACCGTCGACTCCGATCCGCTGGATTTCCCATTCGAGGGCGATGTTGGTCTTCGCCATCACCCGTCGCCGGACCTCCTCGCCCAGCGCCTCGATGTCGGCGCTGCTTGCGCTACCCAGGTTCAAGAGGAAGTTGCAATGCTTTTCCGAGACTTGCGCGCCGCCCAGGGTCATCCCGCGGCAGCCGGCGGCATCGATCAGCGCCCAGGCCTTGTGACCGGGCGGGTTCTTGAAGGTCGACCCGCCTGTGCGGCTGCGGAGGGGCTGCGATTCCTCGCGGGCCCGGGCGATCGCATCCATCTCCGCACCAATCACATCCGGCTTGCCTGGGGCACCACGCAGAATCGCGGCGATGACGATCGCACCTTCCGGAAGTTCGCTGTGGCGGTAGGAGTAGCCGAACCTCTCGAGCGGCCATTGTTCAACCTCGCCATCGCGAAGCACCACCGTGGCCGAGACGAGAATGTCCTTGACCTCGCGGCCGTACGCGCCGCCGTTCATCCTGACGAAGCCGCCGACCGTGCCGGGGATGCCGCGAAGGAATTCGAGACCAGCGATTCCGGCGTCCCGGGCGGTCGAGGAGACCAGGATCCCGCTAGCACCGCCCCCGCACGTCAGTGTCAGTTCGTCGACCCGCTCTACCTTGGCGAATGCCTTGCCGAGACGAACGACGACGCCCTGAACCCCGCCGTCGCGGACGATCATGTTCGATCCCAGACCGAGCGCCATGACTGGCACATCGGAATCAAGCCGGGCGAGAAATTCGACCAGGTCATCGGTGTCGGCGGGCTCGAAGAGCCAGTCGGCCCTACCGCCGCTCTTAAACCAGACCAAGGGGGCAAGCGGCGCGTTCGCCGTAAGCCGGCCGCGAACGCTCGGCATCGTAGCGACCTTGCTCACTTGTTGTGCCTGGCATCGCAAATGCCGTCGGCGAGCGCGGCGGCCCAGCGCGTGACGTCGCCTGCTCCCATGCAGATGATCATGTCCCCGTCGGCCGCGAGATCGCGAAGCGCCTGGCACAACTCCTCGAGGCTTGCGACGGATTTGACCATCCGGTGGCCGTGAGCACGCAGGCCGTCGACCAGTGCATTGGAATCCACGCCTTCGATCGGCTCCTCGCCAGCCGGATAAACCGGAGTGACGAAGACCACGTCGGCGTCGTTGAACGCGCTCTGGAACTCCTCCATCAGCGCCTGCAGCCGGCTGTAACGATGCGGCTGGACGACCGCGATCACCCGCTCCCGGGCCGATTCCCGGGCGGCGGCAAGCACCGATCGGATTTCGACCGGATGATGCGCGTAATCGTCAATGATCACCGCCCCGTCGACCTGTCCGACCCGGCTGAAGCGGCGCTTGACGCCTTCGAAGCGGCTGAATCCTTCAATGATTGCTGCGTCGTCGAGACCAAGCTCGATCGCGACCGCGATGGCGGCGAGCGCGTTCTGCACGTTGTGGCGGCCAGGCATTGGGACGTGGACCCGCTCCAACGAACGGCGACTGCCATCACGCTGAAGCACCAAAGCGTCGAAGCTGGTGCCGCCATCCTCGACAACGACATTGTCGGCGCGAACGTCGGCAAGCGCCGAGAAGCCGTAGGTGACGATCCTTCGATCACGGATCCGCGACAGGATCGCCTGGACCTCGGGATGGTCGACGCACATTACGGCAAGCCCGTAGAAGGGGACGTTCTCGACGAACTCGCAATAGGCCTGCTTGACCTTCTCGAAATCCCCGTAATGTTCGAGATGCTCGGGATCGATGTTGGTGACGATGGCGATGGTCCCGTCGAGGCGAAGGAAGCTGCCGTCGCTCTCGTCCGCCTCGACTACCATCCAGTCGCTCTTGCCGAGTCGGGCGTTCGAACCGTAGCGGTTGATGATTCCGCCGTTGATCACCGTCGGGTCGATCCCGCCCGAATCGAGCAAGGCGGCGATCATCGAGGTCGTGGTCGTCTTGCCGTGCGTGCCCGCGACGGCGATCGTCTTTTGCATGCGCATCAGCTCGGCGAGCATCTCGGCACGCTTGACGATCGGCAGCCGCAGTTCGGCAGCCGCTTCGATTTCCGGGTTGCCCCGGTCGATCGCCGACGAGCAAACGACTACAGCGGCATCGCCCAGGTTATCAGGGCTATGGCCGATTGAGACGGGGATTCCAGCCTTGCGCAGCTTTTCAACAACATAGCTTTCGGCGATGTCCGAGCCCTGCACCGAATAACCCAGCTGGTGCATCACCTCGGCGATCCCGGACATGCCAATCCCGCCGATTCCGACGAAATGAATGGTGCCGATGTCGGTGCCGAGCGCCTTCATGCCGGCGCGCCCCTTCCGGCGAAAGCGGCCTGGCTTCTCGGGGTGAGAGCTGGTCCCACTGCGACTGGGGCGAGGCCCCCGCCGATACGTTCGACAAGGTCGGCGAGGTCCCGGGCTGCGTGCGGACGCCCGACCGACAAGGCGCGGGCGGCGGCATTTGCGAGCGCAATCGGGTCGGCGGCAAGCGCCTCGATCTGCCGGGCGAGCACTTCGGGCGTGAATTGCGGCTGCGGAATGGTCCGGGCACCGCCAGCGCTGGTAATCTCGCGGGCGTTGACGGTCTGGTGGTCGTCGGTCGCGGACGGATAGGGAACGAGGATCGCCGGCCGGCCGGCGGCGGTCAGCTCGGCCACTGTCGAGGCGCCTGCTCGGCCGATCACGAGATGGGCGTCGGCAAGGCGTTCGGGCATGTCCTCGATATAGGTCATCAGTTCGGCCGGGATGCCAAGCGCGGCATATTGCCCGCGCACCGCCTCGATGTCGTCGGCCCGGCATTGCTGGACGACCTGGAGCCGATGGCGGAGCGATGGGTCGAGCATGCCGAGGCCGCCCGGGACCACTTCGCCGAGGATGGTCGCGCCTTGGCTGCCGCCAATGACCAGGATTCGGAGGGGCGACGTTTCATCGAACGCCGGGAAGGGCATTTCACCAAGCCTGCCGATGCTTGCCCGGACCGGATTGCCGATCAGTTCCACCTTGTGGCGGTAGCCAGGCTTGAGGCGCTCGACCTCGCCATAAGCAGTGGCGATCGCCGTCGCCTTGCCGGCCAGCAGCCGGTTGACCCGGCCCATCACCGCATTCTGTTCCTGGAGCACGGTCGGCACGCCCAGCGCCCCGGCGGCGAGCAGAGCCGGGAAGGCGGGATATCCGCCGAAACCGATTACCACGTCGGGCGGGTGGTCGCGATAAAGCTGGATGGCTTCGCGGCGGCCGGCCATCATCGATCGGATCGCCTTCCACAGGGCGATCGGGCTTTTGCCGAGCCGGCCGGCGGGCAGCACATGGACCGGAACGCTTTCGAACAGGCCCGGGAAGCGGGCGCCCCGGTCGTCGGTGATCAGAAGCACGCCATGGCCACGGTGCCGGAGCTCGGCGGCGAGCGCGTGGGCCGGGACCATATGCCCGCCGGTGCCTCCCGCAGCCAATATAAAGTTCATGCGCGCAGCGACTCCCCGCTCCATTTCACGACATAGGGCGAGCGGCTCAGATACGGATTTCGACGGGTGAATGCGAGCAGCAAACCCATGCCGATCGACAGGGCGAGCATGGAGCTTCCGCCATAGCTGATGAAGGGCAGGGTCATGCCCTTCGAGGGTGCGATTTGGACATTGACGGCCATGTTGATCAGCGCCTGAAGCCCGAATTGCACCGCCAGTCCGGCCGCGGCGAGCACGGCGAAGGTCGATTCCTCATCGAGCAGTTTGATCAGCACCCGGGCGACGATGGCAAGGTAGAGGCAGGCGATGGCGAGGCAGGCGATCAGCCCGAACTCTTCGCCGATGACCGAGAAGATATAATCGGTGTGCGGTTCGGGCAGGCCGAACTTGCGGGTCCCAGCGCCCGGCCCCATGCCGAGCAACCCGCCAGCGGTGAGGGTGCGCATCGCATTGTCGGTCTGGAAGGTATCGCCTTGGCCGAACAGGAACCCGTCGATGCGTGTCGTCGCGACCCCGTAGAAGAAGTAGGCGAGGACCACTCCGGCAATGCCTGCCATGGCGAGCGTGCCGAGCATGCGCAGGCTCGCCCCGGCCAGCGCCAGCATTGCGATCCACACCACCGCGAAGATGATCGTCGAGCCGAAATCGGGCTGGCGCATGAGGAGATAGGCGACAGCAAGCGTCAGCAGCGCCGACAGGGTAAAGACCGGCAGCGACTTGTCGGCTTGCTTGAGGCTCAGCAGCCAAGCCATGGCGACGACGAAGAAAGGCTTGAGGAATTCCGACGGCTGGAGCTGGCCGACGCCGATATCGAGCCAGCGTCGGGCCCCGTTCACTTCCGGGCCGATGATCGGAACGAAGACCAGAAGGACCATGAAGATCACGGCGCCGGCCAGCGAGATCCGCTTTGCGGTCGAACGCGGAAGCATCGAGACGGCGATCATGACCGGAACGCCGATCGCGATCCAGGCGAGCTGGCGGTAGAAATAATAAAGCTCGGGCAGCCGGAAATTGCCGCCTGAATAGCGCTCGGCCGCGGCCGGGGAGGCCGCGGCGACGCCGATCAGGCCGATGCCGATGAGAACGCTGACCAGAAGCAGCAGCATCCGGTCGATCTCCCAGAACCAGCGGGCTGCCGCCGACGTGTCGGAGCGGCCGTAACGGTCGGGATCCATCAGCGCCGCTTTCTCCTTCAGCCTTGCCGTGATGCCCATCTAAAGCTCCCCCACAAGCGCGCGGAACCTGTCCCCCCGTTCCTCGAAGTCGCGGAACTGATCGAAGCTCGCGCAGGCCGGCGACAGCACCACCGTATCACCAGAGCGCGCGTCCGCAGCCGCTTCCTTGACCGCGACCTCCAGTTTTCCACAGTTTTTCACCGGCATGTGCGGCGCAAGCAGGCGCTCGAACAGGTCGGCGGCCTCGCCGATCGTGTAAGCGGAGCGGACGTTGCCGAAGTGCGGTGCGCATTCGTCCAAGTTGTCCGTCTTCGCCTGTCCGCCGCAGATCCAGCGGATGGCCGGAAACGCGGCGAGGGCCGGCGCGGTGGCGGTCGGGTTGGTCGCCTTGCTGTCGTTCACGAAAACGACGCCGTCCTTCTCGCGCACACGCTCCATGCGATGCGGCAGGCCGGGGTAGGTGCGGAATGCTTCGCCAATGGTGGCTTCGCCGGCACCTAGGCACTTGCATGCGACGAAAGCAGCCACTGCGTTCTGCAGATTGTGAGGTCCCTGAAGGGCTGGCCAATCCGGGTGTTGTGGAAATTCGTCGGTCCACTCGTCCGAGTCAGGGTCATTCCAGAATCCGACCTCCAAGAGATCATCAGCGACGGGCCCAAGTACTCGGCCCCACCGTTGATCGCTCAGCCTCTCGCCAATCTCTCGAGCATTCAAATTATCACGGACAATCACGGCCTTGCTCGACTCGGATTGCATCTCAAACAGCCGCAGCTTGGACGCCGCATAGGCTTCGAAGCTGTCATATCGGTCGAGATGGTCGGGCGTGATGTTGAGCAAGACCGCGACGTCGCAGTCGAGGCTCTGAGTCAGATCGATCTGGTAGCTCGACAGCTCTAGCACATAGACACCGCCTTCGGGGAGTGGGTCCTGGGCGAGGATCGGCAGGCCGATGTTGCCGCCCATCGTCGTCGGAACGCCAGCGGTGCTGAGGATGTGGTGGACGAGCGCGGTGGTGGTCGACTTGCCGTTGGTGCCGGTGATGCCGACTACCTTGTGCGGCGGAAGCTCGGGCCTCGCGCGGGCGAACAGCTCGATGTCGCCGATGATCTCGACGCCAGCGTCGCGGGCGCGCTTCGCGATCGGGTGGCGGTTGAGCGGCAGGCCGGGGGTGACGACGAGGGAATCGAAAGGGGAGAGGTTAATCTCGTCGAGGGGAGTGATGCTCAAACCCTCTCCCTGGAGGGAGAGGGCAGGGTGAGGGTGTTCGGCGTTGGCGAGTTCACTCCACTGTCGAGCCCCCTCACCCCGACCCTCTCCCCGCTGGGGAGAGGGAGCTAGTTTGTCGTCCCAAGCCGTGACTTTCGCCCCGCTGGCGAGCAGCGCCTCGACCGTCGCCAAGCCGGAGCGGGCGAGGCCGTAGACTGCGTAATGCTTGCCCGAGAAGGCCCTGGCCGTGATCACCGCAGCTTGAGAGTCGAAAGGCCGGCCAGCGCCAGCACGAAGCTGATGATCCAGAAGCGGATTACCACCGTTGGCTCCGACCAGCCCAATTGCTCGAAATGGTGGTGGATCGGCGCCATCTTGAAGATGCGCCGGCCGGTGCGTTTGTAGAAGAAGACCTGGATGACGACCGACAGGGCCTCGACGACGAACAGGCCGCCGATGATGACCAGCACGAATTCATGGTGGGTGGCGACGGCAATGGCGCCGAGCGCTCCGCCCAGGGCGAGACTGCCGGTGTCGCCCATGAAGACCGCGGCCGGCGGCGCGTTGAACCACAGGAAGGCTAGCCCGGCGCCGACGATTGCCATCAGCACGACGGTGAGGTCGCCGACTCCGCGCAGGAACGGGATCCCGAGATATTCGGCGTAGCGGGCATTGCCGACGAGATAGGCGATGAGGAGGAAGGCGAGGCTGGCGATGATAACCGGCATGATGGCGAGGCCGTCGAGGCCGTCGGTCAGGTTCACGGCATTGCCGAAGGCAACGATGACGAAGGCCCCGAACAGGACATAGAGCCAGCCGAGGTCCATCACCGGCTGCTGCACGAAGGGAATGTAGAGGCTGGTGTGGCCGGCCTGGACGATCAGCCAGGTGGCGAAGCCGGCGATGATGAATTCGAGCGCTAGGCGCATTCGTCCCGACAGGCCGGCGTGATGCGCCTTTTTCACCTTATCGTAATCGTCGAGGAAGCCGATCAGCCCGAACCCTCCGAGCACCAGGAGGCAGGCCCAGACATAAGGGTTGCGCAGGTCCATCCACAACAGGACCGAGACACTCACCGAAATGAGGATCAGCAGGCCGCCCATGGTCGGAGTGCCGCGCTTGGCGAGATGGGTTTGCGGACCGTCGGCGCGGATCGGCTGGCCGCGGCGCTGGCGCACGCGAAGGTAGCTGATGAACCACGGGCCGAGCAGAAGGCCGATGGCGAGCGCGGTGGCGCTGGCCGCTCCGGCCCGGAAGCTCAGATAGCGGATGAGGTTGAGGATGCCGGGGAAGCCCAGCTGTTCGGCAATCAGATAGAGCATTTCGCCGATTCCCCTGCCACCCGTTCGACCAGCCGGGCAAGTCCGACCGAATTGGACGCCTTGACCAGCACCGCGTCGCCAGGCCGCAAAATGCGAAGCAACAGATCGGCGGCGAGGTCGATGCTTGCCGCCCTCTCTACGACAACTTTCCCTGCAAGCGCCTGTTCAAGCGAGCGGGTTTCGTCGCCGAGCAGGATCAGAATGTCGACCTTTGCGCCGAATACCGCGCCGGCGAGACCGGCGTGGAGCGCATCGCTATGTGGCCCGAGCTCCTTCATCGCGCCGAGCACGGCGATGCGGCGGCCGGCGAGCTGCTCGCTGCCGAGACTTTTCAGCGTCGCCGCAACCGAAACCGGGTTGGCATTGTAGCTCTCGTCGATCAGCAGCGCCTCGCCGCCTACCAGTGCGATCCGGTGGCGTTCGCCGCGCCCCTTGAGCCCGCCCAGATCGGCGAGCGCGAGCCCGGCGACTGCAACATCGGCGCCGACCGCTTCGATCGCGGCGAGAACGGCGAGCGCGTTCGACACCCAGTGATCGCCGCGCTGCGAGATGGTGAAGGTCAGCTCGCGCTCGACCAGGGCCGCCGTGAGCAGGCTGCCCCCGGCTTCGGCGCGTACTGCATGAAGCGCGTGAATGTCGGCGTCGCCGCCGCCGAAGGTGACGATCTGGCCGGCGTGACGCTTGGCGGCGCGCACCAGCCGGTCGCGGTGCGGAGTGTCGTTGGGGATGATGGCGATGCCGTCCGGCTCGAGGCCCTGGAAGATTTCGCCCTTGGCGTCGGCGATCGCCTCTTCGCTGCCAAGGTTCTCGATATGCGCTGGGCCGATGGCGGTGATCAGGGCGACGTGAGGTCGGACCATCCGGGTTAGGGCCGCGATCTCACCGGCATTGTTCATGCCCATCTCAAGCACCGCATATTCGGCATCGGCGGGCATTCTGGCGAGGGACAAGGGAACGCCGGTATGGTTGTTGTAGCTTTTGACCGAGCGATGGACTCGCCCCTGGCTGCAGCGATCGAGTGCGGCGTGAAGCGCTTCCTTGGTGCTGGTCTTGCCGACCGAGCCGGTGACTCCGATCACGGTGGCGCGCGATCGATCGCGGGACGCCCGCCCAAGCGCCTCGAGGGCTTGCGCCGTATCCTCGACCAGCACGTGCGGCCGGTCGATCGGCCGCGACACGATCGCCCCCGCCGCCCCGCGGTCGAATGCAGCGGCGAGGAACTGGTGGCCGTCGTGGGCCGTGCCGGGCATGGCGACGAACAGGTCGCCCGCCTGCACCTCGCGGCTGTCGAATGTGACTCCGGTCGCTTCGAACGATGTGCTGGCCGTGCCGCCGGTGGCGGCGGCAATCGCGTCGCTGGTCCACAGAGAGGTCATGCGGCGCATTCCCGGGCGACTAGGGCATCGTCGAACGGAAGCACCGTCTCGCCGATGATCTGGCCGGTCTCGTGGCCCTTGCCGGCAACCAGCACGATATCGCCGCTTCCGCTCATCCGGATTGCCTCCGCGATCGCTTCGCGCCGGCCGGCGATCTCGATTCCATTTTCTGCCCCGGCAAGCACGTCGGCCCGGATTTTTGCGGGATCTTCGCCGCGCGGATTGTCGTCGGTGACGATGACCACGTCCGACAGCCGGGACGCGACGGCTCCCATTTCCGGCCTTTTGCCCTGGTCACGATCCCCGCCCGCGCCGAAGACCGTGATCAGTCGGCCTTCGACATGCGGGCGAAGGGCGGCGATTGCCGCCTCGAGCGCGTCTGGCGTGTGGGCATAATCGACATAGACGGGCGCGCCGCCGCGGCTGATCACGGCGCGCTCGAGCCGGCCACGCACCGGGGAGACACGCTGCATGGCGGCGAACACGCGTTCAAAGCTGGTGCCGGTGGCCAGTGCCAGCCCTGCCGCGACCAGAACGTTGGAAGCCTGGTAGGCACCGATCAGCGGTAGCGCGAGCCGGTGGGGCTTCCCATCATGCTCGAGCGTCAGGGTCTGTCCAAGCGGCGTTGGGGATTGCTCGACCAGCCGGATCGTCTCGCCTTTGCGGCCGACAGTAAGCAGTGCGGAGCCACGTTTGCGGACCCTGTTCTGGACCTCCTCGCTCTTCGGATCGTCGGTCCAGACGACCGCAGCCGCGCTGCTCGGCAGCAGCTCGTCGAACAGCCGCATCTTCGCCTCGAAATAGGAGTCCATCGTCGCGTGATAGTCGAGGTGGTCGCGGCTGAAATTGGTGAAGGCGGCAGCAGTAAGCGGAACGCCTTCGCTGCGGTGCTGGTCGAGTCCGTGGGACGAGGCCTCATAGGCGACATGACTGACTCCGAGCCGTTTCAGGCCCGCCATATTATGGAGGAAGGTGACAATGTCGGGGGTGGTCAGGCCGGTCTTCACCTGGTCGTCGGAGGTCGTCACTCCAAGAGTGCCGATCGAGGCCGAACGCTGGCCGGTCATCCGCCATATCTGACGGGTCATTTCGACCGTCGAGGTCTTGCCGTTGGTGCCGGTGACCGCGACGACCGTTTCGGGGTATGGTGCGAAGAAGCGGCCGGCGAGCTCGGCAAACAGTTGGCGTGGGTTCGTATCCGCCAGATGGGGCACTCCCGTGACCGCCGCCTCGGGCCGAGCGACGACCGCGACCGCGCCTCGGTCGATAGCCGCGGCAATGAAGTCCTCGCCGTTGAAGGCCGCGCCCTGGAAAGCGCCGAAGATGCTTCCGGCCGTGACCTTGCGATGGTCGATGGCAAAGTCGGTCACGAGGGAATCGTCCTCGATTCCGGTAAGATCGCGCAGGCGCACGGCGCCTAGCTCTTCGGTTTTATGTAAGGGAGGACCTCGGCCATGTTGGGCTCCCGGCTCTTGTCTGGCCTGACGCCGAGCATCGGGGCGATCCGGCTAACCGTCTTGCTGACGATCGGCGCGACGTTCCAGCCGGCGGTGCGGAACCCATAGGTTTCCGCGGTTGGCTTGGGCTCGTCCAGCATGACGACGATCACATAGCGGGGTTCATCCATCGGGAAAACGCCCGCGAAGGTGGTGACGACCATGTTCTTGGCATAGCGGCCGCCAAGCAGCTTCTCGGCCGTTCCGGTCTTGCCGCCGATACGGTAGCCAGGCGCGTCGGCCTTGCGCCCGGTCCCTTCGGTGACCACCACCCGCATCAGCGCGCGCATTCTGTAGCTGGTCTCTTCGCTGAAAACGCGGCGACCCTGTGCGACGGCGTGGTTGCGATCGACCTTGAGCAGAGTAGGCGCGCGGTAGACTCCGCCATTGAAAAGAGTCGCATAGCCGGAGGCGAGGTGGAGCGGAGTAACGGCGATGCCGTGACCATAGCCGACGGTGACGGTTGCGCTTTCCCCCCAGTTGGAACCCGGGGTCAGAGTCCGGCCGCGCTCCTTCAGCTCGATTTCGACACGCGAAAGATAGCCCATCTTGTCGAGAAAGGCTTTCTGCCGCTCCGCGCTCGACTGGGATGGGAGCGATTTCATCGTGATGGGAGCGATGCTCGCTGCCTCTTGCGGCGCGTTCGAGCTTGCCATGCGGGCAAGCGGCAGCATCGCCTATCGCGCCGCGACTGGAATTGCGGTGATCGCAACCTTTCTTCTCATCTGGGTCAACCTGGCCGTCGGAATCATCGGGTCCGAGGATAACCCCGCCAACCTCATGTATGTCGCAGTGATTGCGATTGCGCTCGCTAGTGCCATCGCCGCGCGAGGCCGGCCGACTGGAA
>DATLGC010000209.1:0-2637 GCA_035540655.1 Sphingomicrobium sp. | reverse complement strand
AGCTCGAGCCACGCAAACAGAATTTCATTGTTGCCGGCCTCGTTGAGGCGAAGGCGCCGGTTGAGCTCGTCGAGGCGGGCCGCGGTCAGGGTGCGCGGCAGCTTGTTGAGGAAGCGGAGCCGCTCCGCGGTCGTCCATTCGCCCCAGCCGCCAGGAGCCGGACCGCCGGCGGCGAAGGCGGCAACCGCCCGGTCGACGGCGGCAAATGCCGCCGGATCCGGCCTCGCGACGTTGGCCGGGAGGCCGGGCTGATAGACCCACTGGTCGAGCATCAGCTTGTCCTCCAGCTCGGAGTCGCCCTTGACGAGATTTTCGCGCAGGTCGGCGAGGAAGCGCGCCGAGGTCATCGGCTGGAAGGCGTGGCGGTCGAAATAGGAGCGCAGGTAGGAATCCCAGCGCTCGCGCCCGACAATGCGCTCGATGGTGCGAAGGAAGATCGCGCCCTTGTCGTAGATGATGCCGCTGGCGCCGCCTTCGGGGTTCGCCTGCTGCGGCGGCAGGTTGAGCCGGGTGGTCGGGGCGCTCATCCCCTCCTCCTCGAGGGCCGACATCATGTCGTCGAAGCTGAGCGCCGCCTCCTGCGCCGCTCGCCGCTCGCCGTAGATCGACTCCATGATGCGGTTCTCGAAATAATTGGTGAAGCCCTCGTTGAGCCAGCTGTCGGCCCAGGTCGCGTTGGTGACGAGGTTGCCGGACCAGCTGTGGGCGAGCTCGTGGGCGACGAGGCTGACGAGGCTCTTGTCGCCGGCGATGAAGGTCGGCGTCAGGAAGGTCAGCGTCGGGTTCTCCATGCCGCCGTAGGGGAAGGACGGAGGCAGGACGAGCATGTCGTAGCGGCCCCAGCGATAAGGCCCGTAGAGCGCCTCGGCGGCCTCGACCATCTTCTCGGTGTCCTCGAGTTCCTTCGCGGCGGAATCGAGCATCACCGATTCGGTCCAGACGCCGGTGCGCGGCCCGAGCTCGCGGAAGGCGATGTCGCCGGCGGCGATGGCGATCAGGTAGGGGGCGACCGGCTGGTCCATGCGGAATCGGAAGGCGCGGCGGCCCTCGCCCGCGGCCTCGCCCTCCGGGGTCAGGCGCTCGCCCGACATGACGACGGTGAGCGGTTCGGGCGCAGTCACCCGCGCCGTCCAGGTCTGGCGGATGCCGGGGCTGTCCTGGGTCGGGATCCAGGTGCGGTTGAGGGTCGGCTGGCCCTGGCTGAAGAGATAGGGGTGAGTCTTGCCGGCCGTCTGCTGCGGGGTCAGCCACTGCAGTGCCGCCGCGTCCTGCGCCGAACGGTAGCTGACGACCACGCGGTGCTCGCCTTCGCCGGGGAGGGCGATGGTCAGCGGCGCGCCCTTGTCTGCATCGGCGGTCCCGAGCTTCCATTCCACCGGCTTGCCGTCGGCATCCGTCACGCCGGTGATGTCGAGGCCCTTGCTGTCGAGCACGACCTCGCTCGCGCCCGGCGCGGCAATGACGTCGAGCGCCGCCGTCCCGACCGCGGCGCGGGCGTCGAAATCGAGCGCGAGGTCGAGGTCGACGTGGGCGACCCGGGCCTCGCTCGGCCGGGCGAAGCTGTGCGGGTCGAGGGCATCCTCGCCGGTGAGGACCGGAGCGACCATGCGCTGCGCGGCGGCCGGCTCCGGCGGCTGCTGGGCGGCGTCGCAGGCGGCGAGGGAAAATGCGGCGAAAAGCGCTGCGGTCCGGTGCAAAAGCTTCATCGAAACTCCTCGGGCGGGCTTGGACAATGGCCGGGGACCAGTGGCGCGTCGCCGCCGTCCTCGCAATGCGGAAGTTGCCGGACTATATGCGTTTGCACGCCATGGCGACCGACAGCGCGACCTTGACGCAGACCAATACGCCGCGCGACGCGGCGCGACGGCAACTCCCGGAGGCGTCGCGGGTGCAGTCGCCGGCGCGCCCGATCATGACCGGGATCGGCCTCGACCAGCCGTTCTTCGAGGACAAGAACCGCGCTTTCTGGCTGCTCCAGACGGCCGGCTGGACCGGCTATTTCATCCTCCGCGCCCTGTCCGGCTTCGCCAACAGCATGGGAGCGATGTGGATCATCCACACGGCGCTGCTGACCGCCACCGGCTACTCGCTGACCCTGCTTCTGGCGTCGCTGTTCCGCCGGCTGATCGCGATGCGGCCGGGACTGACCTTGCTGCTGTCGCTGCTCGCCGTCGGCTTCGCCTCGGCGGCCTTCTCGGCGATCGAGACGTGGAGCTATGCGACCTTCCTGCAGCCGACCGCCCGGCCGGTCGGGGTCGAATATCTCGGCGCGATCCTGCTCAACTTCGCTTTGCTCGCCGCCTGGGCGGCGCTCTATTACGGAATCAATTATTTCCTTCTGCTCGAGGGCGAGATCAAGCAGCGCGAGAAGCTCGAAAGCCAGGCGTCGACCGCCCAGCTGGCGATGCTTCGCTACCAGCTCAACCCGCACTTCCTGTTCAACACGCTGAATTCGATCTCGACCCTGGTGCTTCTGCGCCAGACCGAGCGGGCCAACGCGATGCTGGCGCGGCTGTCGTCCTTCCTTCGCTACACGTTGGTCAACGAGCCGACGGCGAAGGTGACGCTCGCGCAGGAAGTCGAGACCCTGAAGCTCTACCTCGAGATCGAGAAGATGCGCTTCGAGGACCGGCTTCG
>DATLGC010000208.1:0-11399 GCA_035540655.1 Sphingomicrobium sp. | reverse complement strand
GCTGATCCCCTCCCCTGAAGGGGAGGGGATCAGCCCACAAGCGCCAGCTTCGGCGGCTCCTGGACCGACAGCTCGACGCTGCCCTCGCCGGTGATTCGCTCGATCCGCGCGGCGAGCTCGGCGTCGAGCGCATAGTCGCGGCCGGCGAGGATCTCCGCCTCGCCGCCGCTTGCCAGCGGGACGCGCAGGCGAAGCGTGCCGTTGTCGCCGCGCGCGCCGGCAAGCAGGGGCGCCAGCTCGGCCGCCGCCAATCCCGACGACAGCCGGACGGCCATCTGCAGCCGGGTGCGCCTGGCGAGCGCGGCGAGCGGCTGGAAGCGCTTGATCGTAACCCGCGGCGCGTCGTCGCCCGAGCGGCGGTCGAGCTCGACGGTCAGTAGGCCGCAATCGCCCGACTTGGCGGCCGCCTCGAGGGCAGCGCAGGGCTCCTCGTCGAAGGCCGTCGCCTCATACTGACCCGACGGGTCGGACAGGCTGGCGACCATGTAGCGGCGGCCGCGCGCCGAAACCCGCCAGCGGACCCCTTCGACCAGGCCGGCCATCGCCGCCCCGGCCCGGCCGTCCTCGGCGATCGGGATCGCGGCAAGGTCGGCGAACCGCTTGACCTTGTGCACGGCCAGCAGGTGCCGCTGGGCATCGACCGGGTGGGCCGAGAAATAGAAGCCGAAGGATTCGCGCTCGGCCGCCATGCGCTGCGCCAGAGTCCAGGACGAGTCCCTCGGCAGGCGGATCGGGGCGACGGCCACCCCCTCGCCGCCGAACAGCCCGTGCTGGCCGCTTTCGCGCTGATCGGCGGCCGACGCGGCGTGGGCGAGGATGGTCTCGGCCCCGGCGAAGACGGCGGCGCGGTCGGGATCGAGCGGGTCGAACGCCCCCGCCCCCGAGAGGCTTTCGATCTGGCGGCGATTGAGCAGCCTCGGGTCGATCCGCTCGGCGAAATCGTCGAGGCTGGCGAAGGCCCCGCCCCGCTCGCGCTCGACGACCAGCATCTCCATCGCCTTTTCACCGACGCCCTTGAGAGCGCCAAGCGCATAGCGGACCGACTCGCCCTCGACGGAGAAATCGGCGCGGCTCATGTTCACCGATGGCGGCAGGCACTCCACCCCTGCCCGGGTCATGTCCTCGACGAACAAGGCAAGCTTGTCGGTCTGGGTAATGTCGAAGCTCATCGAAGCGGCGTAGAATTCGGGCCGGTGATGGGTCTTCAGCCAGGCGGTCTGATAGGCGACCACCGCATAAGCCGCCGCATGGCTCTTGTTGAAGCCGTAGCCGGCGAACTTGTCGATCGTGTCGAACAGCTCGCCCGCGCGGACCGAATCAATGGCGTTGCGCGCGCAGCCTTCGATGAAGCGGGCGCGCTGCGCATCCATCTCGGACTGCTTCTTCTTGCCCATCGCGCGGCGGAGCAGGTCGGCCTCGCCGAGGCTGTAGCCGGCGAGCACCTGCGCCGCCTGCATCACCTGTTCCTGGTAGACGAAGATGCCGTAGGTTTCCCTGAGCACCTCCTCGAGCAGGGGATGAGGGTAGACGATCGGCGCCCGCCCGTTCTTGCGGTCGCCGAACAGGGGAATATTGTCCATCGGACCGGGGCGGTAGAGCGAGACGAGGGCGACGATGTCGCCGAAGTTCGACGGGCGAACCTGGGCCAGGGTGCGCCGCATGCCTTCGGATTCCAGCTGGAAGACGCCGACCGTGTCGCCGCGCTGGAGCAGCGCATAGACTTCGGGATCGTCCCAGCTCAGGCTGGCCCAGTCGACGGTGATGCCGCGTTCGGCGAGAAGCTCCTGCCCCTGCTTGAGCACCGACAGGGTCTTGAGGCCGAGGAAGTCGAACTTCACCAGCCCCGCCGCCTCGACATATTTCATGTCGAACTGGGTGACCGGCATGTCCGAGCGCGGGTCGCGGTAGAGCGGCACCATCTGGTCGAGCGGGCGGTCGCCGATCACCACTCCGGCCGCGTGGGTCGAGGCATGGCGCGGCAAGCCCTCGAGCTTCATCGCCAGGTCGATCAGCCGGCGGACGTCGGAATCGCTTTTATATTCGGCGATCAGCTCGGGAACGCCGGGAAGAAGATTCTTCGTCTTGTCGTCGCGGGCCCGGCCGAGGCAGCGTTCGAGAGTCCAGGGATCGGTCGGGTGGTTGGGGATGAGCTTGGCCAGCCGGTCGACCTGGCCGTAGGGCATCTGCAGCACCCGGCCGGTGTCCTTGAGCACGGCGCGCGCCTTCAACCGGCCGAAGGTGATGATCTGGGCGACCCGGTCGCGGCCATATTTGCCCTGGACGTAGGTGATCACCTGGTCACGGTGGGTTTCGCAAAAGTCGATGTCGAAGTCCGGCATCGACACGCGCTCGGGATTGAGGAAGCGCTCGAACAACAGGCCGAGCTCGATCGGGTCGAGGTCGGTGATGGTCAGCGCCCAGGCGACCAGCGAGCCGGCGCCAGAGCCGCGCCCGGGGCCGACCGGAATGTCGTTGGCCTTCGCCCATTTGATGAAATCGGCAACAATCAGGAAATAGCCGGCAAAGCCCATGCCGGTGATGATCTCGAGCTCATAGTCGAGCCGGTCGCGATAGGTTTTGAAGGGGTCCAGCCCTGACCCTCGTTCATCCTGAGCGGAGCCGCCAAGCGGCGCAGTCGAAGGGCGTTCCGCGGCGGCGGCGGAGCTTCGCCCTTCGCCTTCGCTCAGGACGAACGAACGCTTGGCAAGCTGCTCCAGCCTCTGCTCCAGCCCCGCAATCGCGTCGCGGCGGAGCGTTTCGTCCTCATTGTCCGACAGTCGCGGGAGGATCGGCCGGCGCTCGGGCGCGCCGACCGCGCAGCGGCGGGCGACCACGGCGGTATTGGCGACCGCTTCGGGCAGATCGGCGAACAGCTCCGCCATCGTCGGCCCGTCCTTGAGCCAGGCCTGGGGCGAGGACGTCACGCGCTCGGCGCTTTCGACATAAGCCGAATTGGCGATGCACAGCAGGGCGTCGTGCGCGGCGTGAAAGCCCGGATCGGCATAAGCGGCGGGATTGGTCGCGACCAAGGGCAGGTCGCGATCGTAGGCGAGATCGATCAGGCGATCCTCGGCCGCCTCCTCGACCGGATCGCCGCGCCGGACGATCTCGATGTAGAGCCGACCGGCAAAGAGCGACTGGAGTCGATCGAGATAGGCGCGAGCCTTGTCGCCTTGCCCTTCGGCGAGCAGCCTCGCGAGCGCGCCCTCCGAGCCGGCGGTGAGCGCAATCAATCCGCCGCTCAGCTGCTCCAGCCTTTCAAAGGGAACGTGCGGCTCCTCGCTCAGCGGACGGTCGAGATGCGCCGCCGAGACCAGCTTGCAAAGATTGGCATAGCCGTCCTCATCCTTGGCGAGCAGGACCAGCCAGTCGATTCCGCTGCCCGCCTCCGGCGGCCGAACCACGGCAAGCATCGCCCCGACGATCGGCTGAACGCCTTTTTCGAGGCAGGCGTTGGTGAAGGGCATGGCCGCATAAAGGCCGTTGCGGTCGGCGAGCGCGATTGCCGGGAAGCCCAGCCTGGCCGCCTGGGCGGCGATCACCGCCGGCTCCATCGCGCCTTCGAGCATGGTGAAGGAAGAGAAGACTCGAAGCGGGACGTAGGGCTCTGTCACGCCCCTGACTATGATGCGCCCGGCGGGATGTGGAAAGCCGAGGGTTGGGAGTTATCCCCAGCTTCCCTAACTCCTCTCCCCTGCGGGGCGAGGGCTGGGGTGAGGGGGTTAGACGACCGTGGGTGTCCCCTCACCAACTCCGCCTAGGCTCGTTCCTCGCCAAGGCTTCGTATCCTCTCCCCCTTGGGAGAGGGTCAGCGCGACGGGCGCCAGCGCCCCGACATGATGTCGCGGATCTCGCGCATCCGCCCGCGATAGGTTTCGGCGACGCAGGATTCATTCGGGCATTGGTCGCGGAAGGAGAGGAACGATCTTCGAGTCCGCTGCAGCAGATCGCGCTGTGCCGGATTGGCCGACGCCATGGCGCTATTGAACTGGGCCGCCATCTGCCGATCGAGGGCGGCGAGGCCGGAGCTGTTGCACACCATGATCTCGCCGCGGGTGCGGGCATTGCGGCAATTGAAGCTGGGATTGGCTGAAGCCGCCGCCGGCTCCGGCTGGGGAGCTGGCTGCGGCGCCGGCTGCGGAGCGGGCGCGGGAGAGGGCGAGCCGTTCGGATCGGCCGGAGCGGGCGCGGAATCGGGCAGGTCCTGGACCGGCGCCGGAAGCGGCTGGGGCTGCGTTTGCGGCTGGCGAGCCGGAGCGCCGCTCCTGGCAAGAGTCGCCAGCGGAATGACGATCGAATCGGCCCCTTCGAGCATGATCACGTCGCCGCTTCCGTCGGCCGCCGGCTGGATGACATATTCGATCGGCGCCGCGAGAGTGGTCCGCCCGCCGACGACTGCGACTCCCGGCGGAAGGTCGAGCGACAGCCGGCCGGCGCAGCGGATGATTCCCGAATCCTTGTCGTTGGAGCGCATCACCGGCTGTTCCATTCGGACCACCGCATAAGCCGCGAGCCGGTCATAAACCTGCCGGTCGCTGCCGCGAATGTCGCCCGCCTGGCGGAACAGCTCGCGCTTGATCTCATCATAGGTGCGCTGCGAGGCGCAGCGCTGTTCGGGGCGCGTCGCGGTCTGCTCCCCGGCCCGATTGTCGCCGCCCAGGCGGTCGGGGTTCTGGCGCTGCGTGAACAGCAGGATGGCGACGATCAGCAGCAGCGCCACGGCGCCGGCGGCGATGATGGCGATTGTTCGGGGGTTCAGCCTTCGCATGGGCGTGCCAACGCGCCTGCGGCCGCTAGGCTCCGCCTAGCCGAGCCGCCCGTCATGAAGCCGGTGGACCCGGTCCATCTTCGCGGCGAGCCGCTCATTGTGGGTGGCGACCAAAGCGGCGCTGCCCTCGCCGCGGACCAGCGACAGGAATTCGCCAAGGACGGTGTCGGCGGTCGCCTCGTCGAGGTTGCCGGTCGGCTCGTCGGCGAGGACCAGAGGCGGGCGATTGGCGAGCGCCCGGGCGACCGCGACCCGCTGCTGCTCGCCTCCCGACAGCTTGGACGGCCGGTGGTCGAGCCTGGCCGACAGGCCGAGCGCGCCGAGCAATTGCGCCGCCCTCTCCCGCGCCGGGCCGGGATCGGCGCCGTGGATCAGCTGCGGCAGGAGGACATTTTCGAGCGCGTTGAACTCGGGCAGCAGGTGGTGGAATTGATAGACGAAGCCAAGCGCCTCGCGGCGAAGCCGGGTGCGGTCGTCGTCGTTGAGGGACGCGGCCTCGCGCCCGGCGATGCGGATCGAGCCCTCGAAGCCGCCCTCGAGCAGGCCGACCGCCTGAAGCAGGGTCGATTTGCCAGAGCCCGACGGGCCGAGCAAAGCAACGATCTCGCCGGGAGCGACGTCGAGGTCGACCCCGCGAAGCACTTCGATGGTGACGTCGCCCTGGACGAAGCTGCGCTTGAGGGCGCGGGTCGAAAGGACCGCCTCAGCCACGAACCGCTCCTCGTTCGTCCTGAGCGGAGCCGCGCAGCGGCGTAGTCGAAGGGCGGGGTCGAGCGAGGGCGTGCCAGCGCCCTTCGACAAGCTCAGGACGAACGGATGTCCGGGGGATATCCGAGAGGTCGAGCTCAGGACGAACGGATCTGGGCGCGACGCGCGAGCTCTCACTCATAGCGGAGCACCTGGACGGGATCGGTGCTCGCCGCCTTCCAGGCGGGATAGAGCGTCGCCAGGAACGACAGAGTGATGGCGATGATGACGATCGCCGCCACCTCGAACGGGTCGGTCCGGGCCGGCAGGTCGGTGAGGAAGCGAACCGACGGGTCCCACAGATTCTGGCCGGTAACGAACTGGATGAAGTTCACCACCGCCTGGCGGAAGAACAGGAATATCGCGCCGAGCACCAGGCCGAGCAGGATCCCGAGCGAGCCGATGATGACTCCGACTGTCATGAAAACCTTCATCAGGCCGCGGCGGCTGGCGCCCATGGTGCGAAGGATGGCGATGTCGCGGGTCTTGGCCCGGACCAGCATGATCAGCGAGGACAGGATGTTGAACACGGCGACGAGGACGATCAGCGAGAGGACGACGAACATCGCCACCCGCTCGACCGCAAGCGCCTCGAACAGGGCCGAATTCATCTGCCGCCAGTCGATGACGATTCCGCGGCCCTGAACCTGGGCGTGGAGCGGCGCCATGATCTGGTCGATCCGGTTGGGATCGGTGGTCTGGACCTCGATCATTCCGACCTGATCGCCGAGCAGGAGCAGGGTCTGCGCCTCCTCGATCGGCATGACGACGAACGCCTTGTCGTAATCATAGACGCCGACCTCGAACACCGCGCCGACGGTGTAGGAGACAATGCGCGGCACGGTGCCGACCACGGTCGAGCGGCCTTCCGGGCTGATGAGGGCGATCTCGCCGCCGACATAGGCGCCGAGCAGCTGGGCGAGGCGCGAGCCGATCGCCACGCGCCCGCTGTCCGGGACCAGCGAGCCGAGGTCGCCGGAGACGACGTTGGCGGTGAGCACCGGGTTGGCGCGGATGTCGGCGACCCGCATGCCGCGCACCAGCACGCCTTCGACCCGGCCGTTGGCCGAGGCCATCAGCGGCTGCTCGATTAGCGGAGTCGCAGACGTCACTCCGGGCGTTCGTCGGGCGGCTTCGGCGATCTGCTGCCAGTTGGTCAGCCGGCCCTCATAGCCCTGGATGATCGCGTGGCCGTTGAGGCCGACGATCTTGTCGAACAGCTCGGCGCGAAAGCCGTTCATCACGCTCATGACGATGATCAGCGCGGCAACCCCGAGCGCGACGGCGAACAGGCTGATCGAGGCGACGAGGAAGATGAACCCCTCGCCCTTGCCGGGAAGCAGATAGCGGCGAGCGACCATTCGCTCGTAGCGGTTGAGGATCACGTCGTCAGCCTCGCCAGCGCGCTCTCGACGCTCAGCTCCTCGCGCTCGCCGGTCGAGCGGCGCTTCAGCTCGACGGTTCCGGCGGCGATCCCGCGCGGCCCGACGATCAGCTGCCAGGGCAGGCCGACCAGGTCCATGGTGGCGAGCTTGGCGCCGCCGCGGTCGTCGCGGTCGTCGTAGAGAGTCTCGACGCCGGCCGAGGACAATTGCGCGTAAAGCCGGTCGGCGGCGGCGACGGTGGAATCGTCGTCATGGCGCATGGTGACCAGCCCGACGCGCCATGGGGCAACGGCTTCCGGCCAGACGATCCCGGCCTCATCGTGGCTCGCCTCGATGATCGCGCCGACGAGGCGCGAGATGCCAATGCCGTAGCTGCCCATCTTGGGGTGGACCTGGCTGCCGTCGGGCATCGACACATTCATGTTCATCGCCGCGGTATATTTGTCGTCGAAGTAGAAGATGTGCCCGACCTCGATTCCGCGCGAGCTGCGCAGCTTGTCGCCGGCGTCGCGCTCGCGGTCCGGGTCGCGCTTTTCGTCGGTCGCCGCATAGTCGTCGGTCAGCTCGGCGACGAACGCATGCAGCGCTTCGGCATCGTCGGCATCGACCCCTTCCGCCTCGGCCGAGCGGTCGCGCTCCCATGCCTGATGGTAGAAGACCTCGCTCTCGCCAGACGGCGCGAGGATGATGAACTCATGGCTGAGGTCGCCGCCGATCGGGCCGGTGTCCGCCTGCATCGGAATGGAAGTGAGGCCCATGCGCGCGAAGGTACGCAGGTAAGCGATGAACATGCGATTATAGCTGTGGCGGGCGTCGGCCTCGTCGAGGTCGAAGCTGTAGGCGTCCTTCATCAGAAACTCGCGGCCACGCATCACCCCGAAGCGCGGGCGGACCTCGTCGCGGAACTTCCACTGGATGTGGTAGAGGATTCGCGGAAGGTCGCGGTAGCTCTTCGCATTGTCGCGGAACAGCGCGGTGATCATGTCCTCGTTGGTCGGCCCGTAGAGCATCTCGCGATCATGGCGGTCGCGGATCCGAAGCATCTCGGGCCCGTAGGCGTCGTAGCGCCCGCTCTCCCGCCACAGGTCGGCGGGCTGGACGGTCGGCATCAGCATCTCGATCGCGCCGGCGCGGTCCTGCTCCTCGCGGACGATCTGCTCGATCTTCCTCAGGACTCGAAAACCGATCGGCAGCCAGGCGTAGATTCCGGCAGCCGTCTGGCGGACCAGGCCGGCACGCAGCATCAGCTTGTGGCTGACGATCTGCGCGTCCGACGGGCTCTCCTTGAGAACCGGCAGAAAACAGCGGGAAACGCGCAATTCTTGCTCGCTTGAACGTTTGAGGGAAGCGGTGCCCTAAGGCGGCCGCCGAGTGAAGGCAATGCGCGAGCGCGCCGGCGCGCAATGTGACTGGCCGGACACAGGCGATGCGCAAAAACACGGCCGGCGCATTGCACGGATGACAAACAACAGGAAATCCGCCTAGGTCGAACAACTCCGCAGGCGGTCGTGTTCGGCTGGCTCGGACACAGTCCGGAACAGGGGCCGGCGCTGGACAGTCAAGGGGGCTGACGAGCACATCGTCACGCAGGACGCCCGGGCAGACGCGAGTCAGCCCGGGCGTTTGCTTTATTGGCGCTTCGCCCTCCTCCGTCCGACTTCCGCGAGTCTGCGCCGGAACAGGAGCGCATGTGGGCCGTTGCCCTGTTGCCCGCCAGAAAACGAAAAGGCAGGAGGGGACGATGCGATCAGGAATTTTGTTCGCGGTTCTTGCCGGGGCGATCGTCGCAAGCCAGCCGTCATTCGGCCAGACGCGCCCGGACACCGGCATCCCAACGGAAACCCAGGACCGGATGCGGATGCAGGGACAAAACCAGTTTCCCTGGGATCTTCTCGGGCTGCTCGGCCTGGCCGGTCTGCTCGGCCTGAGGCGCGGCCATGACGAGGACAGCTACCATCCCGCGCCGGTAGAATAGCATCCCACCACGCGAAGGAGAGATTCAATGCGCGCAACCATGATTTCGATGACGGCCGTGGCGATGATCGTCGCGAGTCCGGCCGCCGCCCAGGACAATGCGATCACCGCCCAGGATAATGCGGTGGCGGCCAACACCATGACCGATCCGGCGCTCGATCCGGCTTTGACCACCGACCCGATGACGACCACCACCACCGACCCGGCGATGACGACCGCCATGCCGCCGGCGGACACGGGCACGTTCGGCACCGAGCCCGCCACCCGCGACCGTGGCGGCGGTTTCCCGTGGGGCCTGCTCGGTCTGATCGGTCTTGCCGGCCTGCTCGGGCGAAGCCGCCGCGCCGATGTCGACACCAGGGACACGACGCGCGACACGACCCGGGACACGCGCGTTCCCTGACGGCGGATTCGTTTAAGGAGCGAGAGCCCGGGTTCGCGAGCGCGGCCCGGGCTTTTGCGATTGCGACGGTCGCTCTTGAAGAAAGATCAGGCCGCGGAAGGCATCTTCCCCGTCGCTTCGCCGGCGTGTAATGTCGGCAGGCTGACAAGGGGGTATGCGGAAATGGGCAAGATGCTCATTGGCATGATCGCTCTGTGGTTGCTGTGCGGAGCCGTGGCCGGATATCTGATCGAAAACACTCGCCCGATGACGATGACCGACATCGCCCTCGGGCCGATCAGTCTCAAGGCGCAGCTGTAGCCGGTCACCACGGGCCATCCGCAGGCTGTGGATCCGAAATTCTATTTTTCCGCCTCAGATATCGGCCGGAGCACGGCTTCTGCCAGCAGCTCGAAGGAGCGAATGCGCGCTTTGAAGTCGTAGATTTGCGACGTCACGATCAGTTCGTCCGCCTTTGTCCTCGCGGCGAATTCGCGCAGCTGGCGGCCAGCGGTTTCGGGGCTGCCAATAGCGGAGCACGAAAGCACGCTTTGCAGGATCGCCCGCGACTGGAGCGGAAGGCTCTCGGAATAACCGGCCCTGGGCGCGGGTAATTGTACCGCCTGGCCTGTGCGCAACGCGACGAACGCCTGCTGGACCGAAGTGGCGAGCAGCTGCGCCTCGTCATCGCTATCCGCGACGATGGCATTGAACCCGAGCATCACATAGGGCTGTTCGAGCTGGTCTGACGGCTGGAAACGGCTGCGGTAGAGGTCGATTGCCGCCATCATCATCTGGGGCGCGAAATGCGATGCGAACGCGTAAGGGAGCCCCAGTGCGGCGGCAAGTTGCGCGCCGAACAGGCTTGAGCCGAGGATGTAGACTGGAATGTCCAGGCCCTCGCCAGGAATGGCGCGCACCCGGCCGCCGTCCCCGCGGAAATAGCCGATCAGCTCGATTACGTCGTTGGGGAATTGGTGCTCGTCGGATGTCATGTTGCGCCGCATCGCCAAGGCGGCGGCCTGGTCGGTTCCGGGCGCTCTGCCAAGCCCGAGGTCGACCCGACCGGGAAAGAGAGATTCCAAAGTCCCGAACTGCTCGGCGACGATCAACGGCGCGTGGTTTGGAAGCATGATCCCGCCCGGATCCGATCCGGATGGTCGAGGTCCGCGACCCGATGTAAGCCAGGGCGACCGCCGTCGCAGCGCTTGCGATTCCAGGCATCGAATGGTGCTCGGCCATCCAGTATCTGGTGTAGCCGAGCCGCTCCGCGGCCTGCGCCAGGTCGGAGGACTGGCGCAGCGCTTCGCCGGTGCTGCCGCCTTCGACGATTGGCGCGAGATCGAGAACGGAGAGCTTCAGCATCCGCCCCAAATGGTCGGAGCAGGCGCCGATTCAATGCGCACGGCATGTTCGGCGAAGGTCGCGACGTGCCCAGCTGTCCGTGCGCGAAACGCTGACTTCGTCGAAGGGGCTCGAATGGTAGCGGAGGAGGGACTTGAACCCCCGACACGCGGATTATGATTCCGCTGCTCTAACCAGCTGAGCTACTCCGCCCCCGTCGAATATCGGCTTTGCGACAAGCCGAAACCGAAGCGCCTGGCGGCGCGGTTGCGGGGGCGCATATAGGTGCGGCGCGGGCAAGGGTCAACGCGAGGAACCGCACCGGTCCGCTCTCGTTGAGCGGCCATCAGGAGGCGCATTGAATGGACCCGCTAACCCCGCTCGACACGCTGTGCCGGATCATCTTGAGGGCGCGCGAGTATGAGGCGCAGACGCCGACCGACTATGACGGCGGCGAAGCGGCCGACAATGTCGACGATGAGGAGGAAGGCGCGCTTTCGGTCCTCGACGATACGATCAACGACAGCGTCGAGGAGGAGCTTCGCGCCGTGCTCGAGGACCTCGGCGAGGACCAGCTCGCCGAAGTCGTCGCTTTCTGCTGGGTTGGCCAGGGCACCTACGAGTCCGGCGACTGGGACGAGGCGATGGAGGAAGCGCTCGACCTGGCGCGCGACGGCGGCCAGGCGGCGATCGACGAATTGATGGAAATGCCGATGCTCGCCTCGGTGCTCGAATCGGGCCTCGCGGCCTTCGAGCTCAGCTGCGACGGGGTTGGAGACGTCAGCTAGCGCCCGCGGAA
>DATLGC010000207.1:0-19801 GCA_035540655.1 Sphingomicrobium sp. | reverse complement strand
ACTCGGACGTGCCCGGACGGAACAGTGGTGCTGGCAGCGGATCCGTGCCCGGTTCCGCCGCCGCCGCCGCCGCCGCCGCCGCCGCTCCCCGAGCGCGGCTAGTCGGACGCCGGTGAAAAAGGGTCGCGGCAAAGCTTCGGTCGCGCCGCGACCAGGAATGACGCGCCGCTCGCTCCTTGTCGGGGCGGGCGGCGCTGCTTTTCTGGCCCCGGCGATCGGCCGCGCGGCGCAGACCGGCTCGAGCGCGCATGTTGCCGTTGTGGGGGCCGGAGCCTTCGGTGCCTGGACCGCCCACCATCTGCTCCGCTCCGGCCACCGGGTGACCTTGATCGACGCCCACGGTCCGGCCAATGCCCGCGCCTCGTCGGGCGGCGAATCGCGGATGACCCGCGCCGGCTACGGCAAGGATTCGGTCTATACTCGGATGGCGTTCGACAGCCTGCCGGAGTGGAAATCGCTCGAGCCCGAATCCGGCCTGCCGATCTTCGTGCCTCACGGAGTGCTGTTCTTCAGCGGGCGCGAAGACGACTATTTCCGCGAATCCGCGCGCGTCCACCGCGAGCTCGGACTGCCGCTCGAGCAACTCGACCGGAGCGAGCTGGTCCGCCTCTTCCCGATGATCGACTTCACCGGCATCGAGGTTGGTCTGTTCGAGCCCGGGTTCGGAGCCCTCATGGCCCGCCGCGCCGTACAGACCCTCGTCGCCCGCTTCGTTCGGGAAGGCGGCACCTACGTTCACGCCGCCGCTCGGCCCGGCGATAGCCGCGGCGACCGGCTTCGCGCGTTGCGCTTGTCCGACAATCGCCTGGTCGAGGCCGACCGCTTCGTCTTCGCGCTCGGCCCATGGCTGCCGAAAATCTTTCCCGATGTCCTCGGCAATCGAATTTTCGCCACTCGCCAAGAGGTGTTCTTCTTTGCTCCGCCTGCCGGTGACCGCCGTTTCCTCCCCGCCGCCATGCCCGGCTGGGCCGACTTCAACGAAGGCGACATCTTCTACGGCTTCCCGGACCTCGAAAGCCGTGGGGTCAAGTTCGCCCATGACGCGCACGGGCCGAGGGTCGACCCCGACACGCAGGATCGCCGCCCGACCGATTCGGCGCTCGCCGAGATCGTCGCCTTCCGCGACCGCCGCTTTCCCCTGCTGCGCGGAGCGCCGCTGACCGAGGCGCGCGTCTGCCAATATGAGAATAGCTCGAACGGCGATTTGCTGATCGACTTCCATCCAAGCTTGTCGAACGTGCTTCTGGTCGGCGGAGGCTCGGGCCATGGCTTCAAACATGGCCCCGAGGTCGGCCGCCACGCGGCCGCGCGGTTGCTGGGCTCAGGCGCGCTAGAACCGCGCTTCAGCCTCGCCAGCAAGGGTGAGACCCAGCGCCGCGAAGTGCATTAATCAGGCGTCTTCGCCACTCCGACCAGCGCTGGCCTAAGAAGTCGATCCTTGAACATGTAACCGGCCTGCATCTCCTCGACGATCGTGCCGGGCTCGGCCTGGTCGGTCGGGATTTCCATCATCGCCTGGTGGCGATGCGGGTCGAGCGGCTCGCCGATCGACGTGATCCGCGTGATTCCCTGCCTGGCGAACACGGTCTCGAGCTCGCGGGCAGTCGATTCGATCCCGTCGAGGAAGCTGCTCGCGACCTTGTCGGAGCGCAATTCATCCGTCACGGCCACCAGGGCACGCTCGAGATGGTCCTTGATGGCAAGCATGTCGCGGGCGAACTGCGTAGCCGCATAGTTAGCCGCTTGTTGCCGATCGGCTTCCAGCCGCCGGCGGACGTTCTGGGTCTCTGCCGCCGCATAGAGCGCCTTGTTGTTGGCCTCCTCGAGCGCGCGTTCGAGCTCGGCGATGCGGTCGTGCTCGGCAAGCTCGGGGGCGTCCTGCGCCGTTTCCTTGCGGATTTCCTCCGCCTCCTCGTGAAGCTGATCTTCGTCTTTCATTCGGTTCATCATGCCATCAATCTCGTAAGCACCTGGGCGGTGAAGTCCACCATGGGAACCACGCGCGCATAGTTCAACCGAGTGGGGCCGATTACCCCGACCACTCCGACCACCTCGCCTTCGCTTCCGCGATAGGGAGCGGCGATCACCGACGAGCCCGACAACGCGAACATCCGGTTTTCCGAGCCGATGAAGATTCGGCAGCCGGTCGCGTCTCGCGCCGCTCCGAGCAGGCGCGCGATCTCCTCGCGATTTTCGAGCTCGTCGAGCAATTGCCTGACCCGGTTCAGATCGTCGGCGGCCGCGGCGTCGATCAAATTCGCCTGGCCTCGGACGATCAGCACCGGCCGGCGAGCATGGTCCACGCTCCACGCGGCAAGGCCGGTTGCGATCAGTTCGGCGGCCGTCGTGTCGAGCGCGTCGCGCCGCTGGCGGATCTCGGTGCGGAGCCGGGCTTCCGCCTCTGCCAGCGTCAGTCCGGACAGGCGCGCATTGATGTAATTGGCGACCTGCTCGAGCGCCGAAGAGCTGGTCCCGGGATCGAGGCTGACGATCCGGTTCTCGACTCCGCCGTCGCTTCCCACAAGGACGGCCAGCGCCCGGTCCGGAGCGAGCGGAACGAAGGCCAGCTGCTTGAGCCTCAGCTCGCGCTTCGGCGCCATCACCACGCCCGCGGCCTGCGACAGCCCCGAAAGCGTGGCGGAGGCTGCGGCAAGCACGTCCTCGATCGGCTGGTCGCGGACGATCTGCCGTTCGATCGCCGCCCGCTCGCGCGGATCAGGCACCGACGCCTGCATGATTCCATCGACAAACAGCCTAAGCCCCGTCTCGGTCGGCACGCGCCCGGCCGACGTATGCGGATGGGTCAGCAGCCCCCGTTCCTCTAGCTCCTGCATCACGCCGCGGATGGAGGCGGGCGACAGGCTGACGCTGCCGATAAGCGACTTGGACCCGACCGGCGAGCCGCGCTCGAGATAGGCTTCGACCACGAGACCGAAGATTTCCCGCATTCGGTCGGTCAGCTCCATGATCTCACCGCTCATGGCAGTGCATCTAGGATTGCCGCGCCGCCCGGTCTAGGGAGCGGCCGCACCAGCATAAGGAGATGTCATGCGCCCCAGCGGACGCGCCACCGATCAGATGCGCGAGCTCAGCTTCGAGCCCGGTTTCACCCGCCACGCGGAGGGCGCCTGCCTCGTCAGTTTCGGCGCAACGCGAGTCCTTTGCACCGCCAGCATCGAGGACAAGGTCCCGCCCTTCCTTCGCGGCAAAGGCCAGGGCTGGGTAACGGCGGAATATGGCATGCTGCCCCGCGCCACCCACACCCGCGGCAACCGCGAGGCGGCCAAGGGCAAGCAATCGGGTCGGACGCAGGAAATCCAGCGGCTGATCGGCCGCTCGCTCCGCGCCGTCGTCGACCTTTCCATGCTTCCCGACCGACAGATCATCGTCGACTGCGACGTCATCCAGGCCGATGGCGGCACTCGCACCGCCGCCATCTCCGGCGGCTGGGTCGCGCTTCGCCTCGCGGTCGATAAGTTGCTGTCGGCGCAGGCGATTGCCGCCGACCCGATCCGAACCCAGGTGGCGGCGGTCAGCTGCGGCATTCACAATGGAACGGCCGTGCTCGACCTCGATTATGAGGAGGATAGCCAGGCCGGCTGCGACGGCAATTTCGTGCTGACCGGCGACGGCGCAATCGTCGAGGCCCAGGTGACGGCGGAAGGCGAATGCTACGACGAGGAAGGCCTGCTTCGCCTGCTCAGGCTCGCCCGGATCGGCTGCGATCAGATTTTCGATGCTCAGCGCAAGGCGACCGGACGATGAGGCCGATCGGAAGCAAGCTGGTGATCGCGACTCACAATCCCGGCAAGCTGCGCGAGATCGCCGCGCTGATCGAGCCGCTCGGCCTTTCCTGCGTCGGCGCCGAGGAGCTCGGCCTGCCGGAGCCCGAGGAGATCGGCAACACATTCGTCGACAATGCCGACCTGAAGGCGCGCGAGGCCGCCGACCTGTCCGGCCTCCCGGCGCTCGCCGACGATAGCGGGCTTGCCGTCGATGCGTTGCACGGCCTGCCGGGCATTTTCTCGGCTCGCTGGGCCGAGGACCAGGATGGCAACCGCGACTGGACGCGAGCGATGGAGCGGGTGTGGAGCGAGGTTGAAGCCGCGGGACCCGACGCCGGCCATGACGCCCATTTCGCCTGCGCCCTGTCGATCGCCTGGCCCAACGACGGCCAGATCGAAAGCTTCGAAGGGCGGGTCGACGGCTCGCTCGTCTGGCCGCCGCGCGGCGACAAGGGCTTCGGTTACGACCCGATGTTCGTGCCGGCCGGCCACGACCGCACGTTCGGCGAGATGGACCCTGCGGACAAGCACCGCATCAGCCACCGCGCGGATGCATTCCGCAAATTGGTCGCGGCGCTGCAGCAATGAACATGTCGTTCGTCCCGAGCGAAGTCGAGGGACGTTCAATGCCAGGCGATGCAACGGGGGCAGAGCCACTCGCTCTCTACATCCACTGGCCGTTCTGCGTTTCGAAATGCCCCTATTGCGACTTCAACAGCCATGTCCGCTCGTCGGTCGACCAGGACCAGTGGCGTCAGGCATTGCTCGCAGACCTCGCTCACGAGGCGCAACTCCTCCCCGGCCGGCGGCTGACCTCGATTTTCTTCGGAGGCGGCACGCCGTCACTGATGGAGCCATCCACGGTAGAGTCGCTGATCGAGGCCGCGCTGGCCCACTGGCCCGGCGGCGACGACATCGAAATCACGCTCGAGGCCAATCCCAATTCGGTCGAGGCGGCGCGCTTCGCCGATCTTGCCGCCGGCGGCGTGAATCGCCTGTCGCTCGGGCTTCAAAGCTTCGACGACGCGCAACTCGAATTTCTCGGACGCGCCCACAGCGCCAGCGAAGGGCTGGCGGCGCTCGACACGGCGCAGCGGCATTTTCGCCGGGTCAGCTTCGATTTGATCTACGCGCTCCCCGGCGACAGCGAGTCCGGCTGGGCGCGGACGCTCGACCGCGCGTTGTCGCTCGGCACCTCGCACCTGTCGCTCTACCAGCTGACCATCGAGCCCGGCACGCGCTTTGCCGCGCTTCACGCCGCCGGCACGTTCGAACCGCTCGATGCCGATCGCGCCGCTGCCTTCTACGAGCTGACCGCCGAGCGCACGGCAGCGGCCGGCATGCCCGCCTACGAGATCAGCAACCATGCCCGGCCCGGCGAGGAGAGCCGCCACAACCTCACGTACTGGCGATATTGCGACTATGCCGGAGTCGGTCCGGGCGCGCACGGTCGCCGATCGGGCATGCGAACCGTGCGCCATCGCAAGCCGGAAAATTTCCTCGCGGCGATCGGCCGCAACGGACACGGAATTGCCGAGGAATCGGCGCTGACGGCGCGGGAGGCAGCCGACGAGGCTTTGGTCATGGGGCTGCGCCTGTCCGAAGGTATCGACCCCGAAGCCTTGGCCGAGAGGTTCGGCTGCGACATCATCGATGACGCAGCGGCCGATCGGCTGGTGGCGAGCGGCCATCTCGAGCGCAGCGGGCCGCGAATTCTGGCCACTGCAGCGGGGCGGCTGGTGCTGGATCGGCTGCTGTTGGAGCTCGCTTCGGCCTGAGCGGGCAGGCCGGGCTCAAGTGCCCCGGTTCAGCATCATCTGATAGCTCTCGGCCGAACCGGCGACATAATCGTCGATTTGCACCTGGGCGTCTTCCTCGGCCTGCTTGCGCGGTACCTTGTTCGCCACGTCGAGCGTGACCAAAGCGCTTTTGAAGCGGCTTCCGGCGGCCGCGCACTGTTGCAGCGCGAACTCCGGAAAAGCGTCGGCCTTGATGCTCGAAGTCTTCGCCTGCTGGGCCGCATCGCGCAGGCATTTGGAAAAAGCGTCACGCGACGCGTTGACCGCCGCCATCGATCCCTGGCTCGAATAAAGCGCCGCTGCCATCAATAGTTCGATCATATGCGACTCCTCCCCAAGAGCCGTGTGGGCAAGGGATGATGACTCTTTTTTGACAGGATTGGAAGGGGTTACCGCCCTGCCCCCAAAAACCATCGCAGGCCTTGCTTGCTCGCAGCCGGACGATGATGCGATGAACTTGGATCCATGACCCAGCCGCTTCCTCCAGGACTGCACATTGTCGCTACTCCGATCGGCAATCTTGGCGATCTCAGTCCTCGCGCGGCCGATGTCCTGCGCCGCGCCGACCTCGTGCTGGTCGAGGATCGAAGGGTGACGGCGCGGCTGCTCGCCCATGTCGGGTCGAACACGCGAATGACCAATTACAACGATCACAGCGGCGAGGCCGAGCGCCAGGCGATCGTCGCGCGCCTCGGCAGCGAAGCGATCGCTTTGGTCAGCGATGCCGGAACTCCGTTGATCTCCGATCCCGGCTTCAAGCTGGTTCGTGCCGCTCGGACGGCCGGCCATTCTGTCCACAGCGTGCCCGGGCCATGCGCGGCGATTGCCGCGCTGTCGCTTGCCGGGCTTCCGACCGACCGCTTCCTTTTCCTCGGCTTCGTTCCGGCAAAGGCCAGGGCACGCGTCGACGCCATCGCCGAGATTGCCGCCGTTCGCGCGACCTTGGTCCTTTACGAAAGCGGACCGAGACTCGGCGAGACGTTGCGCGCTTTGAGCGACGAGCTTGGCGAGCGCGAGGCCGCGGTCGCGCGCGAGATCACCAAGCTTCACGAGGAATGCGTGACCGGCAGCCTCGCCGAGCTCGCCGGCCGCTATTCCGCTGGGCCGCCAAAAGGCGAAATCGTCATCATCGTCGGGCCGCCGCCCGAGCGGGTTCCCGCGACCGACGCCGAGCTCGATACCGCGCTCATGGAAGCGCTCAAGCATTTGTCCTCCTCGCGCGCCGCTGCCGAAGTCGCCGACCGGCTGAACATCCCTCGAAAGCGCGCATATGCGCGGGCTCTCGAACTGGATCGTCAGCGGTGAGGTACGTCCTGCTCATCGCCGGCATTCTGTTCGTCCAAGCCTGCATGGCGCAGCGGCTGCCTCCGACCCCAGACTGGTTTGCCGGAACGTGGCTTGCGCAGCCCGACGGCGAACGGGACCTCACCGCCTGCGTTGGCGGCGTGTCCGTCAGCTATTTAGCCGATGGCCGCTTTTCGCACTGGGAGTGGAGCGGGGAGTGGCGGCTGGAAGGCGACCTGCTGATCGAAATGGCGACTCTCGACCACGAGATGGTCCCTCCGGACGAGGTTCCGCTGGGCAAACCCGAATCCTCTCGGATCGAGCGCATCGGCCGCGATGAAATGCGCCAGACTCTGCCGAACGGCGAGCGCGTGACCTACCTCAGATGCCCGGAAAACCGTTGAACCGCCAGGCGGCGGAGAAACGCGGGCGCGGCGCGGAAACGCTTGCCTGCTGGTGGCTGCGTCTTCGTGGATGGCGGATTATAAAACGCCGGGCGCGAGTGCCCGGCGGCGAGGTCGACATCGTCGCCCGGCGCGGCCGAACCCTGGCCTTCGTCGAGGTCAAGGCGCGAGGATCGGACGATGCGGCCGAATGGTCGCTCGACGCCTGGCGGCTGCGCCGGGTCGCAATCGCCGCCGAGCGCCTCGCTCCGCGCTACATGCGCGAGGGCGATGACATCCGGATCGATGCGATCTTCATCGTCCCGGGCCGCCTTCCGCGTCATTTGCCCAACGTCTGGCAAGGGTGACAAAGCGCGGCCGCTCGCCTAGTCGCGCCGCCATGCCGCTTCGCGTCGCAGTGCAGATGGATCCGATCGAAGGCGTCAATATCGCCGGCGATTCCACCTTCGCGCTGATGCTCGCGGCGCAGGAGCGCGGGCACAAGCTGTTCCATTATCTTGCCGGCGGCCTCACTTACGAAAACGGCCGCGTGCGGACGTCCGCCAGGCCGGTCTCGGTACAGCGCGTGCTCGGCGACCATTTCGAAGCCGGCGAGCCGCTTGTCCTCGACCTCGCCGCCGACATTGACGTCATCCTCATGCGCCAGGACCCGCCCTTCGACGTCGCCTATATCACCGCCACCTATCTGCTCGAGCGAATCGCCGGCGAGACCTTGGTGGTCAACGATCCACGATCGGTGCGTGACTGCCCGGAAAAACTGTTCGTGCTCGATTTCGCTCGGTTCATGCCGCCGACTTTGATCACTCGGTCGCCTGCGGAGCTCCGCCGTTTCCACGCAGAGCATGGCGACATCGTCCTCAAGCCGCTGCACGGCAATGCCGGTGCGGCCGTTCTGCGCGTGCCTTCGGACGGGATGAACCTCGGGGCAATCGCGGAGCTATTCGCCCGGACATGGCCGGAGCCGTTCATCGCCCAGGCCTTCCTTCCCGCCGTCGCTGATGGCGACAAGCGAATCATTTTGGTCGAAGGTGAAGTCGTCGGCGCCATAAACCGCCGGCCGGCGGATGGTGAGATCCGATCCAATCTCGCCGCCGGCGGAAGCGCCGAAGCCACGGGACTCAATGATCGCGAGGCCGAAATCTGCGGCGCGCTGGGGCCCGAGCTCAGGCGCCGAGGCCTGCTGTTTGTCGGAATTGACGTCATCGGCGGACTGCTGACCGAGATCAACGTCACTTCGCCGACCGGAATCGTTGCCCTTGACCAGTTCAACGGCAGCGATACGCCGGCGCTGATCTGGGACGCGATCGAAGCCCGCCTGGCAGGACGCCGGAACTGAGCCGATGAGCGACTGGGTCGTCCGCCTCATCGATCAAACCGGCTATCTCGGCGTCGCCTTCCTGATGTTCCTCGAAACCGTGTTTCCACCGATCCCGTCGGAAGTCATCATGTCGGTCGCCGGCGTCGCGGCCGCGCAGGGCCGCCTCGATTATTGGCTAGTCGTCGCTTCGGGCACTTCGGGCGCGATGCTCGGCAACATCTTCTGGTATCTCGCCGCACGAGCCCTCGGCGTTCACCGATTGAAGCCGCTGATCGATCGATACGGACGATATCTGACTCTCAATTGGCGAGAGATCGAGCGGGCCGAACGGTGGATGCGGGTCAACGGCATATTCCTCGTTTTCCTTGGCCGCATGCTGCCCACCATCCGCTCGCTGATTTCGGTTCCGGCCGGACTTTTGCGCATGCGCTTCAAGAGCTTCTTCATGGCCTCCACGCTCGGAACCGCGGGCTGGACCGCTCTGCTGGCCGGCGCGGGCTACAAGCTCGGCGAGAATGTCGATGAAATCGAGCGCTACATTGGCCCGGTATCGAGTGCCATCGTCGTCGTCCTGGCGCTCGCGTACGTATGGCGACTGGCGACTTATCGCGACGACGACGACCAAGAAATATCCAAGCCGGATGAGAATCCCCGCAATAACCCCTAATCGAGCGCCGCGAATTATCTCCATAACGGTTATTTAGGAGCCTGTTTACCGCCGCCACCTAGCCTTGGTTTGTCGCGGCGATCGGCAGCTTGCCCCACTGGCGGCCGGCCGCCGCGACAGCCTCAGGCGCGAGGATGGGCATGCCGATAGACATCGAGCAGCCGCGCCGCGTCGACCGCCGTATAGATTTGCGTCGACGACAGGCTGGCATGGCCCAGCAGTTCCTGAAGCGCGCGCAAATCGGCGCCGCCGGCGAGCAAATGGGTTGCGAAGCTATGGCGAAGCGCGTGCGGAGTCAGCGTGTCCGGCAGGCCAAGCCGGGTACGCGCCGCTCGCACCGCCCGCCGAACGAGGTCGGCGTTGAGCGGCCCTCCCCGCGCTCCGACGAACAGCGGCGCTTCGCCGCTGAGCCGATAGGGGCATAGCCGAACATAAGCGTCGATCGCTTCGCGAACGGCGGGGACGATCGGCACCACGCGAATCTTGGAGCGCTTGCCGGTCACTCGAAGCGCCTGGCCGATCGGCAGCACCTTGGCCTTCAACGACATTGCTTCGGCCACCCGAAGACCCGCGCCATAGAGCAACAGCAGGACGGCAAGGTCGCGCGCTCCGATCCAATCTTCGCTGGCGCCCGCCGCCGCATTCTCGGCAAGCTGGACGGCATCCTCTGGCGAAGCGGGTCGCGGCAGCGTCTTGGGCCGCCTGGGCGCACGCGTGCGGGGCACCTGCGCGACCTCCCCGGCCTGCTCGGCGGCATAGCGCAGCAGTGCCCGGACCGCCGACAGCTCGCGTGCCGCCGACGCCGAGCCCAGTCCAGTCGAGCGGCGATCGGCGAGGAAGGCGCGAAGGTCCGCCGGGCCAAGCGCGAGAAGCGCGAAGCGGCCGATCTCCTCGCCGCGATGGCGGCCGAGGAAATCGATGAAACGATGGCCGGTGGCGACATAGGCGCGCACCGTGTGCGGCGAGCGCCGCCGGTCATGCTGCAGATAGCCGCCCCAGCGGGCGACCAACTGCCGAGCTGGGTGCCCGCCCTCGTCTTCGGCTATTGGGGGTCGATCAGCCACCGCCGGATGATAGCGGCAAGGCTTCGGCCAAGGAACAGCAGCAGTTCCGAGCCGTGCCGGGCATCGAGGCTCAGCTCCTCGCGCTGGCCAAGCGCGATGATTCCGACCGGGAGCGGCGGCTCGCAGTCGATCCGGATCAGCGCCTCGGCCCGAATCAATTCGCTCGCCGGGCCGAACAGCGGATGGCCCTTGGCAACGGTGCGCATCTCGACCCCGTCAACCGCGCCGATCGCCCGGCGCAACACCTGCGGTGCCACTTCCTGGACTCCATTGCCGTCGGCGCGAAAGCCCTTGTCGCCGACGATCAGAGCCAGCGCCACCGCGTCGATGCCGAGGATGAGCGGCCATTCCTGGGTGACGACGTGCAATAGCGCGTCGATTCCGTCCGCCTCCATCGCCGCCAGGACCGCCTCGTGGATCGAGGCGACCGCGCCCGAATGACCGCGGGCAAAGGCGATGAGGTCCTGGTTGGCCTCGACGGCGGCGCCGAGCCTCTCGCGAAGCGCCGCGACTGCCCGCTCTTCGAAGGGGATCACCTGGCCCATTCGGCCGATACTACGCCGGAACGGGTTAATTTCCTACCAGCGGCCCGGGTATCGTCAGTACCGAAGCGGCGGGTCAGGCATCCGGCCTGACCCCCGCATCTCCGCAACAGCTAGCGCCGCCGGTCGGCTGCCCAGCCGCGCTGCTGCGCGATCCAGTTGTCGCGAGCCTCAAACCAGGCGGCCCGGCGGAGCGCCCACTCCTGCGGAGTCAGCGTGCTTCGCTCGGCGAGCCACTCGTCGCGCATTGCCTGCCAGTCCTTTCGGCTCACCTGGAATGCGTCGCGCCAGGCTTCGATATCTTCCCTCAGCGCCAGGCGAATGCGCTTGCCGGCGTCAGCCGGGAACGCCGCCCCTTTGCGAGCTTCCTCGGCAATCGCGAGCGCGTTCGCCCGCCGCTGGTCGGCCCATGACCGATATTGCTCGGCCAGCTGCTGCCGTTCCGCGGCGGTCATGCGCTGCTGGTTCGCGAACGTGCGTCCGAATTCGCCGCGCTGCGAAGCGATGTCGCGCGCAGCGTCGGCCGTGCCCGGTCCGCCGCCCATCTGGCCCGGCGGAGTCATCGGCGGGCCCCCGCCCATTCCGCCAGGCATCCCACCCGGTGGGCCGCCACCCGCTCCGCCGCCACGGCCCTGCGCCAGTGCCGGTCCGGCAGCGATCATGGCGAGACAGCTCGCCGCACCTAGAATCTGTTTACGCATCGCCTATAACCTCCTGATAACAGGAACGAAAAAACAATGTATAGCACGAGGCGTAGTTCAAGCGAAGCGGCGGTTGGGGCCGGCAGCGAGCCGGGTGCCCCGGCCCGCGCCGTTGCTCTAGCCGATCTTCTGTCCGGTCGCTTCCCAATCCTTGAGAAAGCTCTTGATCCCCGCCTCGGTCAGCGGGTGGTTGAACAATTGGCGGATGATCTTGGGTGGCGCCGTCATGACGTCTGCTCCGATCTTGGCCGCCTCGACGACATGCATCGGGTGGCGGACACTGGCGACGAGAATCTGCGTCGGATATTCATAATGGTCGTAAATCAGGCGGATGTCGGCGATCAGCTGCATGCCGTCGAAGCCGACATCGTCGTGGCGCCCGACGAAGGGCGAGATGAAGGTCGCACCGGCCTTGGCGGCGAGCAAAGCCTGGGCGGCCGAAAAGCACAAGGTGACATTGACCATCGTCCCGTCGGCGGTGAGCGCCCGGCAGGTCTTCAGCCCGTCTGGGGTCAGCGGCACCTTTACCGCGATATTGTCGGCGATCCGTCGAAGCACCTCGGCCTCGCGCATCATGCCCTCATGGTCGAGCGCGACCACTTCGGCCGACACCGGGCCGGAGACCACCGCGGCGATCTCCTTGACCACTTCGAGGAAGTCGCGGCCCGACTTGTGCACCAGGCTCGGGTTCGTGGTCACCCCGTCGAGCAAGCCCTCGTCGGCAAGTTCGCGAATTTCGGCGATTTCGGCGGTGTCGGCGAAGAATTTCATGACTGTCGGATTGCGCCCTGGCTGTGGAGGTTTCAAAGGCGGCAATAGCCGCTGCGTAAGGCGCAGTCATCCGAATTGGGGGATCGGCACAAGATGGCGGATCATGTTTGGATCGATCGCGACGATGGCGTCCTGGCGATCACCCTCGCCCGCCCGGAACGGCGCAACGCAATTACCGTCGCCATGTACACCGCTCTTGCCGACGCGATCGAAGCGGCGGCGGGCGATCCGTCGCTTCGGCTGATCACGCTTCGCGGCGAGGGCGAAGATTTCACCGGCGGCAATGACCTTGCCGACTTCATGTCGGCGCTCCCTCGTGATTCCGCCGACATTCCGGTCTGGCGGCTGCTTCGCGCCCTTGCGCGGAACCGGGTTCCGCTGGTCGCTGCCGTCCACGGCAATGCGGTCGGAATCGGCACGACCATGCTGTTCCACTGCGACTTGGTGCTTGCCGAGGAAGGCTGTCGCTTCTCGATGCCCTTCGTCGACCTCGGCCTGGTTCCGGAGGCGGCAAGCTCCTTGCTCCTTCCGCGGCTCGCCGGTCGGCGACGCGCCGCCCGCTATCTTCTTCTCGGCGAGCCGTTCGGTGCGGAAGAGGCGCGCGATTTCGGCCTGGTCAGCCACGTGGTCGGCAAGGGGCGCCTCGCCGATGCGCTCGCCGACACGGTCGGAGCCTTGCTCGCCAAGCCGCGGGAAGCTCTGCGGCTGACCCAGAACCTGCTTCGCAATGCCGGCGATCAGGAGATGCTGGATCGGATGGAGCTCGAGAACGGCCATTTTTCGGAGCGGCTGACCTCGCCCGAGGTCAAGGAGGCGATCACCGCCTTTTTCGAAAAGCGCAAGCCGGACTATTCGAAAGCCGGCTAGACCGCCGGGGCGATATACACCTTCTTGCTCCGGGTGACGTTGACGGTCGGCCCCTGGAAGAACAGGAAATTCATCGGCATCGAATAGCTGACGCTCAGAGTCTTGAAGCCGCTGCTGCTGGTCGGGTCGGCGACGGTGAAGGTGCCGTTGTTGACCCCGTAAACCTTGTCGCTGATCCGACCCTTGATCTGGATGTCGGTGGGAGTCGGCCAGACGGTGGCATAGCGCGCGCCTTCGCCGAGCGCATGCTGCATCCCCGCGTTCGCCTGGAACAGCAGGCCCATCTGGAAAATGCCCCAGATGAACAGCACCAGCACGGGCAAAGCGATCGCCATCTCGATCACCGCGGCGCCGCGCTGGTCGCGCCTGAGGAATCGAAGCCCGGTCATTGCGTCCGGATCCCGGCGGTTGCAACCAGCGTGAAGCTGCCGTCCGGGTTGGAGCCGGCGAACCGCATCTTGAACATCGGCGTGAAGGTCTTCTGCACCGACACCTGGAGGAAGCGGGCGTAGGTCTGCCCCTCGGGGCAAGATGAATTGTAATCGGCTTGGCGGACCCCGTTGCACTCGAGCCAGGGATCGACGGTGACGGCGGTCGGGCTGACCCCCGCCGCTTCCGCTGCTTCGGCCCGGATTGCTCCGGTCGTGCTCGCCGAACCCTGGTTCTGCATCACCCGCTCGATCGCCCGCTGCGCCGCCTGCTCGAGGTGCAGCTTCTCCGAATAAGCGCGGCTGAGGTCGACCGTGCCGATCATCAGCGCGGCGAGAAACGGCACGGCCAGCCCCATCTCGATGATCGAGGTCCCGCGCTCATCGCCGCGAAGTTTCGAAATCCAGCGGATCATGCGACCAGCCTCACGCTTCGGCCCTTGAACGACTTGCCGCCCTCTCCCGGCGGGCAGTCGTTCTGGACATTCGTATTGCCGGAGAAATTCACCCGGCGGGCAACGAGCTGCATGCATTTCGTCTGCATTCCGCTGGTTCCGTTGAACCTCGTCTCCTGGTTCGGGAAGTAGAACGACCCGTGGTAGATGGAGTTGGAATTGCCGTTGATCAGGTTCGTCGTGTTGTTGTTGTTGCCGTTCACCGCCCGCCGGTCCTGATAGATGATCAGATCCTTGTAGGTGCCGGAATTTGGCGCCGCGAGCTGCACTTCGGCGCCGCCGTTGATGTCGACGGTTCCGATGTTGCTGGCATTGTTGGTTCGGGTGGTAAGGACGAAGGTCACCCCGCCCATTCCGTAAACCTTCGCCTGGGCATTGATCTTCAGCGATCCTCCGTCGAGCACATAGGTGCCCGGATTGAGGTGAACGGTCCCCTGGAACGTCATGTTGCCATAACAGCCGGGACTCAGCGTGACCGTAGCGCTGGGCCCGACATTGACGTTCGGGCAGCTGCCGGTCGGAGTGGCCGGATTGATGTGAGCAAACGGGTCGTCCTGGGCGGGCGAGAACGGCAACAGGACCGTATCCGGGCCCCAGTTGTTGCTTGAATTGATCCCGCCGACTGCCGCGATCGGAGTGGCCAGCACTGCCGAGCCGCCGGTGGCGACCGCCGCCGTCAGCGACGTCGAATTGGTCGCCATCCCGCAGCCCATGTCTACGGTCGCGCTGCCGGTCGCGGTGATTCCGGTCGTGGACGTATTCTCGAGGCTGATGACGCAATATTCGCCGTTCGGTACGATCGTCGCCGTTGCCGTCGCGGTGATGGTCGGAGCCGCCGCCATGAAGATCGAGGTGAATCCGAGTTTCTTCTGCACTGACAGGGTCACTCGAACCGCGTTTGGATCGACCGAATAGGGGCCGCTCGACGGCGAGTTTTGTATGTCGACGACCGTGTCGATGCCGACCTTGTTGTTGTGGAACAGGTCACGGTTCACCGCGTCCGTCACCGTCTGGCCCTGGATGTGGCCGTATACACCGGCGAACGCGCCCGAGTCGGCCGCGCGCTGAAGCTGCCGCTTCCACATCGTCCATTGAATGGTATCGGTCGCAAGGCCCGCCGAGCCGACCAGCAACGGCAAAGCCGCTCCCGCGATCACCAGTGCGTTGCCGCGGCGGTCTTGCCACAGCCGCTTCATCAGCTTGATCATCGCTTCAGCCCCATTCGATCGATGCGCATTGGGCAGCGTCTAGACCATCTAAGGTGAGCGAACCGTTCAAGGGGTTGGTTAACGAAACCCTGACCAGGCTTGGTCGACGCCCTTGAACAGTGGAGTGTTAGCTTTATAATACACTCGAAGCCCCTTGCGCGGCGGTTTCGGGCCGTTCACCGTTCGCCGCGCCTTCGAGTGGCAGAAGAGGATTAGGCCAATGGCAACTGCTGAGACCAAGACCGCGACCAAATTGAAGCTGGATCCGCCCGAGGCGCTCCAGCCGCTGGCGCCTGCGGAAGCGGCTGGTCTGGTTCCGCTCAAGACCGAGGAGACGAGCGAGCTCGACAAGAAGGTTGCCCAGTTCGTCGACGAGCTCGCCGGGCTCGATGCCAACAGCCCCGAATTCGGCAAGAAGGTCGATCAGCTTACGGCAATGGGCCGCAAGGAGATCGCCGAGGCGGCCGGCGCCTCAAACCGCTTCCTCGACCGGCCGGTCAAGGCGATCGATTCCGATACCGGCATCGGCGCCGACTTGACCGAGCTTCGCCGTACCGTCGAGGCGCTCGACCCGAAGGAAAACAGCAAGGCCTTCACCACCCGCAAGCTTCTTGGAATTATCCCCTTCGGCAAGCGCATCAACAATTATTTCGACAAATATCGCAGCGCCCAGAGCCACATCTCCGCGGTCCTCGCTCGACTGGCCAACGGCAAGGACGAGCTGCTGATGGACAATGCCGCGATCGACACCGAGCGCGCGCAGCTGTGGAAGACGATGCACAAGCTCGAGCAGATGATCCACATCTCGCGCGCCCTCGACCGCCAGCTCGAGGACAAGGCCAACGAGCTCGATTCGACCGACCCGGCGAAGGCCAAGGCAATCCGCGAAAGCGCCTTGTTCTACACCCGCCAGCGGACCACCGACCTGCTGACCCAGATGGCGGTGACGGTGCAGGGCTATCTCGCCCTCGATCTCGTCAAGAAGAACAATGTCGAGCTGGTCAAGGGCGTCGACCGCGCGTCGACGACGACCGTGTCGGCGCTTCGCACCGCGGTGACGGTCGCGCAGGCGATGACCAACCAGAAACTGGTGCTCGAGCAGATCGGAGCGCTGAACACGACCACCGCCGGCATGATCGACACCACCGGCGAGCTCCTGCGCACCCAGACCGGCGCGATCCACGAACAGGCCGCCTCATCGACCATTCCGCTCGAGACCCTGCAGCGTGCCTTCCAGAACATCTACGAGACGATGGACCAGATCGATCGGTTCAAGCTCGAAGCGCTTGGCAACATGAAGCAGACGGTCGAGACATTGAGCGGTGAGGTCGAGAAGTCGAAAGGCTATATCGCCCGCGCCGAGGGCGTGAACCAGGGCAAGCTGGAAGGGACTCCGTCGCCGTTCACGCCGATCGAGAATAGATGAGCGTCCAGTCGCTCAATCGCATTATCGAACGTGCCCGCGAGGGCATGGACGCGGCCGTCGCAAGCTCGGCCCGGGTCGACCGGTCGGTCGCCACCGCCGATCGGGTGATGGACCGTATCGACCAGCGCGACGGCCCTTCGCGCGAGGCCGCGCGCCGCGAACGTCAGCGATTGAACGCCGACCTCAGGCGCCGCGCCGCGCGGGTCGGAATCTGGATCGGCGTGATCAGCATCGCGACGATCATCGTCGGGCTGATCACTCCGATCGGAATGTTCGGCTTCCTCGCCGCGATCGGCCTCGCGATCGGCATCGCCGCTCTGCTCGCTTTCATGCCGACCCGGCCGGCCGGCGCTCCAGCGCCCTCGGCCGATCTGCCGAACGGCGAGATGGTCCAGCGGTTCGACAGCTATATCTACCGCAGCCGGGCGATGCTGCCGCCGCCCGCCCAGGCCGAGCTCGACGCGATCAGTGCCGCCTTGCCGCCGCTCAAGCAGACGCTCGAGCGGATCGACGCGCTCGATCCAAATGCCCAGGACGCGCGCCGGCTGATGTCGCTTCACCTGCCCGGGCTGATCGACCGCTACCGCCACGTTCCGCCCGCTTATCGTGGAGAGCGCGACGGCGAGGGCGTGACCGTCGACGAGCGGTTGGTCGAAGGCCTTTCCGCAGGCCGGCAGGCGCTTGGTGAGATAGCGCAGAAGCTTGCTCGCGCCGATGTGCTGGCGCTCGAAACGCAGGGGCGATTCCTCAAGTCCCGCTACGGCGAGGATGAGATTCAAAGCCAGCGCCTCGAGGACGGCCGGAACAACCCCTGAGAACGCAGGTCCGGGCAATCTCGTCCGGAATGGCGGGATTGTTAGGCGCTTGGAATCCACGGCCGGCTGAAATGCGAGCCACTGGCAGCCGGGCAATCCCGAGCCGGCGCCGGCTGGGAACCGGGCAAGTTGAAACCTCGCGAGCCGCGTCGGAACGTCCTGATCCAGGCGCGAATGCGTCTTGGCGGCTCGTGGACCGACGCCGCGATCCTCAATCTCTCGTCGCGCGGCTTGATGATGCATTCGCAGGCGGGCCCGCCGCGCGGAAGCTATGTCGAGGTTCGCCGCGGCCGGCACGTCATCATCGCCCGGGTGGTCTGGGCTTCCGGCGATCGGTTCGGGGTCTGCAGCCAGGATCGGCTGCCGGTCGAGGATATCGTCTCGCGTCCCGATTTCCCCGGCGTGAAGCCCGAAGTCGCTGCGGACGGATTTCGCGAACGGCGAGCCGCTCCTCGGCCGACCGACAGCCGCCATGACAACAGCCGCCTCCTGGGGCGGCTGACCGAATTCGCCTGCGTCGCACTGTTCGGCATGATTGCCGCCACGGCAATCTATGGGCTCGTCGCTCCGGCCCTGGCGCAACCCCTGGCGCAGATATCCTCGGCACTCGGCGACTAGCCGACGATTCCCTCCCCGCGCAGCCGCTCGATCTCGGCCCGCGTGATCCCGAGCTTGCTGAGAACCTCGTCGCTATGCTCGCCAAGCGCCGGCGGCGGCAGGCCGGAATCGGCCCGCTCACCGTCCATGCGGATCGGACTGCCGACCGTTGGAACATCGCCCAGCGCACCGCCGCTCATCATTCGCGCCACCTGGCGGTGTTGCGCCTGGACGTCGGCCAGGGCCTGGCCGACGCTGTTGATCGGCCCGGCCGGGATTCCCGCCGCTTCCAGCCGCTCGAACCATTCGGCAGCGCTTCGCTGGGCGATGCATTCGCCGATCAGGCGGACGATCTGCTCGCGATTGGCGACCCGCGCGCCGTTGGTCGAGAAAAGCTCGTCGCTCGCCCATTCGGGATGGCCGCAAAGCTCCGCCAGGCGGGCAAACTGGCGGTCATTGCCGATTGCGATGACCAAAGGGCGGTCGCTCGCCTCGAACGGCTGATAGGGAACGATATTGGGATGGCTGTTTCCTTGCCTCGGCGGATCGCGCCCCGAAACCAGGGCGTTCGACGCCTGATTGGCGAGCATCGCCAGCTGCGTATCGAACAGGGCCATGTCGATGTGGGCCCCCTCCCCGGTCCGTTCGCGGCGGTGGAGCGCTGCGAGGATTGCGATGCAGGTGTAAAGGCCGGTGAACAGGTCGGCGACCGCGACCCCGACCCGCATCGGTCCGCCCCCCGGCTCCCCATCGGCCTCGCCGGTGACGCTCATCAGCCCGCCCATCGCCTGGATGATGTAATCATAGCCGGCCCGCTCCGCGTACGGCCCGTCCTGGCCGAAGCCGGTAATCGACGCATGGATCAGCCGCGGGTTGGCGGCACGAAGCGAAGCGGCGTCGAGGCCGAATTTGGCCAGGCCGCCGAGCTTGAAATTCTCGACGACGATGTCGCTTTTGCCGGCCAGCCGCCGGACCAGCATCGCCCCTTCCGGCCGGGAAAAATCGATCGCGGCCGACTTCTTGCCGCGGTTGGCGCTGAGGAAATAGGCCGCGACCCTGCCGCCGTCATATTCGTGCCACGGCGGGCCCCAATGTCGGGTATCGTCGCCGCTCCCCGGCCGCTCGACCTTGACCACGTCGGCGCCGAGGTCGGCGAGCAATTGCGTGCACCATGGCCCCGCCAGCACCCGGCTGAGGTCGAGCACCTTGATGCCTTCAAGCGGCTTCACGGGCGGCGCCGGCTCCAGGGCCGCCTGTCGGCGAGAATTGCCCGCGCCGCGTTGTGCCCCGGCGCTCCCGTGACTCCGCCGCCGGGATGCGAGCCCGATCCGCACAGATAGAGGCCCGGAAGCGGCATCCGATAGTCGGCCGCGCCGATCATCGGCCGGGCGCTGAACAATTGGTCGAGGCCCATCTTGCCGTGGAAAATGTCGCCGCCGATCAGCCCGAACCGTCGCTCGAGGTCGAGCGGCGAGTGGATCTGCCGGCCGATCACCGACTTGGCGAAGCCGGGCGCATGCGCATCGACGGTGGCGATGATCGCGTCGGCCGCCTGGTCGCGCTCCTTGTCCCAGCTTCGTCCGGGACCGAGATCGTAGCGGAAGTGCTGGCAGAAGAGCGAAGCGACATGCTTTCCCTTCGGCGCCAGGCCCGGGTCGAGGGTCGAGGGA
>DATLGC010000206.1:0-7828 GCA_035540655.1 Sphingomicrobium sp. | reverse complement strand
CGGCTGGCGCTCAGAAAGGCTGCGAAGTGAACCTGTCCGAACAGTTCGCGCCAGTCATTCTGACCGTGATCCACGTGCTCGAGCTGATCGGCGTGCTGGTCATCGTCGCCGGCGCGGCCATCATGCTGGCACTGTTCGCCAGGCGGCTAATTCGGCGCGACGATTATCTCGATGCCTTCCACCATTTTCGCTCGGGCTTCGGCCGAGCGATCCTGCTCGGCCTCGAATTCCTCATCGCCGCCGACATCATCAGCACCATCACCATCGAGCTGACCCTCGAAAGTGTGATCTCGCTTGCCGCCCTGATCCTCATCCGCACCTTCCTCAGCTGGAGCCTCGAGGTCGAAATCGAGGGCCAGTGGCCATGGCAGCGCGGCACCTCGCGACACCGGCCGGACGAATGACACGAGTCCCTATTCGCCCCGACAACTTTCTCGCTGTGGGAGGAGCCAGGCACGACTGGGTCGAGATTGCAGGCGACGGCGTCGACCATTCCCATTGAACCGAAAAGTCTGTCCTACAGGGTGCCGTTTGTGCAATCTGCGGCCATGACCTTCGCCGGGCCTTCCGACTGTAATCTCCCGGCGCCATCCGGGGGGGTCGGCGAAAAGCGCGCCGCATTGTCAACCGTGTCAACTTCCCTTCAGGCGAAATCCTACGCGGGCGACAGATGATGGCCACCGATCCCGCCCGAATCACCACGCCCGAGCGCACCGCCGAGGACGTCGACCAGGCGCTTCGCCCGAAGAGCCTCGACGAGTTCATCGGCCAGCAGTCGGCGCGCGAGAACCTCCGCGTGTTCGTCAATGCGGCGAAAAGCCGCGGGGAAGCGCTCGACCATGTCCTGCTCCACGGCCCGCCCGGCCTCGGCAAGACGACGCTGGCCGCCATCCTCGCCCGCGAGATGGGGGTCGGCTTCCGCGCCACCTCCGGCCCGGTGATCGCCAAATCGGGCGACCTTGCCGCCTTGCTCACCAACCTCGAGGACGGCGACGTCCTATTCATCGACGAGATCCACCGGCTAAACCCGGCGGTCGAGGAAGTGCTCTATCCGGCGATGGAGGACCGGGCGCTCGACCTGATGATCGGCGAGGGGCCGTCGGCCCGCTCGGTCCGCATCGACCTTCCCCGCTTCACCCTGATCGGCGCGACCACCCGCCAGGGGCTTCTCACCACGCCGCTTCGCGACCGTTTCGGGATCCCCGTCCGGCTCAATTTCTACACGGTCGCGGAGCTCGAGATGGTCGTCCGCCGAGCCGCCCGGCTGCTCGGCGTCCACGTCACCGATGACGGCGGCCGCGAGATCGCCCGCCGCTCGCGCGGCACTCCGCGGATTGCCGGCCGCCTGCTTCGCCGGGTGCGCGACTTCGCCCATGCCATTTCGGCCGACGCGATCGACTGCGAAGTCGCCGACAAGGCCCTGTCGAGGCTCGAGATCGACGCGCTCGGCCTCGACGCGATGGACCGCCGCTATCTGACGATGATCGCCGATCTCTACGGCGGCGGCCCGGTCGGGGTCGAAACCCTTGCCGCCGGGCTCAGCGAGCCGCGCGACACCATCGAGGACGTGATCGAGCCGTTCCTCATTCAGCTTGGCCTAATCGCCCGCACGGCACGAGGGCGCTGCCTCAATGGCCGGGGCTGGACCCACCTCGGCCTCACCCCGCCCGCCGGCGCCCAGGCCGGCCTGTTCGATTCGGGAGCCAGTTCGAAGTGAGATTGAACCGTCATCCCGGCCTTGAGCCGGGATCCAGTGACAGAAGATTGGCCGTCACCGGCAAAGGCTGGCGACCATGGATTCCGGCCTTCGCCGGAATGACATTCGCGCTGGCCGCCCCTGCCGCCGCCCAGTCCTCCCGAACTCCGGCGCCGACCGCCGCTCCCTCGGCCATCGATTACCGCAACGCGGCCAACTGGCTGTGCCTTCCCGGCCGCGGCGATGTCTGCTCGACCCCGCTTGCAACCACCGCGCTCAACGTCACCGGCTACGGCTCGGTCGGCCGAAGCATCGTCGCCGACAATCCGCCGATCGACTGCTTCTACGTCTATCCGACCGTGTCTCGGGACGCTGGCCTCAACAGCGACATGACCGCCGGGCCCGACGAACGCGCCGCCGCCGAGACCCAGTTCGCCCGCTTCGCTTCGGTCTGCCGACCGTTCGCTCCGATCTACCGGCAGATGACCGTCGCCTCGATCGCCGCCTTCGCCGCCGGCGCCGACATCACCCAGGCGGCCACCCTTGCCTATTCGGACGTGCTCGCCGCCTGGCGCGACTATATCCGGAACCGCAACCAGGGCCGCCCCTATGTGCTCATCGGCCACAGCCAGGGCTCGCTCCACCTGATCCAGCTGCTGGCCCGCGAGATCGAGGGCAAGCCCGAGGCGGCGCGGATGCGGCTCGCCATCCTTCCCGGCTTCAACGTGCTGGTGCCGCAGGGCAGGCTGGTCGGCGGAAGCTTCCGCCACACGCCGCTGTGCAGCGCTCCGGGCCAGACCGGCTGCGTGATGAGTTGGGTCAGCTACCGCGATGGCAACGTCCCGCCGCCGGGGGCGATGTTCGGTTTTGCCCCGCAACCCGGGATGACCGTCGCCTGCGTCAATCCGGCGCGGCCCGGCTCGACCGGCTGGGAAGAGCTCGACAGCTATTGGTACACGCGTTCGTCCCAGCCGGTTCCGGGCGGGCCGATCCGCTGGTCGAGCGAAGGGCCGCCGCCGACTCCTTACGTCCGCACTCCGGGGCTCGCTTCGGGCCGCTGCGTCAACGACGGCCCGCGCGGTTATCTGTCGGTCCGCACCAATGTCGCTCCGGGTTCGCTGCGCACCAGCCGCATCGGCGGCGAGGTCGGAATGCTCGGCTTCTTCCTGCCGGGCTGGGGCATGCACCTTGCCGACATCGGCGTCGCCCAGGGCGACCTCATCCGCCATGTCGAGGAAGCGGGGAGGAAATAGCGGTTGGACCCGGAGTCCCGGCTCGCTAAGGGCCGCGCGATGACCGCCTCGCCATTCGACACGCCCTATCGCGGCGGCTTGGTCGGCCGCGAGCACCATTTCGCCCTGACCGTCTATTTCGAGGACACCGACACCTTCGGCGTCGTCTATTACGCCAATTATCTCAAATATATGGAGCGGGCGCGATCGGACATGATCCGCGCCGCCGGGGTCGACCAGGTCGAAATGCTCCACTCGGGCGGCGGCGCCTATGTCGTCGCCGACCTGTCGATCCGCTACCTGAAGCCGGCGCGGCTCGGCGACGACCTCGTCGTCGTCAGCACAGTCGAGCAGGTTCGTGCCGCCTCCGTACTCATTCATCAGCGAGTCATGCGGGGGGCCGAACAATTGACCGACGCGCGGGTGACCGCCGCTTTTCTCACCGACGACGGCCGGCCGCAGCGCCAGCCGAAGGAGTGGGTCGAGCGGTTCACCGCCATAAACCGGGTTGGAAATGATGACGGGAATTGAATTGAGCGGCGGTCCAATGTCGCCACTGACCCTGTTTCTCCACGCCGATGCCGTCGTCAAAATCGTCATGCTTGGGCTGCTTGCGGCGAGCATCTGGACCTGGGCGATTATCTTCACCCACGCCCTGCGGCTGCGGCGGGCGAGCCGCGCCAGCGAGCGCTATGAGCAGGATTTCTGGGCGGCCGAGGACATCGATGCCTTCCATGCCAGCCGAGGCTCGGACAAGCTTCCGGCCGCGGCGGTGCTTTCGGCAGGCCTCGACGAATGGCGCCGCTCGACTCGCCGCGCCGTGGTCGACCGCTCGGGCACCCGCGAGCGGCTGGCGAGCCGGATGAGCACCGCCATCGCCGCCGAGCTCGACCGCTTGTCCGACCGGCTCAACGTCCTCGCCACCGTCGGCGCGGTCGCGCCCTTCGTCGGCCTGTTCGGGACCGTCTGGGGGATCATGCGGGCTTTCACCGCGATCGCCGCCGAGAACAACACGTCGCTGGCCGTGGTCGCTCCCGGCATTGCCGAGGCCCTGTTCGCCACCGCCATCGGCCTGTTCGCGGCGATCCCGGCGGTCATCGCCTACAACCGGCTGACCCACGGGCTCGATCGCCTCGAAGCCCGGCTCGGCCGCTTCGCCGATCGCTTCCACGCCACCTTGAGCCGCGAGCTCGAGGTCGATCCCTGATGGCGGCAAGCCTGCCATCGCGGAGCCGCGGCCGCCGGCGGACGCCGATGAGCGAGATCAACGTCACGCCCTTCGTCGACGTGATGCTGGTGCTTCTGATCATCTTCATGATCACCGCGCCTCTGCTTGTCGCAGGCGTGCCTGTCGACCTGCCGCAAAGCCGCGCCGGAGCGCTCGACCAGCAGGCCAAACCGGTGCAGGTGGCGATCGACAGCCGCGGCGAAATCTTCATCGATGACCTCGCCGTCAGTGAAGCGGCGCTGCCGTCGCGCTTCGCCGGAATTGCCGCCGAGCCGGCACCGCCGGAGGGCCGCCGGATCTACCTGCGCGCCGACCGCACCCTCGACTACGGCAGGGTGATGCGTGTGATGGGCGAGCTCAACCGCGCCGGATTGAACCGGGTCGCTCTGGTTTCGGTCGGGGAGGAAAGATGAGCCTCGACCGAGCCGAGCTTGCCGGCACCGGCGTCGCGATCCTGTTCCACGCCGGGCTGATCGCGGCATTGTCGATGAGCCTGGCCGGCGTGAATCGTGCTCCCGAGCCGCCGGCGATGGAAGTCGAGCTGGTCGAGGAGGTCATTCTGGCTTCCGCCGCCCCGACTCCGGTCGTCGCGCCGCCGGTGGAGCAGGCCCCGGTAACCGCCGAAGCCAAGCCGGAAGAAATTGTGCAGCCCAGGCCCGAGCCACTGCCGCCGTCACCCCGAGTCGAGCCCGCACCGGCGCCGCGTCCTGCCGAACGAAGCGTTCCGCCGCCCAAAGCCCCGCCGGTGGCGGCGCCCGCTGCCCCGGCTCGGCCGGCGCCCCGGGTCGCCCGGATCGGCGACGACTTCCTCAAGGGCATCGCCGAGGCTACCCAGCCGGTCTCCCAGCCTGCCGCGCCGGCGTTCAGCGCCGCCGCCCGTGCTTCGATCACCCAGGCGATCCGACGCCAGATCCAGCCCTGCGCCGACCAGCAGGTGAACCCCGGGCCGGGGGCCAACCGGATCAGCGTCACCCTGAACCTCCGCCTGAGCCGAGGCGGCCGGCTGATCCAGCCGCCGCAGGTCGTTCGAACCAGCGGCGTCGACGACGAGAACGCGCGCTTCGAAGACCGGGTCAAGGACCTCGCGGTCGCAGCCTATGTCGGCTGCTCGCCGCTCACCGGCCTTCCGCAGGAACTCTACCAGACGCCCGAGGGCGGCTGGAGCAACATCAACATGACATATCGTCTGCCTTGAGGAACTGACATGCTCAGGAAATTCGCGTTCATCGCCGTCTTCGTCGCCGGGGCGGCCTTCGCCCAGCAAAGCGAAGCGCCGCCGATCGAGGTCGACGTCGTCGGCGGGGTCAATGCGGCGATGGCGATCGCCGTGCCGCCGCTCGCCACCCCGCGCAACGTGACCACCTCGGCCGGTGACACGGGCCCGCTCGGCAGCCAGATGGCCGCTGTCATCGCCGGCAATTTGCGATCGAGCGGAGTGTTCGTCCCGGTCGGACCGCAGGGGCTTCGCGGCTATCCCTATCATGAGGCGGCAGCGCCCGCCTATCAGCAATGGCGGGGAACCGGCGCCAGCGCTTTGGTGACCGGCTTCGTCGAGGCGCGGCCCGACGGCCGCCTGACGGTCGGCTGCTACCTTTACGACGTGACCGCCGGGCGCGAGCTCGCCCGCCAGGGCTATGTCGTCGCGCCGAATGAATGGCGCCGGGCCGCCCATCGCTGTTCCGACGCAATCTATGCCCGCCTGTCGGGACAAAGCGGATATTTCGACACAAGGGTCGTCTATGTCGCCGAGACCGGGCCGAAGACCAACCGGGTCAAGCGAATCGCCATCATGGATTCGGACGGGACCAATCATCGCTATCTGACCGAAGGCCGGGCAACCGTCCTCACCCCGCGCTTCTCGCCCGACGGCCGCCGCCTCGTCTATATGAGCTATGCCGGCCGGCGCCCGCGCGTCTGGCTTCTCGACATCGCTTCGGGCCAGGAGCGGCCGCTCGTCCCGGGACCGGCGATGACCTTCGCCCCGCGATTCTCGCCCGACGGCCGGCAGATCGTCTTTTCGATGGCGGTGAACGGCAACAGCGACATCTATGTCGTCGATGCCGACGGCTATGGCCAGCCGCGCCAGCTGACCACCGCTCCGGGCGCCGACACCAGCCCGAGCTTCTCACCCGACGGCCGCCGGATCGTGTTCGAAAGCGACCGGTCCGGAACGCAGCAGCTTTACGTTATGAATTCCGACGGGAGCGGCCAGCGGCGGATCACCTTCACCAGCGGCGCCCGCTACGCCTCGCCCGTGTGGAGCCCGCGCGGCGACCTCATCGCTTTCACCCGGATCGGCGGTGGCTCCTTCCGGGTCGGGGTGATGACGCCCTCCGGTTCGGGCGAGCGCCTGCTGACCAACAGCTGGCAGGACGAGGGGCCAAGCTGGGCGCCCAACGGCGAATTCGTGATGTTCCATCGAACCGAGCACGGCAGCGGCCGCTCGGCGCTTTACGCGGTGTCGATCCAGGGAGGCGCCGAGCGCCGTCTCGCGACGCCCCAGGACGGGTCGGACCCGAGCTGGTCGCCGCTTCAGAATTAAGCACTCGCCAGAAGGAGAAAAAGAATGCGCAAGACCATGACCGTGGCGATGGCCGTCGTCGCACTGACCATGGCGGGCTGTCAGCGGCGAACGATCGTTCAGGACCCGATCCTTCCGCCGGCCCAGGAAGCCCCGCCGATGGTTGCGCCCGACCCGCTCGACAGCGAGCTCGATCTGGTCGAGCTGCCGGCCGCCCAGGCCGCGCTGATCGCCCAGGCCGGTTCCGACACCGTCTATTTCGGCACCGACGAGCATATGCTCGACATGGCCGCCCGGACGACGCTTGCCGCCCAGGCGCGCTGGCTGCTCGCCAACCCGGCGGTCCGGGCCAGCATCGAAGGGCATGCCGATGAACGCGGCACGCGCGAATATAACCTCGCTCTGGGTGAGCGGCGGGCCAATGCCGCTCGCGACTTCCTGATGGCGCAGGGCGTGCCCGCGCATCGCCTGACGGTGATCAGCTGGGGCAAGGAGCGGCCGGTGGCCCCGGGCGCCTACGAGGCCGCCTGGGCGCAGAACCGCCGGGCGGCGACCGTGATCGTCCGCTAGGGGCGATCAGGCGGCGTAGCGCTGGTTCGCGCCGAGCCAGGCGCGGGCCTGGCGCTGCGCCTCCGCGATCTCCCGGGCGCTCATCTCGACCGAGATCTCGGCGCGGCATTGCTGGCCGCGGGTGCAACCGGACAATGCCGCCAGATTGAACCATTTATGGGCTTCGATCAGGTCGACCGGAACGCCGCCCCGGCCGGTGGAGTAGCTGACTCCAAGCTCGAACAGCGCATCGACGTCGCCGCGCTCGGCGTCGGCTAACCGGCTGCGGATCAGGAATTCCGCGCCTTTCTGACTGATTGCACCCATCTCACGTCCCCCCTTGATTGCCTGTTGCGGGCAAGATCGCCGGTGGAAGGCAAAGAAATGGTTAACGCCGCGGTGACCCTAACGGGATAGGTCCGATTCGACCGCCATATTATCGATGAGGCGCGTTCCGCCGATGGTCGCGGCAGCGATCAGCCGCATCGGTGTTCGCGGGCGGTCCAGCGGCTCGAGCGTGTCGGCGTCGACCAGCGCGACATAATCGATCTTGGAGAAGCCGGCGTCGCCTAGCTGCCGCTTCGCCTGATCGAGGGCGGCTG
>DATLGC010000205.1:0-14125 GCA_035540655.1 Sphingomicrobium sp. | reverse complement strand
AATGAAAAGCACCCGGCAGGCCGAGCAACGCTGACCCGCGCTTTGGAAAGCGGAGGCAACCACGTCGCGAGTCACCTGCTCGGGCAGGGCCGAGCTATCGACGATCATCGCATTCTGCCCGCCGGTCTCGGCGATGAAGGGGATGATCGGCCCGTCGCGCTGGGCCAAGGTGCGGTTGATCGCCCGGGCAACCTCGGTCGAGCCGGTGAAAGCGACCCCGGCGATTGCGGGATGGGCGGTCAGCGCCGCTCCAACCCGCCCGTCGCCCGGAGCGAGCTGGACGATATCGAGTCCGAAGCCCGCCTGGTGCATCAGCTCGACTGCGAAGGCTCCGATCAGCGGCGTCTGCTCGGCGGGCTTGGCGATCGCGGTATTGCCGGCGGCAAGCGCGGCGGCGACCGGTCCGATGAAGATCGCCAGCGGGAAATTCCATGGGCTGATGCAGGCGAACACGCCGCGCCCGTGCAGTCGAAGCTCGTTCTGCTCGCCGGTCGGGCCTGGCAGGGGCAGCGGCCGGGTGAACTGGCGCCGCGCTTCCGATGCGTAATAGCGCAGGAAATCGACCGCCTCACGGACCTCCAGCACCGCGTCGGGAAGCGTCTTGCCGCCTTCGCGAATACACAGGGAGAAAAGCTCTTCGCGGTGCTCCTCGAACAGATCGGCGGCGCGGTCGAGCAAACGCGACCGGGCCTCGCCGCCGAGCGCGTCCCATTTGGGCTGGGCTGCCAGGGCGGCGCGCGCCATCCGATCGACGTCGGCCTCATTAGCCTCGATAACGGTCCCGACCGTTACGCGCCGGTCGTGGGGCGAGGTGACAAATGTTCCCTCCCTGTCCCCGCCTTTGCCCGGAGCCGCCGTCCAGCTTCGGCCTTCGAGCGACTTCAGCCGCTCCAGCAGTGGCTCGCGGATCAGGGGGTCGGACAGATCAACTCCGGCGCTATTGCGCCTCTGCGGTCCGAAAATGTCGCGCGGCAGGGCAATCGCGGGGTTGCGCTTGGGCTCGAGCTGCTCGAGCTCGGCGACCGGATCACGGATCAGCTCGTCAAGCGAGACTTGATCGTCGGCGATGCGGTTGACGAACGATGAGTTGGCGCCGTTCTCGAGAAGTCGGCGGACGAGATATGCGAGCAGATCTTCGTGCGAGCCAACCGGAGCGTAGATGCGGACCGGTGTTGTGGGATCACCGACCGCATCCTCGATCTTGGCCAGCTCCTCATAGAGCGCCTCGCCCATGCCGTGCAGTCGCTGGAACTCGAATTGGGTGCGGCCCGCAAGCGCCTTCACCTGCCCGATCGTCGCGGCATTGTGGGTGGCAAAGGCCGGGTAGATGACGTCGGGAGCGCCGAGCAGCGCCTTGGCGCAGGCAAGATAGGAAACGTCGGTCGCAATCTTCCGGGTGAACACCGGATAGTCCGGCAATCCGGCCACCTGCGCCGCCTTGATCTCGGTATCCCAGTAGGCGCCCTTGACCAGGCGGACCATCAGTCTGCGGCAACGCGCCCTCGCTAATTCGACCGCCCAATCGCACAGCGGCAGGGCACGCTTTTGATACGCCTGAACGGCAAGGCCGAAGCCGCCCCAGCCGCCCGCGAACAGAGCATCGTCGGCGACCAGCGCCTCGACGAGGTCGAGCGACAATTCGAGGCGGTCCGCCTCCTCGGCATCAATGGTGAAATGGATGTCGGCGGCGCTCGCCTTGAGCGCGAGTTCGCGAATTACGGACAGGATCGCCGCTTTGGCTTCCTCCGCATGGCTCCACTCATAGCGGGGGTGGAGTGCCGAGAGCTTTACTGAAATGCCCGGTGAGCGCTCGAAACCACCGTCCGCCTCGCGAGCCAACCGGTCGATTGCGATGGCATATGCGGCGGCATAGCGCTTCGCGTCTTCATGGGTTCGGGCCGCCTCGCCAAGCATGTCGAAACTGTGCGTTAGACCCCTGGCCCGCTCGGGCCCGGCGCGGCGAAGCGCCTCGTCGATGGTGCGGCCGAATACGAAATTACGACCAAGAATCTTCATCGCTTCGCGAACCGCGGTGCGGACCACGGGCTCGCCCAGACGGCCGACGGTTCGGCCGAGCACGGATCGCCAATTGCCAGACCTGTCGTGAGCGCCTTCGAGCACCTTGCCGGTCAACAACAGGGAAAAGGTCGCGGCGTTGACGAAGGCGGAATCGGACTGCCCGAGTCGTTCGGCCCAGTCGGGACCCGCGAGCTTGTCGGCGATCAGCTCGTCGGCGGTGTGGGCGTCGGGAATCCGGAGCAACGCCTCGGCCAGGCACATCAGTGCGACGCCCTCTTCAGAGCCGAGATCGTAGGCGTGGATGAAGGCATCGAGCCCAGCCGGCTTGTGCGCGCGAACACCTTTTACCAGCGTGCGCGCGATCGCCGTCGCCTCGCCGAGCCTCGCGGAACCGAGCTTCGCCTGGCCAAAGCGTTCAGCGACGACCTGCTCCTCGTCAGGCCGATAGGCAAGCCGAATGGGAGTGCGCTCGAGGGACGACACGGCCGGCTGGCTCGCGCTCAGGCGACCTGCCCGTGACAATGCTTATATTTCCGGCCGGAGCCGCATGGGCATGGGGCGTTGCGGCTGACGGGCGCCTGCTTGAGCTCGCCTTCGTCACCTGGCAGCTCGGGGCGCGGGATGGCCATCGGCGGCAGGTTCGACAGGATCGAGCCCGTCGCCGAATCGATGTCGGCAGTGTCGTCCTCGCCAGTGAACGGATCGATGTGCTGGGTAATGAAGTCGGGAAGCACCGGCGGCGGCAGCGGCTGTTCTACCTGCAGCTGGGCGCGCATCAGAATTCGGGTCACATCCTCGCGGATCGAGACCAGCAGCCGTTCGAACAGAAGGAAGGCCTCCTGCTTATACTCGTCGATCGGCTTCTTCTGCGCATAGCTGCGCAAGTGAATTACTGCGCGAAGAGCATCGAGGGTCGCCAGATGCTCCTTCCAGAAATGATCGAGGGTCTGGAGCAGGACGCTTTTCTCGACTTCCTTCCAGCGATCGATGTCCACTTCGGCAAGCTTGGCGGCCATCAACTCATCGGCGCGTTGCTGAAGCCGCTCGACGATCATCTCCTGCTCGACCGTCTCCTCCTGCAACCAGTCCTCGATCGGCAATTGCAACCCGAAGATAGCGTCGATGCTCTCCTTCAAGCCCTCGACGTCCCACTGCTCGGGATAGGTGCCGACGGGACAATGCGCCCAGACGATCGATGTCGCGGTCTCGCTTCGCATGTCGGTGATGACGTCGCTGACGCTTTCGGCGTCCATGATGTCGGCGCGCTGCTCGTAGATCACCTTGCGCTGGTCGTTCATCACGTCGTCGAATTCGACGACCTGCTTGCGAACGTCGTAGTTGCGCGCCTCGACCTTCTTCTGCGCCGTCTCGATCGCCTTGGAAATCCAAGGCGACACGATCGCCTCGCCATCTTCCAGATTCTTGTTCATCAGCCGCGCGAACATCGTCTGCGGGCCGAAGATTCGAAGCAGGTCGTCATCGAGGCTCAGATAAAAGCGGGACAGGCCGGGATCACCCTGGCGGCCGGCGCGACCGCGGAGCTGGTTGTCGATTCGCCTGCTCTCGTGGCGCTCTGTGCCAAGAACGAACAATCCGCCGGCCTCAAGCACCCTTTCCCGCTCGTCCGCGACTTCCTTGCGGATCCGCTCGATTGCGCGGTCCCGCTCGGGCCCTTCCTCCATGTCGCCGAGCTCGTCCTCGATCCGGAAGTCCACGTTACCGCCGAGCTGGATGTCCGTGCCGCGGCCCGCCATGTTCGTGGCTATCGTCACGGCGCCGAGCCGGCCGGCCTGCGCCACGATATGCGCTTCCTGCTCGTGGAAGCGGGCGTTGAGTACCGAGTGGCGGATCCCTTCGCGCTTGAGAAACTCGGATAGCATTTCCGACTTTTCGATCGACACGGTCCCGACCAGGACCGGCTGGCCCTTGTCCTGCCGCGCCTTGATCTCCTTGGCGATGGCGCCAAACTTGTCGGTGATGTTCTTGTAGAATTCGTCGTCGTCGTCGATCCGCTGCACCGGCACATTGGTCGGGATCGAAACGACGTTCATTTTGTAAATGTCGAAGAACTCAGGCGCTTCCGTCAGTGCCGTGCCGGTCATTCCAGCCAGCTTGGGATACATCCGGAAATAATTCTGGAAGGTAATCGAGGCGAGCGTCTGGTTCTCGGGCTCTATAGCGACTCCTTCCTTGGCCTCGACCGCTTGGTGGAGGCCGTCCGACCAGCGCCGGCCTTCCATCATCCGGCCGGTGAATTCGTCGATGATGACGACCTTGCCGTCCTTGACGATATAGTCGATGTCCCGGCGGAACATGACGTTGGCCTTCAGCGACTGGTTCAGGTGGTGAACCACCTGCGTGTTGGCGATGTCGTAGAGGTTGCGACCTTCGATGATGCCGGCTTCCTCGAGCATCCGCTCAGCCTTCTCGGTGCCCTCCTCGGTCAGGACTACGGTCTTCTGCTTTTCGTCCTTCTCATAATCGCTGGGCTCGAGCGTCTTCACCAGCTTGTCGACCGAAATGTAGAGATCGGACTTGTCGTCGGTCGGGCCGGAAATGATGAGCGGAGTCCGGGCCTCGTCGATTAGGATCGAGTCCACCTCGTCGACGATCGCGTAATTGAACGGCCGCTGGACCATCACCGCGCGCGAATATTTCATATTGTCGCGAAGATAATCGAAGCCGAGCTCGTTGTTGGTCGCGTAGGTGATGTCGGAATTATAAGCTTCGCGCCGCTGCTCGTCGGTCAGGTTGGGGACGATCACCCCAACGGTCAGGCCGAGAAAGCGATAGATCTGCCCCATCCAGTCGGCGTCGCGACGGGCAAGATAGTCGTTGACCGTGACGACGTGGACGCCCTTTCCGGGAAGGGCATTCAGATAGACGGCGAGCGTCGCCACCAAGGTCTTGCCCTCGCCAGTCTTCATCTCGGCAATCTCGCCGCGATGAAGGGCGATGCCGCCGATCAGCTGGACGTCATAATGCCGCTGGCCGAGTGTTCGCCTGGCCGCTTCGCGAACGGTGGCGAACGCTTCCGGCAGCAGATCGTCGAGCTTGACGCCATCGGCGAGGCGGCGGCGGAAGATCTCGGTCTGGCGCCGCAGCTCCTCGTCATTCATCGCCGAAATCGTGGGCTCGAAGCCGTTGATCGTCTCGACGATCCGGCCAAGGCTCCGCACATAGCGGTCGTTCGACGATCCAAAGATGTTCTTGGCCAGTGCGGCGAACATGGAATTCCCTTAAAGGGCCCGGGGGCGCTTGGAAGAAGCGGTCACGTATCCCGCCCCGCGCGCGGGCGTTGCGGCGGCGATGTAGGCAGCGGTCCCGCCCTAGTCAATTGAAGGAGGGCCTATGGCCGGACTGAGCGGCGGATGCCTTTGCGGGGCGGTGCGATACAGGCTGGCGAGCGATCCGTTCGACTGCGGCTGGTGCCACTGCCGCATCTGCCAGCTGAGCAGCGGATCGCCGGCAATGGCGTTCGCAAGCGTCAACGAGGGGGATTTTGCCTGGACCGCGGGCGCGGGCGAGGTTCGAACGGTCAAAAGCTCGAGCTTCGGCCACCGCGCTTTTTGCGGCCGGTGCGGAACGCCGCTCTACATGAAGGTCGACCACCAGCCCGAAACGATCGACTTCAGCACCGTCACGCTCGATCACCCGGAGGCAAACGCGCCCGAATTTCACATATTCTGGCGATCGAAGGTCGGCTGGTTCAACCCCGCCGACCAATTGCCCAAATTCGACCGTTTCCGCCCCGATACGCGCGGTCTCGACGGGACGGAGCCGCCCGAAGGCTAGAGATTGCCCTCAAGCCATTGCTGGATCTGCCCGCGGGGAGCGGCGCCGACCTTCTGCGCGACTGGCTGGCCGTCCTTGAACAGCAGCATGGTCGGAATGCCGCGAACGCCATAGCGGCCCGGAGTGTCCGGATTCTCGTCGATATTGAGCTTGGCGATCGTCACCTTTTCGCCGAGATCATTGGCGATTTCCTCGAGCGCCGGAGCGATCATCCGGCACGGGCCGCACCATTCAGCCCAGAAATCGACCAGCACCGGCTTGTCGGCGCCGAGCACGTCCGCGGAGAAATTCTCGTCAGTGACTGTCGTGATCGCCATTTGGGGGAATCTCCTGGGGAATCGTCAGACCGCCATATGGAGGCTGTCGTGCCATCCCTCAACCGGCAACATCGATGAGCTGCGGCCCGCCGGTATAGAGAAGCGCCGCACGGATTTCGCGGCCCGGGAAAATCACCCGCAGCGCTTCGGCATAAGCCTCCATCTGCACGCGATGGGATCGCGGAATGGCGGAATCGCCGGCCGGCACCCGACCGGTCTTGAAATCGATGACCGAAACCCGCTCCGGCTCGACCAGCAGCCTGTCGACAGTGCCGGCGATCACCCGTCCGTCGGGCAGCGCCGCGGCGATTGGCGCCTCGCCCAGCGATCCTTCGGAAAACAGGGGCGAATAGGCCGGGTCGGCAAGAATCGAGCAGACCAGCGAGGCGAGCTCCTCGCGCTCGGCATCGTCGGCGACACCCGCCGACCGCTCGAGCCAGCGTTTCGCGGCCGCGTTACGAGCCCCGGGCGCGACGTCGGGCAGCCGCTCGAACAATGCGTGGATCAGGGTTCCGCGGCGGGCGGCGGCGCGCATCGCCTCGCCCGGCGGAAGCGCAGCTTCGCGATCTTCGGCCAGGGCAGAAGGAGCAAGCGGCCGAGGCGGCCGGGCCTCGGGGGGCGCAGGGGCCCGAACCCAATCGGGGACGGAAATCGGCTCGGGGGCGGAGCGCGGCGGCTTCGGCTTGGCCGGGGCCGCGCCGATGCCGCCGTCATAGCGGATCCGGCGGCGCCAGCGGGAATCATCCTCCCACTGCGCGCCAAGCGACTGGAGCGCTCGCTCGACCCTTTTGTGCCAGCAATCATCGACCATCCGGTTGCGCTCGGCGCCGGCAACGACCAGCCGCTCGATCGCCCGGGTCATTCCGACGTAGAGCAGCCGCCAATGCTCCTCGAGGTCGAGCTGTTCCTGTAAGGCGATGTTTCGATCGAATGGCGCCACGAGCTCGCTCCTGGACGGCCGGATGACCGGCACGGGCTGGCCGAAACCGTGGTAATCGAGAGGCGCATTGCGCCGGCCGAGCTGCCTGGGATCGGCGGTGGAGTCGGCGAGGATGACGAAGGGCGCCTCGAGCCCCTTTGCGCCGTGGACCGTCATCACCCGGACGGCATTGGTCGATGCCGAAGGGTCGCGCTGAACCTCGACCTCGCCTCGGCCGAACCAGGCGACAAAGCGATCGAGCGAGGGAATTTCGTTGCGTTCGAACTCCAGTGCGCTCGACAGCAATTCGTCGATCGGATCGCGGGCGGCTAGACCGAGCCGGCCATAGAGACGGCGCCGGCCGTCGAGCGGTCCGGACAGAATCGTTTCGAGGAAACGGTGCGGCGTCGTGAAATCGGCAATGGTCAGAAGCGCTCCGAGCGCCGACCTTGCCTCGGCGAAATCATCGCGCTCGTCGGCCCGCTCGACGAGAATGCGCCACAGGGCCTTCTTGCCCCGCCCATGAGCCAGGTCGAACAATTGCTGCTGATTCCAGCCTATCAGCGGGGAAACGAGCAGATTGGCCAGGTTGAGGTCGGCCATCGGCTGAACCGCGAATCCGACCGCGGCAAGCAAATCGCGAACCGCAAACGGCTTCGACAGATGCAGCCGGTCGATCCCCGCAACGGGCACCCCTGCCATGAACAATCGGGCGACGATCAGCGAGGCCAGCTCGGCCCGGCTTCGCACGAGGATCAAGATATCGCCTGGGGTCAGCAGCCGCTTGGTCGAAGCGAGGACCGGCGCCTCCTCCAGCCAGCTCTTGACCTGGCCGGCAAGAGCCTCGGCATAGCGCCGCTCCTTTTCGTCGAGCCAGCCTTCTTCGCCGGCCTCATCCCCTTCGTCCTCGCCGTCGCCGATGGAAAAGGGCTGCCACAGCTCGACCAGCGCCGGCTTGCGCCGATTGCCTTCCCAGGCGCGGTGGGGCGGCGGCGGCTCGGGAAGCCCCATGGCGTCGAATCCGACTTCCCGGATCATCGCGTCAACGACGTCGAGCACGGGCTGGTTCGACCGGAAGCTGGCGGCGATCGACAGATCCTTGAACTCGCGAGCCAGCCGCTCGCCTTCGGGCTCGGCCCCGCTTTCGGCCGCGAGAAGCGCCGAGGCGCTTTCCCCGACCCATTGGCGGGCGCGGTTGAACTCGTGCGGGTTGGTGCCCTGGAAGCCGAAAATCGCCTGCTTGAAGTCGCCGACCATGAAAATCGTCCGGTGGCGCCGATCGGACTCGCTCGCCCCGCTGAAGAACTCTCCGGCGAGCGCCTTGACGATCTCCCACTGCCCGGCGTTGGTGTCCTGAGCTTCGTCGACGAGGATGTGATCGATCCTGCGGTCGAGCTTGTAGCGCACCCAGTCTCCCATCCCCGGCTTATCGAGCAACTCGCGGCACCAGGCGATCAGGTCGTCGAAATCGGCAACTCCGGCGCTGCGCTTGGCTCTGACATATGCACCGGCGAAAGCCTGTCCGGCTCGCAGGCCCGCGGCCATGTCGCAGGCCAGCCTGGCTGACCGCTGGACATGCAGCAGCTCCGAGATTGCCTGTGCAAGCGCTTCGCAATGGCGCTCATAATCGGGATCAGCGCGAAGCTGCCCAGCCTTGACCTTGCGCAATTCGCCCTTGCCGGTGAACACGAGCAGCGCGAGCTCGCCGAGTGCCGTCGCCCGCGCCGGCCCGTCCATCGCCAGCCATTGTTCGATCTGGGTGACGGTGTCCTGCGCCGATGCCGTCCCCCACTTGCGGTTCGCCTCGGCGATCGCCTGCAACAGGTCGCAATCGAATTGGTCGTCGGCGCAATGTGCGGCCAGGAAGTCTTCCACCGAGCCTTCGGGGACACCGAGTATTGCGCGCAGCCGCGGCTCGATGTCGTTTGCCGCTCCAAGCGCGGCCAGCGCCTCATGCTTTTTCGCGCACAAGGTCAGATAATCGACCGCCGGCCCTTCCCCGAGCCGAAGGCTGAGACACTGGACGTCGGCGATCAGCCGCTCGTCACCGCTAGCCTCGGCGTCCGCCAGCAGGTCGGCTAGAGTCCGGCGCACAAGCTCCTGCTCGGCGCGCCCTTCGATCGGCTGGAATCCGGGCGCGATCCCGGCCTCGGCGGGGAAGGAGGCGAGCAAGGATTGCGCAAAGCCGTGGATCGTCTGGATTCGCAGTCCACCGGGAGCGTCGAGCACCCTGGCGAACAATCGGCGCGCTTTCCGGCGGCTGTCCGGCCCCGGATCGGCGCGAAGCGCCTGGAGCTCGCCTCCAAGGTCGCTGTCCTTCATGCGCACCCAGGCGGCGAGCCGGGCGCTGATCCGGTTGACCATCTCGGCCGCGCCGGCCTTGGTGAAGGTCAGGCACAGGATATTCTCGGGCGCCACGCCATCGAGCAGGAGCCGCAATACGCGCGCGGTCAGCACCTGGGTCTTGCCCGTCCCGGCCGAGGCCGAAAGCGCGGCGTGGATCCGCGGGTCGGCCGCCCTGGCCTGCTCGTCCCCGAGCTGCGGCAAGAGCTTCACTCGCCGCCGCATCAGCGACCGCCCACCACGGCTGGTGCTTCCCAAGCAGCCGCTCGGTTCATAGATAGGGCGATATCAACCAGCTTCAGGACGGTGGCATGAGCGACGACGACAAGGACAAGGGCGACGAACAGCGTCGGGCGAAGCTGGTGAAAGCCGGCGTTACCGTCGGCATCGGCTCGGCTGCGATTGTCGCGGCCCTTCTCTATGCCTCGAAGGTCAAGAAGCCCAAGGGCAAGTAACCTCCGGGGAGTCATTCGCGGCCGTACCATTCCTCCAGCCGCATCAGCTGGTCATAATCGCCGTAAGGCGCGTAGGCGGGGTTGAGCTTGGCCGTAAACGGCCTGTCGCCGAGCAGCCAGTCCTGCGCCGCCTGGCGGAAGTTCGCCTCGGCATGAGCAAGAAAGTCTTCCGCGCCACCCCTGTCCGGCCGAGTCAGTTTGCCGAACTGGCCTCGATCCTTGGCAAGCGACCAATATTCATGTGCTTGCGGCTCTCCCGATATGCCCTCGAAACCCCCGGCCCGAGCGATCAGGCCAAGAAGCCCCAGTTGCAGCGCGAAACCTGCGTCGACCGCCTTTTGCCTGGGCGGCTGGCCGGTCTTGTAGTCGATGATCGCCAGACCGTTGTCGCCCAGCCGGTCAATACGGTCGGCCTTGCCGTGAAGCTCGACCTCGCCGATCTCCGCTTCGCCATAGGCCTCCGCCTTAAGCGGGCGGCGCTGACAGGCGCGATTTTCGCGTTCACGGTCGGCAATCCAGCGAATCGCTTCGATCAACCGAGGTTGCCACAGGGCCCGAAGCATCGGGTGGATGCTTCCGTCGGCCAGAAGTGCCTGGGCCCGAGGCAGTAAGAGGTCGGGATCGCACTCGTCTTTCGCCAGCCATTTTTCGAACACGGCGTGGACGGCGGTGCCGCGCCAGGCGGCGGTGTGCTCGGCATCGATTGCATCGAGGCTTCGAAGGCCGAGCATTGCCTGGGCGTAGAAAGAGAAAGGATCGGCTTTCAGCCGGTCGACCGCGGTGACCGATATCCGCCTGGGCCGACTTTCGACCGGCGGCGAAGGCGCCGGCCGGTCGGCGGGCTGCACCTCGCCGGGATCGTGGAGCGCAAGCGCCAGCCGGTCGAGCCGAGCGTCGCGCACAAGGCCGCCGGTCATCGCCTGCAGCCGAAGCAAGAAGCGCGACGCCACCGTCGGCGAACGGCTGTCGCGCCGCGCCCGGGTAATGAGCACCTGCGGAGCTCCAAGCGCACCGGCGAAATCGTGGGCGGCAAGGCCAATCCGGAACTCCAGGCCGGGAAGGCCGAGGTTCGCCCTTATCTTCGGGGCAAGCCATGCGTCGGCTGCCGGAAGCGCAGGCCAGACTCCCTCGTTGACCCCGCCGAGGATCATCAGGTCGGCCTGCTGCAGACGAGCTTCGAGCAAACCCCAGATGAAGATGCGCGGATGCCCTCCGAATGGAGGCCGCACCTGCCTGAGCTCGAGCAATGAGCGAAGCAGCGGCACAGCGTCGTCGGCGCTGATGGCCAGCCGCCCGGCATCGGCGCAGGCCTGAAGCTCGGCCAGGAGCTCGGCCGCCATCCGCCCGTCAGACCCCTGCCAGGCGCGACTTCCGGCCAACGCGTCCGCCGCCACCGTCAGGGCGCGGGCAATCGAGGCAATCGACAGTTCGCCGTCGAACAGATCATCGATTCCGGCGACGCTGGGCCTGAGGCGCTGCCAAGCCGGCATGTCTTCGAAATGACGGTCGAGCCCTTCCAGGCCGGCCGCGGGTCTCGGGCCGCGAAACGCGAGGTCGAGCCGGCGGACCGATTCGAGCCATTTGGCGCGCTCGTCACCCTCGCCGCCGACCAGCGGGTGCTTGAGCAAGGCAAGCAGGGGCACCGGCGCCAAACGCTCGGCGGCCGCCGATGCGATCCCCAGCAGGAGCGTTCCCGCCGGCAGACTGGACAGGGGGCGTCCGGCGCTGTCGTCGGCGTCAATCCCCCAGCGGGCGAGCAACGCCGAGACTCGCGCCGCGAGAGCCCGGTCGGGAGTCACCAGACCGGCGGTTCGGCCAGGGGTTTCGAGCGCTTCCCGAAGCGCGAGCGCGATGGCCTGGGCTTCCGAGGCGGGATCGGGAAGCTCGGCCAGCCTCACTCCGGCAAGCCGTCGCTCGACCGGCTTGAGACCGCTCCATTTGTCACTGAATTCGGCCGCAGTCATCGCATGGGCGACCGCTCTCCCCCGAACGGCCGGAGAGGCGGCTCGGCCCCCGGCGCGCCACCGCTCGACCTCGCCCCTGCCGACGCCCATGCGGTCGAGCAGCAGCTTCAGATGATATTGCGGGTGGGTCTCCTCGCTCCGCCCCTTCTCGTCCGGGCCGAGCGCCTCCCATTCGTTATCGGGCAAGCTGTCGGCAAGGCTTAGCGCGGGAAGCACGACCGTGCCGCTTGGCATGAAAGCCACGGTGCGAAGCAGGCGCACGACCTGCGGAGCGACGGTGGTGATGCCGGCGGCGACCGTGAAACCGGGCGGCGGCTCATCGCTCCAACGGTGCGCCAGCCGAGTCAGCAGGCGGTTGCGCCGCTCGGCCAGGTCAATTCGCTTTCTCTCGAGCAGCTCCTGCGGCCAGGCGGTGAGGATGGCCTGCAATCGCTCGAGCGATATCTGCCAGTGGACCGCAAGGTCGCCGGCGTCTTTTGCGGCGTCGCGCAGGCGGCCCGGATCGACCTGCTCGATCAACAGGGCATCGAGCGTGCGGGCGAGATCGCCGGCGAGCCGAAGCGCTTCCGACAATGTATCCCCGGGTCCCCTGACCAGCGCCGCAAGGGCCAGAAGCCGCGCCAAGGGCTCGACCGCCGGGGGGATAAGCTCGGCCTCGTCGGCGAGGTCGAGCGCTGCACCGATCCGTTCCTCGAGCTCCGGGTCGCCGATCGGTATCAGCCGCGGAAGGACCAGTCCGGATCCGCTGGCGCGGACGAAGGCTTCGGTGACCGTACGAACAGCGCGATTGTTGGGCAGGAGGATCCGGCCCTTCGCCAGGCCGAGCGGATCGCTCCCGTGACCGGCGATCAGGCCGGCGACGAGCGAATCGGCGAACGACCGGTGCGCGGGAATGGTATAGACCGCCGGCGCGACGGGGCGCTCGGCGGCGCGATCAGACATGGCGGAGGAATTGCTCGGTCGCGCGAATGGCCTGCGGGGTGCCGACGTCGAACCAAAGGCCGTGATGCACCGCTCCGAAGCAGCGCCCTTGCGCGATCGCCCGGTCCCACAAGACATTGGTCGAGAAGGGCCCGTCGGGCGCTCCGACGAGCAGCCGCTTGGCGAGCATCTGCACGCCCGTGTAGACGAACGGAGCCACCCTCGAGCGTCCGCGGCGCTTGAGCCGCCCGGCCTTGTCCATGTGAAAATCCCCGAGTCCGCGGTGATTCTGGGCCCGAGCATGGGGGACGAGCAACAACAAAGCGTCCATCCGCTCGTCATCCCATTGCGACGCGAGCAGCTTCAGCGTGTCCGCCGGACCATCGATCCAGAGGTTGTCGCTGTTGATGGCGAGAAACGGATCGCAAGCGATGTGGGGCGCGGCCTTTACCAGCCCGCCGCCGGTCTCCAGCAGCTGCGAGCGCTCGTCCGAAATACGGACCTCGAGGTCCGTCACACGACTGGCAAGATGCGCCTCCACAGCGTCCGGGAGATAGTGGACGTTGACCACCACGCGCCGGACCCCGGCGGCGCGCAACCGGTCCAGGACATGGTCGATGAGTGTCTTTCCAGCGACCTCGATCAAGGGCTTTGGGCGGCTGGCGGTCAGCGGGCGCATCCGTTTGCCGAGCCCAGCCGCCATGACCATGGCGGTGTCGGGAACTTCGGCGGCAATCTCCGCGCGAAGCGTCAAGGAGCGCCTGGCCAGATTCATGCCACTTGATCGAGCCAAGGCGCCGCCCTGGCATGGGATGGAATGTTCGCGTCGAACCAGCTTCGAACTGGCTCGAGGCCCGGATGGGCCAGGTCGCGTTCCAGCAATCCCCACATTCGGGGCTGGAACTGGCGGTAACGCGGCTTATCGTCGCGCTTCCACAGCCTTGTGAATACGCCGAGTATTCGCGTGTTGCGCTGCGCGGCCAGCGCCCAATAAGCGCGTTCGAACAGATCCCCCTGACCCATCGCGGCGATGTAGCGGTCGAGCATCGCCCGCTCGATCGCTTCCGGCACGTCGCGCCGCGCGTCCTCGAGCACCGAGGCGAGATCATATGCTGGATGGCCGACCAAAGCATCCTGGAAATCGAGCAGGCCGAACCGCGCAACGCCGTCGCGGCCGTCGACCAGCATGACGTTTTCCGCATGGTAATCGCGAAGCACGGTCACCGGCCCAAGGCCGTCGGAGGCGACCGGGTGCAGCACTTCTTCCCAAGCGGCAACGAAAGCCTCGGCATCGACCCGCAAGTCGAGGGCCGGGCAATACCAATCGGTGAACAGCTCGAGCTCTTCGAGCCATTGCTCCGGCCCGTGCAAGGGGAGTCCCGGCATTGGCTC
>DATLGC010000204.1:0-17934 GCA_035540655.1 Sphingomicrobium sp. | reverse complement strand
AACATCATCTCCGCCGCCGAGGTCGTCCACGCCGACGCCATCCATCCCGGCTACGGCTTTCTCTCGGAGAATGCGAAGTTCGCCGAGATCGTCGAACTGCACGACATCGTCTGGGTCGGACCCAAGCCCGAGCATATCCGGATCATGGGCGACAAGATCGAGGCCAAGCGAAGCGCCGCCAAGCTCGGCCTGCCTCTCGTCCCCGGTTCCGACGGGGCGCTGGAAAGCGTCGCGCAGGCGAAGGCGCTCGCCAGCGAAATCGGCTATCCGGTGCTGATCAAGGCCGCTTCCGGCGGCGGCGGCCGCGGAATGAAGGTCGTGCCTTCCGAAGAGCAGCTCGAAAGCCTGATGAGCCAGGCCTCCTCCGAAGCCCGCTCCGCCTTCGGCGATGACACCGTCTACATGGAAAAATATCTCGCCGATCCGCGCCACATCGAGTTCCAGGTGTTCGGCGACGGCGAGGGCAATGCCATCCATCTGGGCGAGCGCGACTGCTCGCTCCAGCGCCGCCACCAGAAGGTGCTCGAGGAAGCCCCGTCCCCCGTGATCACGCCGGAGGAACGCGAGCGGATGGGCGAGGTAGTGCGAAAGGCGATGGCCGAGATGGGCTATCGCGGCGCCGGCACCATCGAATTCCTCTACGAGGACGGCGAATTCTACTTCATCGAGATGAACACCCGGCTTCAGGTCGAGCATCCGGTGACCGAGATGATCAGCGGCATCGACCTGGTTCGCGAGCAGATCCGGGTCGCCCAGGGCGAGGGCCTGTCCTGCCGCCAGGAGGATGTCCGGCTCCACGGCCATGCCATCGAATGCCGGATCAATGCCGAGGATCCCGACACGTTCGCGCCATCGCCCGGAACGGTGATGAATTATGTCGCTCCCGGCGGGATGCATGTCCGCGTCGACAGCGGTCTTTACGCCGGTTACCGGGTGCCGCCTTATTACGACAGCATGATCGCCAAGCTGATCGTCTACGGCACCACTCGCGAGCGCTGCATCATGCGCCTCCGCCGGGCGCTCGAAGAATTCGTCGTCGAGGGGATGAAGACCACCGTCCCGCTCCACCAGGACATCGTCCGCGACCCTCAGTTCCTTAGCGGCGACTACACGATCAAGTGGCTCGAGCGCTGGCTCGAGGAGAAGCAGCGGGCCTAGCCGCCAGCCGCTTCAGCAGCAGGTGGGTCGGCACATAGACCCCGACCAGAAGCGCGATCATGAAGGCCGGCAGATACCAGGGATCGGGGATGATCTGCGCCGCCTCCGGCCCGAGGCCATAGACCCAGTTCACATTCTCCTCCTCGCCGGTAAGCAGCCGGGTGAGCGGCAATACGGTGAAGCCCAGGAACACCTGCGGCCAGAAGGCGCGCGGCTCGTATCCCTGGGCGAGCAGCGACCAGATCAGCACTCCCAGAAGCGGGATGTGGAACAGCGACAGCGCCCGAAGCCACAGGGGATAGGAATCATCGAACATGTAGGCGGCAAGCCCGATCAGATTGCCGAGCGTCAATATGTCGATCGTCCAGACGAGCTCGAGCGGAAGCACTCCGAGCGCTATCATCGAAAACAGCATCCGCTGCCCGGTCCACATGGCGATCGCCACCGCGAACAGGGCGATATCGGAAAACCACAGGAAATTGCCCGGTCCGTATTCGACCCAGTAGACCGGGATGATCAGCAGCGTCATCGCGGTGAACGGCAGCGTCGCCCACAGGGGATAGGCGGGCAATCGGTCCGGATCGACACTGTCACGCATGGTTGTCACTGCTTGATCAACGCGCCGGTTGCTCCGAAGTGGCGAGGCCGCGGCACGAGTCGTTGCCGGATCGACAACTTTCGCCTTGTGCGCGCGTTCAATGCTGATCGGGATCGTTGAGCGATATGCCGACCTATCGAGGAAAAGATCGGAAGCAGGACAGGGCGAAGGCGATCGCCGCTGTCGTGCTCGTCCATGCCGGCCTCGGAGCTGCCCTGCTGTCGGGCTTCAACGTCGAAACCGTCGGCCGCGCGGTCGAGCGGCTTCGAACGGTCACGCTAACCGAAACGCTTCCCCCGCCGCCGCCGCCGCCGCCGCCGACACCGGACAGCAGCGCGGCGAAGGATGAAGCGGCTCCGGCCAACATCAAGTCTAGGCCGACCCCGGTCGTCGCCCCCGAACCGCGAATCCCGCTTCCGGTCGAGCAGCCGATCGCCGTCGCCGAGGTCAAGGGCCCGGAGGGGCTCGACCGAACCGCGGGGGCGGCGAGCGTGCCAGGCTCGGGCACCGGTGCCGGCGGCCAGGGCAGCGGCTTTGGCGGAGGCGGCGCCGGCGGCGCCGGGTCGGGCGGCGGCGGGTTCACGCCGGCCCAGCGCATCTCCAAAATTCCCGATCGCGAATATCGCCGGATCGTCGCCCTGAGCGGAATGCGCAGCGGCCGGATCGGAATCACCTTGCTGGTCGGCACCGACGGCAGCGCCTCCAACTGCCGGATCGCCCGGTCGACCGGCAATCCGACCGTCGATCAACTCTTCTGCCAGCTCGCGGTCCAGCACGTCCGCTTCCGGCCGGCCCGCGATCCGCAGGGGCGGCCGGTGGCCAGCGACATCACCTGGTATCCCGACTGGACCCCGAACTGAGGCCCGAACCTAGCGGATGGCGACCCGTTCGCCCGCCGAAATCTGGGCAAGCCGGGCTCGGTCGCGCCCGTAGATGTCGTCGTAAAAGGCCAGCCGGTTTCCGCTCGGAAGAACGGTCATATAGGTCAGATAGACCGGCACCAGCTCGGGCAGCGGGACTTCCTGCTCGGCCTTGCCTCCGCGCGGTACCCGAACCGGCTTGCCGAACAGCCATTCGGCCAGCCGCGGCGCATCCTCGAGCCGGACGCAGCCGCCGCTGAACAGGCGCGATGCCTCGCTGAACAACTGGTCTTCCGGCGTGTCGTGCAGATAGACGCCCTCGTCGTTGGGGAACATGAACTTCATCTTCCCCATTCCGTTGCTCGACCCGGGCAGCTGACGCAGCCGAACCTCGCGCCGCCCCTCGGCAACCGCCGTCCAGTCGATCGTCGCCGGGTCGACCAGCTTGGCCTTGTCGCTCCAGTCGGACAGCACCTGGTAACCGCGGCTGCGCAGATAGCCGAGGCCGCTTTTGACGACGTTGGGCGCGATCCGCTCCGCCGCGAGGTCGGGCGGCACGTTCCAATAAGGGTTGAGGGTAACGTTGCGGATGAACGCCGTCATCATCGGCGTCTGGTGGTGCGGCTTTCCGACCACCACCCGCATCGATCCAACGACCTCGCCATTCTCGTACATGTAGAGCCGCTGAGCGGCGCTGTTGACGATGACATGGCGCTGGCCTCCGGCCGGAAGCGTCCGGGCGCGCTCGAGGTTGAGCTGGATCGTCCGACGCTGCGCCTCGCCCGAGTAAGCGCGGTTGACCAGCGCCTGGCGAAGCTGGCCGTAGAGCGGGTTCATCCATCCCATCCGCTCGACATAGTCCGTCAGCGATGGAGCAGCTGCCGCCTGCTCGAGCAGCTGTCGCGCCGAAGGCGCCCGCGGCACCAGCTCGCGATCGACATAATAAATGCCGATGTCGGGTGCCGAGCGCAGGTCGCGGGCGTATGCGACGAACGCTTCGCTCAGCATCTGCTCGGCGCGCTGGACTGCGCGATAATCGCCGCTGCGGGCGGCGCTCAGCGCTCGCGACACCTGCCGAATGCGATATTTGTCGCGGTTGAACCCGTCGACATTGGCATTGTCGAGCAGCGCGACGAGCGCCTCGCCGGCGCCGGGCGACGCGAGCCACAGTGGCCGGGCCTCCCGGGCCCGGTAGAAATCGGAAATGCCCTCGCCGGCCGCGGCCGCGGCGACCGTCGCGCCGGTCGCGGCCAAGGCCGGGCTGGCGATCGCAGGCGCAGGCACCGCGACGAGCGCAAGGCCCGCCGCGACGCTGCAGAGCGAAACAGGGAAGTGCACCGGCCGAAACCGGCCGGTGCACTCGATACGCCTTACTGTCACTTCAACTCCGTATTCGCTTATCCGCGCTCACCGCGGCGAATCGGCGCCTGGTAAGCCGGCTGGCCCGCCTGGGGCGGAGCACCCGGATAATATTGGCCCTGGTAGACGTAGCCGTCGACCCGGCCGTCGCCCGACCGGTCGGCCCAGACCGCTCCGGCAAGTCCGCCGATCGCAGCGCCGACCACCGCGCCTTCGAGGATGCCGAGACCCGGGATGACCGCGCCGGCCGCAGCGCCGAGCGCCGCGCCGCCGAGGGCTCCGGTCGCAACGCGCTGAGCCGTCGGATCCCAGCCCGCGGGCGCGCCCTGATAATATTGGCCCTGATAGACATAGCCGTCGACCCGACCGTCATTGTTGCGGTCCGCCCAGACGGCTCCGGCAAGGCCGCCGATCGCCGCGCCCACAGCGGCGCCTTCGATCAGGCCGACGCCCGGGATTACCGCGCCGGCAACCGTTCCGGCCGCGGCGCCATAAGCTGCGCCCTGGGCAATGTCGCCCGAGGTGCGGGTCGCGCAGGCGCTGAGCGCGACCGAGCTTGCCAGCACCATCGCAAGAAGTGGCTTTTGCATCGTCTTTCTCCCGTTTGTTGAACTTCCGGACCATGCTCCGGGCCCTGGTTTCCCGGCGGCGGCGCATGTCACAGGGCAAGGAACGACATTGTCGTCCTATCGTTCCGGCGACGCGACAATAGGGGGCTTGTCGCTGCTTGCGCCTGCCCCGGAGCTTGCGGCGAACAGCCCCCGGCCCTATGGCTCGGCGCCGCGATGAAGGCCACGATCCACCATAATCCGAAGTGCGGAACGTCGCGCAAGACACTCGAAATCCTCAAGGAATCCGGGGTCGACGTGACCGTCAACGAATATCTCGAAAACCCGCCCTCGCGCGCCGAGCTCAAGCGACTTTACGGGCGGGCCGGAATCAGCCCTAGGGACGGGCTTCGCACCAAGGAACCGCTCGCCGCCGAGCTCGGGCTGACCGCCCCCGGCGTCGACGATGATGCCATTTTGGATGCGATGATGGCCCATCCGATCCTGATCAACCGGCCGCTCGTCGAAACCGACAAGGGCGTGCGCCTGTGCCGCCCGCAGGATGTCGTTCGCGAGATACTCTGAAGCCGTCACTCCCGCGAAAGCGGGAGTCCCGCTGACTTCAGCTAGCTCTGGGAAAAAAGCGGCATTCCCGCTTTTGCGGGAATGACGGATACTGTCCCCATGAGTCGCCTTGATCCCCGCCTTCTGCTTCAAGGCTATGCGACCGGCATCTTCCCGATGGCCGACAGCCGCGACTCGCCCGAACTTTTCTGGGTCGAGCCGCGCAGCCGGGCAATCATTCCGGTCGACGGCTTTCATCTGTCACGTTCGCTTCGGCGGACCCTCCGTTCCGGGCGCTTTTCGCTCAGTCGCGACGGCGACTTCGCCGGGGTCATCGCCGGCTGCGCCGACCGCGAGGAAACCTGGATCAATGCCGAGATCGAACAAGCGATGCTCGCCCTCCACCGGTCCGGCCACGCCCATTCGGTCGAGGTCTGGCACGAAGGCGCTCTGGCTGGTGGAGTCTATGGCGTCAGGCTCGGCCGGGCCTTCTTCGGCGAAAGCATGTTCAGCCGCATGACCGATGCGTCGAAGGTCGCCCTCGCCGCCCTCGTCGCCCGGCTCAAGGTCGGCGGCTTCACGCTTCTCGACTGCCAGTTCATGACCAGCCATCTCGCCTCGCTCGGCGCGGTCGCCGTGTCGAAACAGCGTTATTCGGAATTGCTGTCGGCGGCGCTCGGCGGCGGCTCGGCCGGGGCCGGCGCAGGTGCCGGGGGATCGCGCCTCGGAGCCGCGGCCGGTCCGGCCGATTTCGGCGCGCTCGACCGGTTGTTGGCCGCGACCGGCGCCGAGGGCGAATCCGGGCCGGCCGGATATGTCATCGCGCAGCTCTTGGGCCAAACGTCATAGACGGCATGTTCGACGACGTTGAGCGACGGCGATTCCTTGTACACCCAGCCCGAAAACACCCGTTGCCAGCGATTGTCCGGACGAAGCACGTCGAGCTGGAGGAAGGCTCCGGTCAGCGCCTGCGCCTCCCACGGAGCGCTGGCCTCGCAGGCGCGAAGCCGGACGATCGCATCGCCGACCCGGACCGCCTGGCCCGGCCTCAGCTCGAGGTCGCGAACGATTCCGTTGCGCTTGTTGAGAAGGCCGATCACCGCCACCCGCTCGGCCATTGGCGTAACCCCCGGCTGGTCGGCGGCGCTGGTCGGTACGTCGGTGGTCATGACATTGTCGCTCGGCGCCTCGCGCGGCGGCGGCGGCGATCGGTCGCAGGCGGCCAGGGCAAGCGCCAGGATCAGGATCGGGACGGCCTTGGAACCCACGCTCAGTCGGGCGTCCACGGCTGATAGTCGCCGGTCGCGGCCGGCCGCACGCGCTTTCCCGACAGCGACCCGTCGGGCCGGAAGGCGGCCATGGTGCCGGTCAAATTGGGCACCGGCTCCTGCTCGAACTTGCGCTTCGGCGGAAGCGCCTTGTCCGGAAGCTCGTCGATCGTCCCGCGAAGCCACAATTGCCAGCCCGGGGCGACCCGGCTGCCGTCGTTGGCGCCCTCGTAGATCACCCAGCGCCGCGCCGGGTTGGTCTTGTGCCGGTAATAGATGTTGCCGGCCTCGTCGCGGCCGACTTCCTCGCCGCGAAAGCGAGTCCACAGCGCCGTGCCGAGCGTCGCACCGTTCCACCAGGTGAAGGTTTTGGCGAGGATTCCCATGGCCGCGGCTTTGCCCGCTCGCGAAGGTCAGCGCAAGGCGGGAGCGGGACCTACCATTCAACCGTATCGCCGGGCTTGAGTTCAAGCTCGGCCGACCGGCCGCCGGCCAGCTCGAGCACCGCGCTGACCGGCTGCGGCCAGGTGACCGGCTCGAGCGACAGCGGAACCGCATTGTCGGCGATATGGACGATCCGCCGGTCGGGGCCGATGAAGATCATGTCGAGCGGAATCAGGGTGTTCTTCATCCAGAAGGACGCCTGCTGCGGCGGGTCGTAGGGGAAGATCATGCCGCGGTCGGGCGCCAGCGACTGGCGGAACATCAGCCCTTGCGCCTGCTCTTCGGGCGATCGCGCCACCTCGACGATGAAACGATGTACCTGGCCGCCGGATCGGATGGTCAGCGGCAGTTGCTCGAGCCCGGCGGGCGATCGCTCCATTGCCGCCGGCGCCGCCGCTTGCGGGCTGCAGGCTGGGAAGGCGGCGGCCAGCGCCAGGGTCACGGCTCGGACGGCTATTCCGCGAGGCGAAGCTCGACGGCGGTCAGCCCCTTTCGGCTCGGCGCCACGCGGGCTTCCAGGCTCTGGCCGGGCTGAAGCTCGATCAGTCCCGCCTGCCGGACCGTCTCCATGTGGACGAACACGTCCTCCGATCCGCCATCGCGGACGACGAAGCCATAGCCCTTGGCCCTGTTGAACCATTTCACCTCCACCGGCTCGAACTCGCCGGCCGCGTCCCACAAGGCGCGGCGGTCGGCGCGCTGGGCCGTTGACATGGAAGCTTTCGGCGCCGGCGGCAAGGCATCGCTGAGGTCGATCGACAGGATCCTTTTGGCCTGCAGCCCGCGATCGAGCCGCATCGGCACGCATTCGACCAAAGCCCCTTCGGGGATGCTTCGCCGGCCATGCTCGCGAAGCACGCTGAAATGGACCATGACGTCGCCGTCGAGCTCGTCGCAGACCAAAAAGCCGAAGCCGCGAGTCGCGTCGAACCATTTGATCCGGCCGGTGACCGGCGGCATCTCGTCCGCTCCGGCCGGTTCGGGCTGGGGGATCGGCTCGGGCTGAGGCGGGTTCATGGCGCTCATGGTCGCTTGCACCGGCGGCCCATAACATGGGTAAGTCTGTCGGGAAACCGACTTAAATGTTGCGTCTCGCGAGGGCCTCCAGCTCTTCTTCTCCGGGCAGGTCGCCAGGCGGCATGTCGGCAATCGCGCGGGCAAGCGCGAAGCTGTGTCCGGCCCGGATCAACATGGCCATCGCCTTCTCGCGCGCCGCGGCATCGGCGGCCTGATCGGCGAACGGCCCGATTCGCCGTTTTCGCGCGAGGCGAAGCGCGGCCTCGGCCGCCTCGGCTTGCGCCATCGCCTTGGCCTCGGCGCCATCCTCCTCGCCGATCCCGGCCGAGCGCATCTGCTCGCTCAGCCGGCGCGGGCCATAGCCGCGGCTGATCAACGCGCGCGACTTGGCCATCGCATAGCCGGCATCGTCGACATAGCCCTGCTCGGCAAATCGCTCGACCAGGCCATCGATGTCGGCTTCCTCCTCCTCGTCCCAGCCGCGCTCGCGCACCTTGCGAAGCAGGTAGGATGCGAGCTTGGCCCGGCTCGTCGCGTAGCGGCCGACGTAGCGAATCGCCAGTTCGCGCAGCGATTCGCGGCCGAGTGGGCGGGGCGCCCTGTGGCGGTTGCGGGCATTCATCGGCCCTTTTTGTGCCACACTCGCCCCCCATCACAAGCGCCGCCGCGCCCCCTACCCGCGGTTCGTTGCGCATGGGGGCACGTCTTGGACCCACTTGGGATGGACCCGCGCGTGCCCGATATCAACTCGCCCGAAACCTGCGCGCTCGCTCCTCCGGGGGCGACTGCGACCCTCGATGACCTGCCGCGTCGGCTCGCCGATTTCGCGACGCTCGGCGAAGCGCTCGATTATGCCGCCCGCGGCCGGCGCGGGATGAATTTCCACGACGCCCGCGGCAATCTCGCTTGCGCTTATTCCTTCGCCGATCTGCGCGAGGATTCGCTGGCCAACGCCCAGCGCTTCATCGCCCTTGGGCTTCGACCCGGCGACCGGCTGGCGCTGGTCGCCGAAACCGGCGCCGAGTTCGCCGCCGCTTTCTTCGGCGCGGTCTATTCCGGCGCCTGGCCGGTGCCGCTTCCGCTTCCGACCAGCTTCGGCGGACGCGAAGCCTATGTCGATCAGCTCAAGGTCATGCTGTCGAGCTCGGACCCGACATTGTTCCTTTATCCCGAGGAGCTGGCCGTTTTCGCCGGCGATGCCGCCGCCCAGCTCGGAATCGCCGCCCGCTCGTGGGAATCGCTTCCCGAGATCGAGCCGGCCGCGGCCGAGCTTCCGCCGGCCGACACCGACGAGATCGCCTATCTGCAATATTCCAGCGGCTCGACCCGCTTCCCGCATGGCGTTGCAGTCACCCACCGGGCGCTGCTCGACAATCTTCGCGCCCACGCCGTCGGTCTCGAGATTATCGACAGCGATCGCTGCATTTCCTGGCTGCCCTGGTATCACGACATGGGCCTTGTCGGCTGCATGCTCTCGCCGATGGCCAACCAGCTTTCGGTCGATTATCTCAAGACCGAGGATTTCGCCCGGCGGCCGCTCGCCTGGCTCGACATGATCAGCCGCAACCCCGGCACCTCGCTCAGCTACTCGCCGACCTTCGGCTACGACATCTGCTCGCGGCGGATGAGCTCCCAAACCCGCGCCGAGGACCGCTTCGACCTGACCCGCTGGCGGATCGCCGGCAATGGCGCCGACATGATCCGCCCCGATGTCATGCAGGCCTTCGTCGACGCCTTCGCCGACGCCGGGTTCGAGGCCAGCGCTTTCTGTCCGAGCTATGGCCTGGCCGAGGCGACGCTCGCCGTCTCGCTGATGCCGCCGGGTGAAGGAATCAGGCTCGAGCTGGTCGAGGAAAGCGAGCTTTCGGGCGAAGGCAGCCAGGCTCAGGAGCGGCCCCGCCGCTACCGGGCGATCGTCAATTGCGGCAAGGCGGTCACCGGCATGGAGATCGAGATTCGCGGCGAAGACGGATCGCCGCTTCCCGACCGGTCGATCGGCCGGGTGTTCGTCCGCGGCACCTCGGTGATGGCCGGCTATTTCCGCGACGAGGAGGCGACCCGCGCCTGCCTTCAGGACAATTGGCTCGACACCGGCGACATGGGCTATCTGTCGGGCGGCTACATCTTCATCGTCGGCCGGGCCAAGGACATGATCATCATCAACGGCCGCAACCACTGGCCGCAGGACATCGAATGGGCGGTCGAGCAGCTGCCCGGCTTCAAGTCCGGCGACATCGCCGCCTTCGCCATCACCGGCCCGTCCGGCGAGGAAACCCCGGCGGTCCTCGTCCACTGCCGAATTTCCGACCCGCACGAGCGCGGCCGGCTGCGCGACGACATTCGCGAGCGGGTCCGGGCGATCACCGGAATCTCGCCCGTGGTCGAGCTGATCCCGCCGCGCACCCTGCCCCGCACCAGCTCAGGCAAATTGTCGCGAACCAAGGCGCGCAATCTGTATCTCAGCGGCGAAATTCAACCCTACGACATAGCGGCCTGAGCCTCGCGCCCGCGCGTGACGGCCCCCTTTCCGCCCTCAAGCCGGCGTTAATGCGCCCCGATAGACCGGCTCTTCGAGCGCCCGCCCGGCGCCGAGCGCGACGCAGCTCAACGCGTCCTCGGCGACCCGCACCGGCAGCCCGGTCTCGTCCTGGAGGACGGCGGCGATGTCGCGAAGCAGCGATCCACCGCCGGTCATTGTGATTCCCTCGTCGATGACGTCGGCGGCGATCTCCGGCGGCGTATGCTCGAGCGCGGCCCGGACGACATGGACGATCCGGCCGACCGGCTCGGCCAGCGCCGAGGCGATTTCCGACTGGGTCAGGGTCACTTCGGCGGGCACGCCCCGGCCGACGTCGCGGCCGCGGACATGGGCGACCAGCCCCTGCCCTTCGGCGGGCTCGCGGGCGGTCCCGATCTCCAGCTTGACCCGTTCGGCCGTCGCCTCGCCGATCAGCAGGTTATAGGTTCGCCGGACATAAGCGGTGATCGCTTCGTCCATCCGGTCGCCGCCAACCCGCGCCGAGGTGCAATAGGCCAGGCCCTGAAGCGAAATGACGCCCACTTCGGTGGTGCCGCCGCCGATGTCGACGACCATCGATCCGATCGGGTCGGCGACCGGCAGTCCGGCGCCGAGCGCCGCAGCCATCGGCTCCTCGATCAGCGACACCTGGCCGGCGCCGGCATTGTTGGCCGCGTCGCGGATCGCCCGGCGCTCGACCGTGGTCGATCCCGAAGGGACGCACAGCACCACTTCGGGGCTGGCCGAAAAGCGCGACCGGCCGCCCTGGGCCTTGGCCATGAAATGCTTGATCATCTGCTCGGCGACCTCGAGGTCGGCGATCACTCCGCTGCGGAGCGGGCGGATGGTCTTCACATTGTCGGGGGTCTTGCCCATCATCAGCTTGGCGTCGTCGCCGACGGCGCGGACCCGGCGAAGCCCGTTGGCGAACTCCATCGCCACGACCGATGGCTCGCTAAGCACGATTCCGCGGCCCTTGAGATAGACGACCGTGTTGGCCGTGCCGAGGTCGATGGCAATGTCGCGCGAGGCGAATTTGAACAGGCGGCCCACGGTCGCTTTCTCCCGGAAACGAGGAAGCGGCCGGTCCCCCCGCCCGCATTGCCTAGGAGTAGCGAGGCCATTCCACCGAGATAGCCGGGCAGGCGAACGCTCGTCGGCCTGCCGGGGCGGCCTGGCGTTAACGAGTCCCGATGCGCGATGTTAACGCTTTGTTTGCGCTGGCTCCTCGCGGAATTTCGAGCCGTTCCACAAATGGTTAGCCGCAATCGCCGCAAGCGCCGCGCCGGCCAGCTGGGCGGCAATGAAGTGCGGCACGTTGGCCGGGGCGATCCCGGCAAAGGTGTCGGACATGCTTCGAGCGACGGTGATTGCCGGGTTTGCGAAGCTGGTCGACGAGGTGAACCAATAGGCCGCGGTGATGTACAGGCCGACCGCCGCCGGGACCGCGGACGGGCGCTGGCGGACCGTGCCGAGGATGGTCAGGATCAGGCCGAAGGTGGCGATTCCCTCCCCAAGCCATTGGCCAAGGCCGGTGCGCGGCTTTACCGACAACTGGATCGCCGGCAGGTCGAACATCACATGCGCGGCGAACGCGCCGAGGATTCCGAAAGCCAGCTGGACCGCGACATAAGCGGCGGCATCGCCCGCCCTGAGCTCGCCGCGCCAGGCCGCGACCAGGGTCACCGCCGGGTTCATATGGGCGCCCGACACCGGTCCGAGGACAGTGATCATCACGAACAGGATAGCGCCGGTGGCGATGGTGTTGGCGAGCAGCGCCACCGCGTCATTCCCCTGCGACAGGTTCGAGGCCATGATCCCCGAGCCGATGACGCAGGCGAACAGGAAGAAGGTGGCGATGCCCTCGGCGGCAAGCCGCCGCGGCAAGGGCTCAGCCACTGGCGCCCCCCGCCTCGATCGGCGCGCACCGCTGGTACCCTTCCGCTCGGGACGCGCAGTCGGTGGCGCCGGCGCAGCAATTCTCCATGAGATAGTCGACCAGCGCGTTCATCGCCGGATAGTTGGCGCGGTAGATCAGCGACCGGTGCTTTCGTTCCTGAACGATCAGCCCGGCGCTCCTGAGCTGGGCCAGGTGGAACGACAGCGAGCTGTTCGGAACCCCCAGGGCCTCGGCGATGGCGCCGGCCGCCATGCCTGTGTCGCCGGCCTGCACCAGCAGCCGGAACAAGGCGAGGCGATGATCCTGGGCAAGCGCGCCGAGCGCCTCGATCGCCGATTTCGCCTCCACCGAGCCCTCCTCATTTCGAGGCTGGTCGAAATGTCACGACTCGTTTCGCCCGTCAACGACTTTTCGAATATTCTCGAAATGATCGGCTGATGGCGGCCCGTCCCCCCGCTCGACAAGTAGCGGATTTGTCATTCGCCCCCGCCCGCGGCTAAGGAATCGCGGGAAGGATCTGGCTCGGCGCAAGTGACTGGGGACCATTATGCCACGCTCGGCGTAACGCCCTCTTCGGAGCAGGTGGTCATCCACGCCGCCTACCGCGCCCTGATGCGCCGCTACCATCCCGACACCAACGCCGGCAGCGAGGCGGGGGAGCGGGTGCGCGCGATCACCGCCGCCTACCATGTGCTTCGCGACCCCGATCGCCGCGCCGAATATGATTCGATCCGGGCGGCCGGCGACCCCCTTCAGGCGCTGCAGATGGGCGAGGGCGCCTGGACCGAGCCCGAGCGGCCGCCGGCCGGCCGGGCGATCGGAGTCGCGGCGATCGCCATCGCCGCCCTCGCCGTGGCCGCCGTGTGGATCATGCCGCGCGGCGAGCAGGGCGTCGCTCCTGCGCCGCGATCGGCCGGACAGGCCGAGGCCGCGCCGACTCCATATGCCGCCCCGGATCCGGCGATGCAGCTGGCCTCGGCCCGGCCGCCGGCCCTGCCCCTGCCCGAGCCGGCCGAGCCGGTCGCCGACCCGCAGCTCGATCGAGTCGCCGACCCGCCCGCCCGCGCGCCGTCCGCCGCACCGCAAACCGCCGTTGCCGCCGCTGTGCCCAAGGCCCCGGCGGTGCCGCCGACGGCACCGGTCGTTCGCCGGCCGGCCGCTGCCGCCTCGCCCGAGCGCTGCCGGGGCATGGAATGCAGCAGCGAGCGGATCGCCGCGCTCGATCAGCATTCGGAGCTGATGTTCAACCAGTCGATGAATTCGGTCGACCCGGCTCGGCGCGAGCGGCTCCGGGCGACCCGGGACGAACTGCTCGTCAGGCGCGGCGCCTGCCGCTCCGAAGCCTGCGTCGCCGGCGCCTATCTCGCTTATTTGAAGGAAGTCGGAGCGATCGTCGACAAGAGCGCCCCGGCTCCGCGCTGAGCCGCTTTTCCGCGCCCCTTCGCTAGAAGCGGTCGAGCAGCCGGTCGACCGTGTCCCCGGCCGACTTCGCCCTGCCCTTCTTGCGCTTGCCGGTCGCTTCGCTCTTCTCGGCGTCGCGCTCGAGGGCGGCCCGGATCTGCTCGATCTGCCGGTCGGTGAGATGCTCGATGCCGATGAACTGCGATCGCGCCTTGCCCATCGCCCGGAGCAATTCGTCGAGCTTGGCCTGCATCGCCGCGGCGTCGCGGTTCTGGCTGTTCTGGATGAGGAACACCATCAGGAAGGTGACGATGGTCGTTCCGGTGTTGACGATCAGCTGCCAGGTGTCGGACCAGCCGAACATCGGCCCGGTCACCGCCCAGGCGAGGATGACTGCAAAGGCGATGATGAAGCTCAGCGGCTGGCCGGCGGCGAGGGCGATGAAGGTCGCGACCCTGGTGAACATCCGGTCCATGGCGATCGGGCGGCTCCTGCTGTTGCGCTTCGCCAGTAACGCCTCGCCAACGATTTGGCGCCCCTTGCGCCCCGGGGGCCTGCTCGCTACCTCGCCCCAGCGCTCTAGGAGTGTAGCTCAGTTGGTAGAGCATCGGTCTCCAAAACCGAGGGTCGTGGGTTCGAGTCCCTCCACTCCTGCGCCTGAGCCGCCGCCGGCAGCGCCGCCGATGCGAAGCAACGGCTAGCTGGTGGAGAGACGGCGAAGGCCGGCCGACCGGCGCGCAGCGGCCGGATCGACGTCACGGGATTCATTCCCGTGACTGCCCGGCACGGGATTTACTCGCGCCGCGACCTGGGCTAATTGCTCCTCGTCCGAGGTCCGGCGGGAAGCCCCGCGGACCTCGTTTTTCTATCCAGTCGAAGAGAAGCGCATCGTGGCCAAAACCTCCCCCGGCGAATTGATCAGGCAGGTCCGCTCCGAAACCGCGAAGGTCGTCTGGCCCTCGCGCAAGGAAACCGTCCGAACCGCGATCATGGTCCTCATCATGACCTCGCTCCTCGCTCTGTTCTTCCTCGGCGTCGATTCGGCGTTCAGCGCAATCGTCCAGTTCCTGCTCGGCCTGATCGGCTGAGCCGCATTTTCCAAGGCACGCGAACCATGTCCCGCTGGTACATCATCCACGCTTATTCCGGCTTCGAGAACAAGGTGAAGGAAACCATCCTTTCCGAAGCCAACCGCTTGGGCCTGTCGAACCTCGTCGAATCGGTCGAGGTTCCGACCGAGACCGTCACCGAGATCAAGCGCGGCAAGAAGGTGCAGTCCGAGCGCAAGTTCATGCCCGGCTACGTCCTCGCCAGGCTCGAGCTCAACGACCAGGTCTACCACCTCGTCAAGAACACGCCCAAGGTGACCGGCTTCCTCGGCCCCAACGGCAAGCCGCAGCCGATCCCCGACGCCCAGGCGGCGCGGATGCTCGAGACCAAGGAGCAGGCCGCCGCCCAGGGGCCCAAGCAGAAGATCAGCGTCGATTACGAGATCGGCGACCAGGTCAAGGTGCTCGACGGCCCCTTCGCCAGCTTCAACGGAGTGGTCGAGGAACTCGACTTCGACCGAAGCCGCGTAAAGGTGTCGGTGTCCATCTTCGGCCGGGCGACTCCTGTGGAACTTGAGTTTGAACAAGTCGAACGAATGAAGTGATGTTCCCCGGCGGAGGCCGGGGTCCAGTCTGGGATGATCAGAACCAGCATTGTCTGGGGGACAGTGCGTTTTGATCATTGCCTTCGCAGGAGCACATCAGGGCCGCCTCGGCGGCCCTTTTTCCGCCCCGGCCAAGAGGTGGTGCGGCTTAAACTCCGCCCTCCCGGAACGTCCCCCTCCCCCACCGCGTTTTCGTTTCCGGGAGCACCGCCAGGCCTTGCGCTTGCAGCGCAGGCCGTCGCCACCGCTCGACAAGCCCGTTCCGACGAACCCGCGGTCCTCCCCGAAAAAAGGGAGACCAGCCATGATCAGCCGAACCGCTCTGGCAGCCGCCGCCGGCGGCGCGCTCGCTTTGTCGGCCTGCGGGGTCACCGGCCCCGCCCACACCGTTCCGCCGCCGCCCGCCGTCGCCGCCACCGTCACCATGGGGATGACCAGCTTCGAGCCGGCCGCCGTCCGAATCCGCCCCGGCCAGACCGTTCAGTGGCGCAACACCTCGCTCGTCACCCACACCGTGACCGCCGACCACAGGCTCGCCGCCAACCCGGCCAATGTCGTGCTTCCGCCGGGCGCCGCGCCCTTCCATTCGGGCTCGGTCGCCGCCGGACAGGTCTGGTCGTACCGGTTCACCATGCCGGGCACCTACCGCTACGTCTGCCTGCCGCACGAGCGCGCCGGCATGATCGGCACGGTCATAGTGGAATGACGCCGAGCGCAAGGCAGGGATTGCGCAGCAATCCTCGACTTGCGCGTAGAGCCGTCACCACCCGGCCGGCGGGGCGGTCGTCCTAAAGACGACCGAACCCGTCCGACGTCACGGGATTCATTCCCGTGACGGGCATTGCCCTACTGCCCTTTCCGTCTCCCCGGACATGATCCGGGGTCCGGCCGGCGATATTTTCTGCTACCCTCCTGCAAAAGGAGACTTGACCGGATGGCCAGCGGCGAAAAATTCGAGCGCCACCGCCAGCCCTGGCGGCAGGACGAGATCCAGAAGCTGCACCTCCTCGCCGGCAAGGGCATGAGTCTCCGAGCCGTCGCCAGGGCGCTGACGCGAAGCGAGGAGTCGGTGCGGGACCGGGCCAAGGCGGACCGGCTGACGATTAATAAATTGCGCTGAGGCGGAGCCGCCGAGCATAAGCGCAGCGGTTGCGCCAGCAACGCGCGCTTATGTCGAGAGACGGCGAAGCTCGGCTGGCCTGCGGTTGAGCGGCCCCAAGCCGCGCTGACCGACAGGACCAACGTCACGCGATTCATTCGCGTGACGGCCCCCCATCGTCATTCCCGCGCAGGCGGGAATCCACCTGCCTCCCCCCGGCCTGCGGTTGAGCGGCCCCAAGCCGCGCTGACCGACAGGACCAACGTCACGCGATTCATTCGCGTGACGGCCACCCCATCCGTCATTCCCGCGCAGGCGGGAATCCAGCTTCCTTCTCCTCGCCCTTTTCATTTGCCCGCCCTCCCGCCAAGGTGCCAAGGCTCGGACAAGCGGGGGGACATGCCGGCTGAACAACTGATTGCCTACGCCGCTCGAATTCGCGAGCTGCTCCGGGCGAACCCGAACACCCCGGAAACCGGCCTCGCTCCGGCGTTCCAGCGGCTCATTGCGGAACTGCTGCCGCTGCTGCCCGCCGGTGCTGGACTGACCGTCTCCCCCGAATATGCCAAGCAGGGCACGGGCCGACCCGACATAGCGCTGGTGCGTGGGGTGCAACCGCCGCGCGCGTTCATCGAATTGAAGCTGCCGCGGAAGAATCTGGACCCGTCGCTGTGGCGGGACGCGCACGACAAGCGCCAGTTCGAGCGCTTTCGCGAGCTCCCGATTTGGGCTCTGTCGAATTTCAACGGAATCCGGCTATTCGTTCGGGATCGAGCCGAGCCTGAGGTGACGATCGTCCCTGCCTCCGCGCTTCTCGCGGAAACTTCGGACGCGAAGGCCGAACAATTGATCCGCGCTCACGATGCCGCGCCGCTGCTCGACATCGTCAACCGCCTGGCCCAGGCACAGCCACCTTCACCATCAAACGCGGCACAGCTCGCCGAATTCCTCGCCCACGCGGCGCGCCTCGTTCGCGCGAGCGTGCTCGAACGCCTGAATGAGCTTCGCAATGCCGGGGAGGAAGGCCGGCCGCTGCAGATCGTCCGCGATGAGTTCCGCAATGTGCTCTACGCACACCCGGAGGCCGGCGGCTATCGCGGTGAGTTCGACACGCTGTTCTCGGCCGCCTTCGCGCAGACCCTAGCGTTCGGCCTGCTGCTCATTCGCGAGGCAACGAACAATCCCCTCGGCCCGGACTCATGGAAAGCCATGCCCGACGAGCACCCGTTGATGAAGACCGCTCTGCGGGTGCTCAGCGAAGACGAGATCGTCGAACAAATCGACCTCGGCTTCGACGTCTTAATCGACACGGTGAATAGCTTCGACATGCGAATTCTCGCGCAGAAGCCTGGCCGCGCGGACCCAATCCTCTATTTCTATGAAGACTTCCTCGGCACTTTCGACGCGAACGCCAAACAGCGCTACGGCGTCTATTACACGCCGGTCGAAGTGGTCCGATACATGGTCGGCGCTCTCGATCGCGCTCTCCGCGACAATCTCCAGACGAAGGGCATTTCCGACCCGGAGGTGACGATCCTGGATCCAG
>DATLGC010000203.1:0-12771 GCA_035540655.1 Sphingomicrobium sp. | reverse complement strand
GATGACCCCGCCGCTTCCCGAATGGTCGCCGCACGAGGCAGTCTGGATCGGCTTTCCGAGCGATCCCGGGCTTTGGCTGGCCGATCTCAAGCCGGCGGAGCGCGAAGTCGCCGCCTTCGCCGAGGCGGTGCATTCCGACGGCAAGGGGGAGAAAGTCATCCTCGTTGCCGCGCATGAGGACGCCGCCGCGGCTGCCCGCAAGCTCGCTCCGTTCGCCGAGGTGATCGTCGAGAAGTTCGGCGACATCTGGCTTCGCGATACCGGTCCGATCATCACCGGCAGCGGTCCGAACCGACGCGCGGCCTGCTTTCGATTCAACGGTTGGGGCGGTAAATACGATCTCGAGAGCGACCAGGACATCGGCGAGCGCCTTGCGAAGCAGGCCGAATTGCCCGCATCCAGCTTCGACTGGGTCCTCGAGGGCGGCGCCATCGACCATGACGGCTCGGGCACGGTCATCACCACGGAACAATGCCTGCTCAATCCCAACCGCAACACGCTGACCCGCGAAGCGGTCGAAGAGCGGCTGCACGACGATCTCGGCTTCGATCGCACCATCTGGCTCGGATCGGGGCTGCTCAACGATCATACCGACGGCCATGTCGACAATCTCGCCCGATTCGTCGCGCCCGGGCGAGTGGCCATTCCGACACCAGCGAAGGACGATCCCAACGAATCCGTCTATCGCGACGCGGCCAAGCGGCTGAAAGCGGCGAAGCTCGACGTGGTAAACCTACCCTCTCCGGGGCGGGTTCTCGGAGAGGACGGCGACGTGATCCCGGCGAGCTACATGAACTTCTACATCGGCAATGCCGCGGTGGTCGTGCCCCAGTATGGCGCGGCCAACGACCGGGCTGCGGTCGAAGTCGTCCAGGCCCTGTTTCCCGGCCGCAAGGCCGTCGGCCTGCGTGCCGACCATGTCCTGACCGGCGGCGGCAGCTTCCATTGCATTTCCCAGCAGCTGCCGGCGTGAATTCCTCCCCAGCATTTGCTGGGGAGGGGAACTATCGAACGAAGGTTCGATGGTGGAGGGGTCCTGGCGCCGCGCCAATTACCCCTCCACCAGCTCCGCTGGTTCCCCTCCCCATCGCTTCGCGATAGGGAGGAACCTCCATGAGCAAGCTTACCGTAGCCGCACTGCAGCTGTCCTTCACCGACAATGCCGCTGAGAATATTCTCGCGGTCGCCGAGCTGGTGCGCGAGGCGCATTCAAAGGGCGCCGAAGTGGTGCTTCCGCCCGAATTGTTCGAAGGCCCCTATTTCTGCCGCCAGGAGGACGAAAGCCTGTTCGCCAATGCCCGGGCGGTGTCTGAGCACCCCTCGGTTCTGGCGATGCAGGATCTCGCCCGCGAGCTGAACATCTGGATCCCGACCAGCTTCTTCGAGGCCGACGGCCCGCATCATTACAACAGCCTCGCCATGGTCGGCCCGGACGGAAGGGTCGCGGGAGTCTATCGCAAGAGCCACATTCCCGACGGTCCGGGTTATGAGGAGAAATTCTATTTCCGCCCTGGCAACACCGGCTTCAAGGTATGGGAAGGGCCGCATTATTCGCGGCTCGGAGTCGGGGTGTGCTGGGACCAATGGTATCCCGAGACCGCCCGCGCGATGATGCTGATGGGCGCCGAAATCCTCTTCTACCCGACGGCGATCGGCAGCGAGCCGCACGATCCCGAGCTTGACACCAGCCGCCTGTGGCGGCGGGCAATGATCGGCCATGCCGTGTCGAACGTGGTTCCGGTCGTCGCCGCCAATCGAATCGGCACCGAATGTGGGCAGCGCTTCTACGGCCACAGCTTCATCTGCGACCAGCGCGGCGACATTCTCGCCGAGTTCGGGGCCGAGGAGAGCGGTGTGCTTGTGGCCACACTCGACCTCGCCGAGGCGAAGAAGCACCGCGCCGCATTCGGCTTCTTCCGTGACCGACGGCCGGAGCTTTACGGCCGGCTGGTCGAGGATCGCTGAGCGGAACACCGGCGCGGCTTCCGGATTATTATTGCATGGCAGGCGGTTGGACTCGCGACGGAGCCGTTCAGGACCAGATCGACGACACGGTGAAGGACGCCGTGGCGCTCGCCCGGGCGCTGATTCCGCGCGGCCAGAGCGCGAAGGAATGCGATGAGTGCGGCGAGGCCATCCCCGCCGCTCGGCGCAAGGCGGTGCCGGGCGTGCGCACCTGTGTCGCTTGCCAGGCCGAGCGCGATTCGAAGATCGCCCATTCGGCAATCAACCGCCGCGGAAGCAAGGACAGCCAGCTGCGCTAATCGAGAAGGGCGTGCAGCGCGACCGCCCGCTCGAACACGCTGTCGAACATCGCCGCGTCGAGGCGGCCGGTATTCTGGTTGTAGCGCGAGCAATGGTAACTCGACAGCAGCACCCGCCCGTCAGGCGCGACATGCTCGGCGCCGTGGCCGAATTTTGTGCCAGAGGGCGGCAACCCTAGTGCCCGGGCGGCGGCGACATGGGCGATCTGGCCCAGCGCGACGACGATCCGGACATTGCCGAGCGCGGCCAGCGAAGCTTCGAGATAATTGCGGCAGGTGGCGATCTCGCCCGGCTCGGGCTTGTTGGCCGGGGGCAGGCATTTGACCGAGTTGAGGATCACGGCGCCGGTCAATCGAAGGCCGTCACCGGGGTCGGCGGTGTAGGTCCCTTCGGCGAGGCCGAACTTGAGCAGGGTCGAATAAAGCAGCTCGCCGGCATAATCGCCGGTGAAGGGCCGGCCGGTGCGGTTTGCGCCATGCTTGCCGGGCGCGAGGCCGATGATCGCCAGCCAGGCGTCGCGCGATCCGAACGCTGGCACCGGCGCGTTCCACCATTCGGGATGCTCGGCGCGCATCTCTTGCCGGAAGCGCACCAGGCGGGGGCACAAAGGGCAGTCGCGCGGCGCCTCGGCTTGCGGAATCGGCGACAGGTCGGCGGGTTGGACCATCATCATCGTCCTTGCGAGGAGCGCAGCGACGAAGCAATCCAAGAATATCGCGCAGAGACGGGGGGTCGCAGAGACCTTGGTGCTGCTCCCACCTCTCTGCGCCTCTGCGTGAATAAAAAAGGCCTGGATTGCTTCGCTACGCTCGCAATGACAGTGCCAGCCCGTGACCCACCTCTACGCCATCGCAATTGGCTCCAACCGCCGGCACGGCCGCCATGGCCGCCCGGCTCAAGTGGTCGAGGCGGCGATCGCCAGGCTCGACCAGGACTTCGGCTTATTCGATGCCTCGCCGATCCTGCTCAACCCGGCCCATGGCGGTGCAGGCCGCGATTTCGCCAATGCCGTGGCCTTGATTGAAAGCGCGCTCGAGCCGCCCGAAATGCTCAAATGCCTGAAGGCGATCGAGCGCGATTTCGGCCGCCGCCCGGGACGGCGATGGGGAAGCCGGGTCCTCGACCTCGACATTGCCGACTGGAGCGGCGCGCCGTTCAAGTCGCGCCGGCTGACAATTCCCCATCCCGCGGTGGAGCGGCGGGGGTTCGTGCTGCAGCCGCTCGCGATCGTCGCGCCGTCGTGGCGGCTGCGCGGCAGCCTCACCGTCAGGCATCTCGCGCATCGCCTTGCCCGGAGGCGACAGCGGCGGTAACGGCAATCGCGAGGGCCCTTAGCTCAGTCGGTAGAGCAACTGACTTTTAATCAGTAGGTCGCTGGTTCGAATCCAGCAGGGCTCACCAGCCTGAAATCCGAGCGTCTGGGGACGCTCGAGATTTCAGGCTCTTAGTGCCCCTCGTTGGCCCGAGCCGCCATCATTGTGCCGTTGAGCTCGCTCTTTTGCGGGGTGCGCACGCGAAGCTGCTTGCGATCGAAGTCGATCGATACTTTCTCGAAACCGCGAAGCGCGTTCATGCCAAGCAGAATGGCCGGTTGATCAGCGAGGCCTAACAGCTGGAAAGTATGAGCCTCGGCAAACACGGTGACGAGGTTGGCCAGGGCGACATTGCCGAGATCCAGCGTCTTCAAGAACATATAGTCGCCGATCAGCTTCTCGCCGGTCACCGACTGGAGCTCGACCTGGCCAAGCTGCGGAAGCGAACGGCGCCGGGCGAGCTCGCGGCGGAGCGGCTCGTTGGCGATGCTCAACTGCGAACCGGTGTCGAGGATGATTGTCACCGGCACTCCGTCGGCGCGCGCCCGGGTGAGGATGAGCCGGCCGTTGCGCCGCCTCGCCTCGACGATGATCGCGTCGCGCTCCTCGCTCGAAACCCGCTGAACCGACGGGACGATGGTCATCGTCCGGTTGGGGAAGTCGAACTGGAGTCGCTGCGAGCGGAGCGAATCGATGCCGAGGATGCCATCGGCGCCGATATTTTCCCGATCGAGCAGCGGGGCATGCGCGACCTCGATATCCTTGCCGCTGAGCTGCAGTTGCGGAAGCATCACCGTCGTCACCTCGCTCATGCCGGTCACGCTGTGCAGCCGGGCGGTGCCGGCGGCTTTCAGGCCAAGACGGTCGGCAAGCTGCCGCGAAAGGGCGGTACGATCCGATCCGGTGTCGACCAGGAAATGGTAGGGGCCCGAGCCGCCGAGCCGAACCTGCACCGTCATCCGGTCATGGCGGTCGCGGCGGATTGCCTCGTCATGTGACTGGGAGGCGGAGTCGATGTCCGCTGCGTGGGGGAGGGTTTCGAATTCGACGGTTCGGCCTTGCGCCAGGAGCGGCGTTGCCGTTGCCGAGATCAGCAGCGCGATAATGAGCGAGCTGCGCATGGGTGGCGCTCCTTCCCTCCCAGCTTACCCTTTGGACAGGCTGGTGGGAAATGTATTCCAGCTTCGGCTTCACGCCCCGGCGACGCCGGGCGATATTCACTTCCGAGGACCGTGAGGGTCCAAGCCGGACCATTGCTCAACCATCTGGTAATCCTCCGAAGCTTAGGATCAAAGCGGACCGCTTCCGGTCCAATCCAGCCGTCAGACTGGAACGGAGTTGCGCGTGGACGAGATGCCAGTAGAAACGACGCTGTATTCGCTGTCGGACCGTCCGCCCGCGCGCAGCGAACGGCGCGAGGGCGACCGGCATCTCAGTCTCTTTCGTGTCGGGTCGTTGACCATCGGCGACCGCCGGGAGCTTTGCCTGATCAAGAATGTCTCGTCGGGCGGAATGCTGGTCCGCGCTTATTGCCCGATCGAGCCCGGGACGCGGCTTACGGTGGAGCTCAAGGAGGGGCAGAACGTCGCTGGCGTGGCCGCCTGGGCGAACGGCAACAATGTCGGAATCACTTTCGACAAGCCGGTCGACGTGGTCGACTTGCTTGCGACCTCGATGGACGGGCCGCGGCCGCGGATGCCGCGAGTCGAAGTGCGCTGCTTCGGCAGCATGCGGGATGGATCCCGCGTCCACCGGCTATGGACTCACGATATCTCGCAGGGCGGCGTCAAGATCGAAAGCCGGCAGCCCATGCCGCTTGGAGCGTCGGTGGTTGTCACTTTGCCGGGCCTCGAGCCGCAGGCGGGAATGGTTCGATGGGAAGACGGGGGCTGCTTCGGGATCACCTTCAACCGGTTGCTGCCCCTGCCGGTTCTGGTTGCCTGGCTTCAGCAGCAGCGGGGCAGCATCCAAGCGGCGGCAGGCTAGGCGACCGTCACTCAGTCTCCGGGTCGCTCCGGCGACTTGCTCCATGCCCAGCCTTCGATGATCTGGCGCTCTTCCGGAGTCAGCGGCCGGCAGGCAAGGCCCGGGCGCTTGAATTCCGGGATGACCCGCGGGCGCGGCGGCGGAATGTGGCGAAGCACTTCTTCCGGCTGCAGCTTTGTGGCGAACGCGACTCCGGCGTGTCTGCCGGCGACCCAGGCGATCCGGCCCGTCATGACCAGATCATTGCGATGGAACAGCACTTCCGTTCCTTCGAGCGGCAGGCCGTCGCCTTCGACCAGAGCACCGTCGGCCGACAGGTTGCGCAGCTTGACCGGGATGGTGCGCCCATACACCTCGATCGTCGCCGCAAGCAGGACGTTCGAGCGCCGAGATCGGCGGTTTTGCGTAATCGGCTCATGCTCCATCGGGCCGCGATAGCGCAAAGGGGGTAAAGCTTTCGTTTATCCTCGCGGTGATCGCGCCTCGGACCGCCGGTAAAGCAGCATGAGATTGTTCGCAGGCATCGTCCTGGCCTCGCAACAGGTGAATCCGCGGCGTTGCGCCTCGGCGGTGAAGTCCTCGACGCTTCGCAATCCCCACTCCGGATTGCGGGCGCGAAGGTCAGCGTCGAAGGCTTCATTGCTCGGCGCGGTTTCGATCGCTGCTGCAAACCACGGCCCGTAGAGGATCAGCGGCGCTTGCGGCGCGAGCAGTCTGGCGGCCCCATCGAGCAGCCCCAGCGCGGCGCTCCACGGGCTGATGTGCACCATGTTGATGCTGAGCACGGCGTCGGCTCGGTCGATCGACCAATCGGTTTGGCTCGCGTCGATGGCGATTGGCGCATGCAAATTGGGCAGCGGCGATTGCGCTTGCCAGGCGGCGATCGATCGCAGCGAACTCGCCTCAAGGTCACTCGGCTGCCAGTCGAGGTTCGGGAAACGCTTGGCGAAATAGAGTGAATGCTGGCCGGTGCCACTGGCCACTTCCAGCACCAGCCCGTCTCGCGGAAGCCAGTCGGCAAGCACATCGGCGATCGGTTCGCGATTGCGAAGCGCGGCTGGTGCGGAGCGGCGGGCGTCGGCCGCGACCGGGCCTTCATAGAAGCGCTCAGACAGGCTCGGCTCCTGCATCGGTTTCGGTCTGCCGCCGCCGCAATTCCCAATCATATCTCCACGTGAAGAGGCCGATGGTCACAGGCAAGGTCGCATAGGGCAGCGGCGAAATGCGCTCCGTCGCGTCGAACAATGCGAGCAGCAATGACAAAGCGCCTGTGACGGTGAGGATCGACCAGATGATTATCTCGCCCTTGAGCGCGTGGCGCTCGAGGTCGGGAAGCGCGGGATTGCGCCGCGCGTCGGCGAACAGGCTGGTGATCGTCGCCGACATGGCGATGAACCCGGCGCCATAGACAGCAAACAGATCCCCGATGCCGCCGCGGAAACTGGTCACGTTCGCTCCGACATAGGCGCTCAGGGATGCGGCCACGGCCTGCAGGGGGCGAACATAGATCAGGACGAGGAAGATCAGCGCGAAGGTGAGGAGCACCGACACCCAATCGCCTTCGCCGCGATAGCGTCGCCAGCGCACATGGGTGAACCAGAACATGCCGATGATCGCAAATCCGATCGCGAATGCCGGGACCTCCGCCATTGCGGATCGAAGGTCGTCGAATGTGCCCGGGACTTCGCCGCGGCCGATGACGAGAAGGGTGACGGCAAAGGCGAAGGCGGCGTCGGTGAAACCATCGAGCCGTCTGGTCACAGTTTCCATCGCTTACTCCGCAGCCTCGGCCGCCTTCGGATCGCGATAGACCAGAATGGGCTTCCTTGCCGCCAATGTCTCGTCGAGCCGCCGCCGCGGCGCATGGACCGGAGCAGCCTTGAGATCAGGTTCGCCGGCCCTCGCCCGTTCCGCGAGGCTGCGCATCGCGGCGATGAACTGGTCGAGGCTTGCCCGGGATTCAGTCTCGGTCGGCTCGACCAGCATTGCGCCGTGGACGACCAATGGAAAATACATGGTCATCGGGTGGAAGCCCTCGTCGATCAGGCCCTTGGCAAGGTCCAGCGTCGCCAGGCCCCCGCCGAAGCCTCGGTCGGAGAAGATCGCCTCGTGCATGCACGGGCCGCTTTTCGCGAACGGCGCGTCCAGCACGTCCTCGAGCGCGCGCAATATATAGTTGGCGTTGAGCACGCAGTCCTCGGCGACCTGGCGCAGGCCGTCGGCGCCGTGGCTGAGCATGTAGGAAGCGGCGCGGGTGAACATGCCCATCTGGCCGTGGAAGGCGACCATCCGTCCGAAGCTCCGGCCGTGATGCTCGCCGACGGTCTCCTCCTCGACCAGCACGAATCGATCGCCTTGCTTTTCGACGAAGGGCAGGGGAGCGAACGGCGCCAGCGCCTCGCTCAGCACTACCGGTCCCGACCCCGGCCCGCCGCCGCCGTGGGGGGTCGAGAAGGTCTTGTGGAGGTTGATGTGCATGGCGTCGATGCCGAGGTCGCCGGGCCGGACCTTGCCGACGATGGCGTTGAAATTGGCGCCGTCGCAGTAGACGAAGCCGCCGGCGGCATGGACGGCGTCGCTGATCGCCTTCATGTCGGGCTCGAACAGCCCGCAGGTGTTGGGGTTGGTGATCATCACCGCGGCGACGTCGGATCCGAGGCGAGACTTCAGGGCATCGAAGTCTACCCGCCCGTCGGCATTTGCCGGAATGCTTTCGACCCGGTAGCCGGCAAAGGCGGCGGTCGCTGGATTGGTGCCGTGAGCGCTTTCGGGGACCAGTACGACCTCGCGGGCGTCGCCGCGTGCCTCGAGCGCGGCGCGGATGCACAGCAGGCCGCACAACTCGCCATGCGCCCCGGCCTTTGGGCTCATCGCCACCGCCGGCATGCCGGTCAGGGTCGTCAGCCAGTAACCGACGAGGTCGATCAGCTCGAGCGCGCCCTGCACCGTGTCGACCGGTTGCAGTGGGTGGATGTCGGCAAAGCCCGGAAGCCGGGCGACCTTCTCGTTGAGGCGCGGATTGTGCTTCATCGTGCAGCTGCCCAGCGGAAACAGGCCGAGATCGATGGCGTAATTCTGGCGGCTGAGGCGGGTGTAGTGGCGCACGGCTTCCGGCTCGCTGAGGCCGGCCAGGCCGATTGGGCGGGTTCGTTCGAGGTCGCCGAGGCGATCCCCACCCTGCGCGGCCTCGGCAATGTCGACCCCGGTCTGCTCGGTCGAACCGATTTCGAACAGCAAGGGCTCCTCGAGCATCAGCGCGCGATTGCCGGTGACGGCGTCGGCGCTTCCCGGCTCATTGGCAGGCGTCGTTGGGCGCCAGCCGGACGGATTGACGGTCACTGGCACACCTCCCCCAAGCCCGCTTCAAGCGCTTCGACATCCTCGTCGGTGACGGTTTCGGTGACCGCGAGCACAAGGCCGTTCTGCAGCGCATCAGCGCCGGGATACAGCCTTCCAAGCGACACTCCGCCAAGCACGCCCAGGTCCGCTAGCGCCCGCACCGCCGGCCGCGCCTCGACCGGAAGCTCGAGCGTGAATTCGTTGAAGAAACTCTGGTTGACCAGCCGCACGCCGGGGATCCGAGCCAACCGATCAGCGACTTCGCACGCGCGCGCGTGATTCAAGGCCGCGAGCTGGCGCATGCCTTTCTCTCCGAGCAGGCTCATGTGCACCGAAAAGGCGAGGGCACACAGCACCGAGCTGGTGCAGATGTTCGAGGTCGCCTTCTCGCGGCGGATGTGCTGCTCGCGGGTCGACAGGGTGAGGACGAAGCCGCGCTTCCCTTCCGCATCGACAGTCTCGCCGGCGAGCCGGCCCGGCATCTGGCGTACATGCTTCTCGCGGCAGGCGAACAAGCCGACATAGGGCCCGCCAAACTGCAGCCCGACGCCGATCGACTGGCCCTCGCCGACGACGATGTCGGCGTCCATTTCCCCCGGCGAGCGGATCAGGCCGAGCGCCACCGGCTCGGTGACGACGGCGACGAGCAAAGCGCCGTGGGCGTGCGCCGCGTCGGCAATCGGCGTCAGGTCGGCGATCCGGCCGAGGATGTCGGGATACTGGACGACGACGCAGCTAGTGTCGCTGTCAATCGCGGCGATTAGGCGCTCGGCGTCGGTCTCCGGGCCGAGATCGGGAAGCGCGACGTTCAGGCAGTCCCCGGTGAACTTTGCCATCGTTTCGGCAACGCTGACGTAATGGGGGTGGAGTCCTGAAGAGAGCACCGCCTTTGTCCGCCGGGTGATCCGCCGTGCCATTCCGATCGCTTCCCAGCAGGCGGTCGAGCCGTCGTACATCGAGGCATTGGCGACCTCGCAGCCGTACAGCCGAGCGACCTGCGTCTGGAACTCGAACATCATCTGCAAAGTGCCCTGGGCGATTTCGGGCTGGTAGGGCGTGTAGGCGGTCAGGAATTCGCCGCGCTGGATGATATGGTCGACGCTTGCCGGGATATGGTGCCGATAGGCGCCGCAGCCGAGGAAGAAGGGCGCTTCGCCGGCGACCAGGTTTTTGCGCGCTAATGCCGTAAGCTGGCGCTCGACGAACAGCTCCGAGGCATGATTGGGGAGGCCTTCGACCGGCCCGTCCAGCCGCGCCTCGACTGGCACGTCGCGGAACAGGTCGTCGATGGTCTCGGCGCCGACCGCGGCGAGCATCGCGCTTCGGTCAGGGTCGGACAGGGGAAGGTAACGCATCAGACTGGCTTCCTCATGATGAAGCGGAGGCGGACGTAATCGGCAATATTGGTGCCAACGGCGCTGGCGACTGCGGCGGCGATGTCGCCGCGCTCCTCTTCCGGCACACCGGCGCGGTCGAGCCAGCCCTTGCGGAAGGTCATCACCCAGGTAGCGACTCCGCGCTCCAGCGGGGTCGGCCGCTCGATCAGCCTAGCGTCGACCGCCTCGAAGCCAGCCGCCTCGTAAATGGCGGCGAATTCCTCTGGCGACGGATACCAATTGGCGCTCTCAGTAGGCGGCGTGTAGCCGCGAATGATCAGCTCGGAATCGAGTGCTTCGAGCAAGCTTTTGAGATTGCCCTCGCCGCCCATCTCGCCGGCGAAGCGGCCGCCGGACTTCAGGGCGTTGCTGATGGCGGTCGCCACCACTTCCTTTTCCAGCATCCAGTGCAAGGCCGCGTTGGAAAAAGCAGCGTCGAACTCGCCGTCGAACGCCATGTCGGCGGCGTCCATCTCGATCACCTCGAGGCCGCTCGCACGCGCCGCCTCGACCAGCTCCGTTGAGTTGTCGACGCCGATCACTAACGCGCCCCGCTGCGCGATCCGTTTGGTTAGCAAACCGTCGCCGCAACCAATGTCGAGGATATGCTCGCCCGGCTGCGGGTCGAGCAGGTCGAGCGCGGCTTCCCCTAGCGCCGGCACGAAACTCCCGACACGCGCATAATCGCCCGCATCCCAACGGCTGGTCGAGGCGGCGATGATGCTCAGAGCGTCTTCACCCAGTCGCGGTACGCGGCTTCGTCCATCAGTCCCTCGACCTCGGCCGGATCGTCGAGCTTCAGCTTGAAGAACCAGCCTTCGCCCTCGGGGTCGCGGTTGATCAGTGCCGGGTCATCGGCGACCGCCTGGTTGCCCTCGATCACTTCGCCGCCAACCGGCGAATAGACGTCGGACGCGGCCTTGACCGATTCGACCACCGCCGCTTCATCGCCTTTGGACAGCGACTTTCCCGATTCGGGAACCTCGGCGAAGACGATGTCGCCCAGCGCCTGCTGCGCGTGATCGGATATGCCGACGGTGGCGGTGTCGCCCTCGATTCGAATCCACTCATGCTCGCGGGTGAAATAGAGGCTCATGCATTGGCTCCCTTGCGGTGATAGCGGTGGGGGACGAAGGGCATCGCCACGACCTCGGCGTCGAACAGCTTCGAGCGCTGCTCGAGCTTGAGCCCAGTGCCCGGCTCGCCGAGATGGCTGGCGACATAGCCCATGGCGATCGGCCGCTGCAGCGAGGGTGAGAAGCCGCCGCTGGTGATCCGTCCGACCTCATTGCCTTCGCCGTCGAGCACCCGGGCGCCCTCGCGAACTGGCTGGCGTCCTTCGACGGCAAAGCCGACGCGCTTCTGTACGGGGCCATTTTCGAGCTCGGTGAGGATTCGTAACGCGCCAGGAAATCCCCCCTCAGCGCGGCGGCGTTTCTGGATCGCGAACTGGAGGCCGGCCATCACCGGGGTGGTGTTAAGGTCGATGTCGTGGCCGTAAAGCGGCAGCCCTGCTTCGAGCCGAAGCGAATCGCGCGCGCCAAGGCCGATCGGCTTTACGCGATCGTCTTTCAGCAGGGCTTCCGCGACCGCCTCGACGGCGCTCGCCGAAACCGAGATCTCGAAGCCATCCTCACCGGTATAGCCCGAGCGGCTGATCCATGCCTGCTGACCGTCGAGACGGAACGCACCGCCTTGCATGAATGTCAGATCGGAAACGCCCGGGGCCAGCCGCTCCAGAACCTCGGCCGCCCGCGGCCCCTGCAGGGCCAGCAGCGCCTGCTCCTTCATATGGTCGACCACCACTTCGCGCGGCAGCCGTTTTTGGAGGACCTCGAGATCGCCGTGCTTGGTGGCGCCGTTGACCACCAGGTAAAAATCTTCGCCTCGCCGGGTGGCCATGAGATCGTCGATGATGCCGCCGTCCCCTGCGAGCAGCAGCGAGTAGCGCAGCCGCATGTCGCCCAGCAGTCTGAGCTCGCCCGGAAGTAGCGTTTCCAGTGCGGCGTCGACATTGTGGCCATGGACCAGGATCTGGCCCATGTGGCTGACGTCGAACAGTCCGGCACTTTCCCTGACCCAGAGATGCTCGGCGATGATGCCTTCATACTGAACCGGCATTTCATAGCCGGCGAACGGCACCATCCGCCCACCGTGCCGGCGGTGGAAGCTGTCGAGCGGAAGCTTCAGGGGCGGCGCCGGCTCGGCGCCTTCACCGCCATCGGGGTCGCCGCGATAGGGCTCGCCGCGCGCCTGGGTGAATTGGTCGGTCGGGCCGCCGTGGACTTCCTTGCTCATTCGCGCGCTCCTTCAAGGGTAGCGACAGCCCTGCGCTCCGGCGCTTCCGACCGTCACCCCCGTCTGTCGCTGCGCCTGAGAGCTTTGCCCCTTCGGCGGCTCCGGCCTTGCGGCTGGAACACTTTCCAGACTGTCTCGGTCCGCGCGGTCCTTTGGCCTGAGAGATTCCGGGGGCGGTTGCTCCTTCGGCGCCC
>DATLGC010000202.1:0-9505 GCA_035540655.1 Sphingomicrobium sp. | reverse complement strand
ATGTAGGGGAGGACCTCGGCCATGTTGGGCTCGCGGCCCTTGTCGGGCCTGACGCCGAGCATTGGGGCGATACGGCTGACCGTCTTGCTGACGATCGGCGCGACGTTCCAGCCGGCGGTGCGAAATCCGTAGGTTTCGGCTGTTGGCTTCGGCTCGTCCAGCATGACGACGATCACATAGCGAGGTTCGTCCATCGGGAAAACGCCCGCGAAGGTCGTGACAACCATGTTCTTGGCGTAGCGGCCGCCGAGAATTTTTTCGGCCGTGCCGGTCTTGCCGCCGATTCGATAACCCGGTGCGTCGGCCTTGCGCCCGGTCCCGTCGGTGACGACGACCCGCATCAACGCGCGCATCCGGTAGCTGGTCTCCTCGCTGAACACTCGGCGGCCCTTGGCGACGGCATGGTTGCGGTCGACCTTGAGCAGGGTCGGCGGACGGTAGACGCCGCCGTTGAGGAGAGTCGCGTAGCCGGAGGCGAGGTGAAGCGGAGTGACGGCGATGCCGTGGCCGTAGCCGACGGTGACGGTTGCGCTTTCCCCCCAGTTGGAACCCGGGGTCAGAGTACGGCCGCGCTCCTTCAGCTCGATTTCGACACGCGAAAGATAGCCCATCTTGTCGAGAAAGGCTTTCTGCCGCTCCGCGCCGAGCTGGGAAGCTATCTGCGCCGTGCCGATGTTGGAGCTTTCCTGCATGATCTCGGCGACGCTGCACGGCCGTCCGAAGGGATGCGTGTCGCTGATGGTATGGCGGCCGACCTGGAGTGACTTGGGACAATTGTACATTTGGCCCATCGAGGTGACGATTCCCGCGTCCATCGCCATCGCCACGGTGAATGGCTTGAAGGTTGAGCCCAGCTCGTAAACGCCGAGGGTCAGGCGATTGAAGCGGGCTTCTTCGGAGCCGCGACCGGCGGCATTCGGGTTGAGTTGCGGCAGCGAAGTCATCGCCAGCACTTCGCTGGTGTGGATGTCCATGATGATCCCGGCGGCGCCGATTGCCGAAAATTTGGTCTTGGCGGCCAGCAGCTCATGTTCGAGCGCCTGCTGGATCCGGCTGGAAATCGACAGGGTCAGAGGTCGGTCGCGGGTGGCCGGATCGGAAAGATGCTCGTCATACGCCCATTCCATCCCGGCGACGCCCTTTCCGTCCACGTCGGTATAGCCGATGACGTGAGCGGCGAGGCTGGTCTGAGGATACAGCCGGTCAGGCTCACGCGACAAAGCGAGGCCGGGCTCGCCGATCGCGTTGATTGCCTCCACCAGGGTGGGGGAGGCGCGGCGGCGAAGGTAGTAGAAGGTCCTGTCCGAGGTCAGCATTTCAAAATAAGCGGCGGCATCGCGCTCCGGCAGCAGCCGGGCCAGGCGGCCCGCGAGCTCCCTTTTCGACCCGATCACCTTTTGCGGATGAAGGCCGACCGTCCAGGCATCGATGGTCCTGGCGAGCGGGCTTCCATCCCGATCGACGATGTCGCCGCGCGGGGGCACCAGGGCGGCGACACCCTGCCTTGCCCCGGCATGGTCGCCGAATGCCGCAAGCCACAGGATTCGACCGATGATCAGGATGATGACCCCCGCATAGACCAGCATGCCGAACATCAGCCGCTGGTGCATCATGGCGAGGACTTTGCGACGCTGTCCGACGAGGCGGAGCCGCTCGGGCCGTGGCGCGACGAGAGCGGGGGTCGGAGCGTTCATCTTGTCGGGCCGGGTTCCTTGGCTGGCCTGGACGATCCCGCGGCTTCGGGCAGCGGGGCGAGCGGGTCGACATTGGCCATACGAACCGGCTTTGTCACCGGCGCTGGGGGCGCGAGCCCCTTGTTATCCCCAGATTTCTTCCTGGCATCGGCCGGCTGCGAGATATTCGCCCGCGGCGCGCTCGAAACGATGACGGATTGCTCCTTGGACCCTGACGGAGCGGCGTCGGTCTCCTTGCTGCCAGTCGCTGCGGGCGCTCGGGGCGCAGGAGCGCGTTGATCGCTCGCAGTGCGCGGTAATGCGTCGCGGGTCGGAAGCTTCAGGCTGGCCTGATGCACTAGCTGGCTGGCCGAAACTGCGGGCTCTCGTTCGACCGATTGCCGGGGAAGCGGGACCTTTGGCTCGGGAGCCGGCGCGGAGGCAAGGACAACGGGGGCTTCGAGCTCGGGCTGGCGTTGCGGCCGGGCGAGCCGGGCGAGGGCAAAGCCGCCTTCGAGGAACTGGTCGGCGGTGGGCGCCGACAGAGCGAGCACCTTGACGTTCCAGCGTTCGAGCTGGGCAAGCCGGCCTCGCGTGCCGATCTCGGTCTGCAGAAGGCGGATGTCGCGCTGGGCAATGACAATCCTGGTTTCGACCTGGTCGAGGGCGGCCCGTTCGGAGGCGACTCGCAGCGACACCATGTAGCAGCCGAGCGCGGCGCAGGCGCAGCTGGCGACCATGAACACGGAGCGGAAGCTTGTGGCGCTCACTGCACCGTCTCCCACGCACGAGCGCTGGTGCGGACCGCGCTCCGGAGCCGGGCCGACCGGGCACGCGGGTTGCGGGCGACTTCCGCTTCAGACGGACTGACCGGCTTGGCGACCTTCTCGAAGGTCGGGGCTCGCGTCCGGGCGACCTCCGGCCGATGGCGCGACCCGGCGGGGGTTGCTCCGCTTCGCTCGCGAAGGAAGCGTTTGACGATCCGGTCTTCGAGGCTGTGGAATGTGACCACCGCCAGCCGACCACCTGGACGAAGCGAACGTTCGGCGGCGGCCAGGCCCTGCTCGAGCTCCTCGAGCTCGGCGTTGAGATGGATACGGATCGCCTGGAAGGTGCGCGTCGCGGGATCGCTTTTCTGGCCGGGGCGGAAGCCGACGGCGCGGCGGACGATCGCCGCCAGCTCGGCGGTTCGCTCGATCGGACGGGCAGAGGCGATAGCGCGGGCGATCGCACGAGCACGCGGCTCTTCGCCATAATCACGCAGCACCCGGGCGATTTCCGCTTCTTCCGCCTCATTGAGGAAGTCGGCCGCCGACATTCCCGACTTGCTCATGCGCATGTCGAGCGGGCCGTCGGACTGGAAGGAAAAGCCGCGCTCAGGCCGGTCGAGCTGCATCGAGCTGACGCCGATATCGAGCGCGATTGCGTCGACCGGCCCGATGCCGCGCTCGGCGAGCATCCGGTCCATCTGGCTGAATCTTTCCTCGATCAGAGTCAGCCGGGCGTCCGGGACGAGTGAGGGGCCAGCCGCGATCGCATCCGGATCGCGGTCGAGGCCAATCACTCGTCCCGCCCCCGCCGTGAGCAGGGCGCGCGTATAGCCCCCTGCTCCGAAAGTTCCGTCGACCACGATCTCGCCAGGTGCAATGGCGAGAGCGTGGACGACGTCACCGACCATTACCGGCTCGTGGCGGGGACCCGGGGAAGCGCCGCGGGTCATGCGCTGAGCCCCCTCTCCTCGAGCCGGTAACGGGCGATATCCTTCATGTCCTCGGGGACTCGCGGGTCGGCGAGGAACAGCTTGGGATTCCAGATCTGGAAGGTTTCGCCGGCACCCAGGAATAGTGCCAGGTCAGCGATCTCGCCCTTTCGGCGCATCATCGGCGGGAAGACGATGCGACCGGAGGTGTCGTAGGGGACCTCTTCGGTGGCGGCGAAGGCCATTAGGTTGCGCTGCTGATATTCGAGCTGCGCTTCGGGGTTGGTTTCTTCCTTCTCGAGCAGCCGCTCGAGCTTGGAGTGCTTCATCGCCGCATAGGCGGGGTCATAGGCGCTGAGGCAGGGAAAACTCTCGTGCTTGGCGAGCATGATGGTCCGGGCGTCACCGCGCCGTTCGACCACCGATCGCAGAAATGCGGGAATGGACACGCGGCCCTTGGCATCGACCGCGTTCAAAGCGCTGCCCTGAAACAGATGCTCTAGCGCCACGATCACTCCCCGTTCGAAGCGCAAGGCTTTGCCGGCCGCGGGCGCACGGCAGGGCCGGGCGCTCCGCGTTCAAGCTGTCCAAGTAAGTGGGTCAGCCCCGCGCTACCCGGTGTTGGTAACCGAGACAGTCGTGGGATACAACGGGTTTTGATGCCAAATAATGGGTTTTAATGGGAATTAACGGAAATCTGCGGCTTTTTCGCCGCACTTGAGGTCAATGTTCGCGATTAGTTCCCTGTGGCTTCTCCTGTGGATAAAGCTGTTGGCATTGGCCCATGCTGCGAATCGCCGCGACTCACTGCGAAATTGCCGCAAGCTCCTCGACAAGAGCGTCGAGGTTATGCTGGGTCGGGCCGTCGAGATCCTCGATGTTGAGGAAATCGGCATCGGCGACGATCGTCGCCCGGCCCTCGCCAACGATGCAGCGGGCCACGAGCCGGTCGCGGCTCACCGGGCAGCGGCCGCTGAGGATTCCCGGCGACACGGTCAGGATTGGAAGCCCGCCAAGCTCGCCAAGCCGGGGGCCCCGCTCTTCGGGCGCTTCCAGAACGACGCCCCAGTGGCGCAGTAGGCCGGTGTCGGCGAACATCGGCGGAGGCCGGTGACGGTCGCCGAGCGGCCGGTCGCTGTGCCAGTCGAGCGCCGGGTCGGCGAGCAACAGGAGCCGGCCGCCGGACCGCACCCATTCATCGAGCTCGACCAGTGCTTCAGCCGGCTGGGCAAGCGGGTGGGCCATCAGCAACAGGCGCCCGTCGCCAAGGTTCGCCGCATCCGCAAGTGATATCGGTACAACTCGAAAGCGTTGCTCGAGCGCCTTGAGCGCCGGGGATCCCAGCTGATCGAGGCTGAACTGCTCACCGAAGACGATCGGCAGGCTGGTCAATAGCATCAGGGTCGGGCGCGCTTCATCCGACGGCGCGGGCCGGGTGGGCGAACCGGATATTTTGTCGGACAAAGCGACCGCGGCCGCCGCTGCTATGGCCGCGGCAATGGCGGCGATCACTCCGGCGCGGAGCCCGCGACGGCGGCGGCCGCCGCTGTTGCTCACGGACGGGCGCTGTTGCTGCTGTTGTTGGTGGCGGTCCCGGAGCCAGGCGCAACCCCCAGCTGGGCAAGCGGCTCGTTAGGCTCGGAGTCTCGGGTCTGGGGGGCGGCGGTCGCGCCAGGCTCGTCCCTCGTCGAGCGGCTGATGACCGAGCCGAGCAGAACGAGCAGGAAGGCGAAGGCGAGCCCGGTCAGTCCGATCCGGATGCGCTGGGCGCTGGTACCGCCGCGATCGACCATTGCATCGACGAAGCTATGGCCCGGTTCGACACAATGCAAGCGTTGCCGCTTGACGAGGCGGGTTCGGCGCGAGAAAGGCGCCGATCATGACTCGCACCACTTTGCTCGCACTCCTTGCCGCCGCGGCGTTAGCCGGCTGCAACCGGGAAGACCAAACCATCATCACCGAGCCTGGCGGCCGTGACCCGATGGCCGACGCCCTCGCCAATGCCGGGCCCGTCGAATTGCCTCCGGCCATCCAGGCCAGCCGCGTCTACCGCTGCAGGGACAACAGCCTGGTCTATGTCGACTGGCTCAGCAATGACACCGCCCGCCTGAAGAACGATCGCAACGAAATCGGGACCACGGTCACCAGGGGCGAGGACGGCAATTACACCGCCGAAGGCCGAACCCTGTCCGGATCGGCCGATGCTCAGTCGATCACCGTGAACGGCCAGACCTGCCGCCGCTGATGTAAGGCCGGGCTAAGCCGCCTGGCCTTCGGCCATCATTGCTTCCATCCGCCGCTGCAGCTCGTCCGGCGCGACTTCTTCCTTGGCGGTGGCAAGCGACCAGCGGTGGCCGAACGGATCGCGAAGAGTGCCCATTCGGTCGCCCCAGAACTGGTCTTCGACAGCCCTTTCTTCCGTCGCGCCGGCATCGAGCGCCTGACGGAAAGCGCTGTCGACATCTTCAACGTAGAGAAGGATGCTCGACGTCGGACCGCCGCGACTCTTGGGCCCCTTGTGATCCATCTCCGGGAATTCGTCGGCAAGCATGACCATGCTGTCGCCGATCTGGATTTCGGCATGGCCCAGCTTGTCGCCCATCGGCAGGCGAAGCTTCTCCTTCGCGCCGAACGCCTGCTCATAAAAGCGAATCGCAGCCTCGGCTCCGTCGACGACGAGATAGGGCGTAACGCTGTGATAGCCTTGCGGAATTGGGCTTACGCTCATTCTCTGCTCCTCCTCTAATTGGAACGAAAGAGGAACAGATATACACCTCCTGCGCCGCTTCGACAAAGGCGAATCGTGCCGCTAATGCGCTGGGCCATGGACGTCCTTGAAGCTTCCTCAGTCACTCCCGAAATGGTCGCCGAGCATGGACTCAGCGAAGAAGAATATAGCCGGATCGTCAAAGCGCTCGGACGCGAGCCGAACCTGGTCGAGCTCGGCATCTTCTCGGTCATGTGGTCCGAGCATTGCAGCTACAAGAGCTCGCGCGCGCATCTGAAGAAGCTGCCGACGCAGGCGCCCTGGGTAATCCAGGGGCCGGGCGAGAATGCCGGGGTGATCGACATCGGCGACGGCGACGCCGCCATCTTCAAGATGGAGAGCCACAACCACCCGTCCTACATCGAGCCCTATCAGGGGGCGGCCACAGGCGTCGGCGGCATCTTGCGCGATGTCTTCACCATGGGCGCCCGGCCGATCGCCAACATGAACGCGCTCCGCTTCGGCTCGCCTGACCATCCCAAGACCCGCCACCTGGTCGCCGGCGTCGTCCACGGTATCGGCGGCTACGGCAATTGCGTCGGCGTTCCCACCGTCGGCGGCGAGGTCAATTTCGACGAAAGCTACAATGGCAACATCCTCGTCAACGCGATGACGGTCGGCGTCGCCAGGACCGACAAGATCTTCTACTCGGCCGCCGCCGGAGTCGGCAATCCGGTGGTCTATGTCGGCTCCAAGACCGGCCGCGACGGAATCCACGGCGCAACCATGGCGAGCACCGACTTTTCCGAGGACAGCGAGGAGAAGCGCCCCACCGTCCAGGTCGGCGACCCGTTCACCGAGAAGCTGCTGATCGAAGCTTGCCTCGAGCTGATGGCGTCGGACGCGATCGTCGCCATCCAGGACATGGGCGCCGCCGGCCTCACCTCCTCGTCGGTCGAGATGGCGAGCAAGGGCGGCGTCGGAATCCGGCTCGACATGAACCAAGTGCCATGCCGCGAGGACGGCATGACGCCCTACGAGATGATGCTGTCGGAAAGCCAGGAGCGGATGCTGATGGTCCTGAAGCCCGGCCGCGAGGCCGAGGCGGAGGCGATCTTCCGCAAATGGGAGCTCGACTTCGCGGTGATCGGCGAGGTCACCGACACCGGCCGAATGCAGCTCGACTGGAACGGCGAGCGGGTCTGCGACATCCCGCTCGGCCCGCTCGCCGACGACGCGCCCTGCTACGAGCGGCCCTATTTGAGCCGCGACGAGTATAAGGCGTGGGCGCAGGTCAAGCCGCTCGACGAAGTTCCGGAATCGTCCGACATCGCCGCCGATCTGCTCAAGCTGATGGGCTCGCCCAACCTCGCCAGCCGCCGCTGGATCTGGGAGCAATATGACCAGTCGGTCGGGGCGAATACGGTGCAGCGGCCGGGCGGCGATGCCGCGGTGGTTCGGGTCCACGGCAGCCGCAAGGCGCTTGCGATCACCACCGACGTCACTCCGCGCTACTGCTACGCCGACCCGTACGAGGGCGGCAAGCAGGCCGTCGCCGAGGCCTATCGCAACCTCTGCGCGGTCGGCGCGAGGCCGCTGGCGATCACCAACTGCCTCAACTTCGGCAACCCGCAGCGGCCCGAGATCATGGCCCAGATGGTCGGCTGCATCGAAGGCATGGCCGAGGCCTGCCGAGCGCTCGACTTCCCGGTCGTGAGCGGCAACGTCTCGCTCTACAACGAGACCAAGGCCGACGACGGGTCGAGCCAGGCAATCCTTCCCACGCCGGCGATCGGCGGCGTCGGGCTGCTCGATGATTGGGAAAAGAGCGCGACCATTGCGTTCAAGGCCGAAGGACAGGACGTCATTCTGATCGGCGGTGAAGGCAGCCAGCTCGGCCAGTCGCTGTGGCTGCGCGAGGTCGGCGGCGGGTCGGCCGGCCAGCCCCCGCCGATAGATCTAGCCATCGAGCGCCGCACCGGCGAATTCGTTCGCGACGAAATTCGCCGCGGGGAATTTAGCGCGGTCCATGACATCGCTGACGGGGGCTTGCTCGTCACACTCGCCGAAATGGCGCTCGCGAGAGGCATCGGCGCGCGCCTGGATTGTCTCGATGATGCCGCATCGGCCTTTGGCGAAGATCAGGGCCGGTACGTGGTAACAGCTCCGCAAGGCTATTATGACAGCTTGAAAGAAGTCCCGGTGGCGATGCTTCGAATTGGAGTGACCGGTGGAACCTCGCTTTTGGGCCCGGGCTTCGCTGTTTCCCTCGCCGACCTCCGTGCCGCGCACGAGGACTTCTTTCCCAGGCTGATGGGCGCCGACGCAGCGCTCGCTTAGTCGGTCGTTTCTTGTTGCGAATGTTTCGCAATAGCGGTACAACACGTGCATGATCGTGTGCAGCTGCAACCGCATCCGCGAAGGCGATATTCGCGAGGCCGCCCGCGCTGGCGCGCTTTGCCCGGAAAGCGCCTACGCCCGCCTCGGCTTCGAACCCGAATGCGGTGGCTGCCTCGACCATGCCGCGGAGGTCATCACCGACGAACGCCGGCGAATGATTCGCATTGTCCCAAAGGCGGCCGCTTAGGCCCTTCTGCGACTGATTGTCAGTCGCAACTTTTTTCGCAGAAATCCGCCATTTTTTGCTTCCCCATGGCCGCCTCGTGCGTTAAGGGCCACGGCGACAGGAGGACGGCATGAAGGGCAACCCCAAGGTCATCGAGCTGCTCAACGAAGCGCTCAGGGCCGAGTTGACGGCAATCAACCAATATTGGCTCCACTATCGGATCCTCGACAATTGGGGTGTCAAGAAGCTCGCCGCGATGGAACGGCACGAATCGATCGACGAAATGAAGCACGCCGACCGATTCTCCGAACGGATCCTTTTCCTCGACGGCCTTCCGAACTTCCAGGCGCTGAACCCGCTGCGCATCGGCGAGACGGTCGAGGAAATCCTCAAGGCCGACCTGCAGGCCGAGCATGAGGCGGTGGAGATGTACCGCAACGGCGTCGCTTATTGCGAAAAGGTCCACGACTATGTCAGCCGCGACCTGTTCGCCGAGGTCCTCCGCGACGAGGAAGGCCATGTCGACTTCCTCGAAACGCAGTTCGAGATGATTAGGCAGATGGGCCTTCAGAACTACATCCAGCTGCAGTCCGAACACGCCGAGACCTGATCCGCGGCTGGGATTCCGTTAGGCGCGAATTATCGTTATGGACCCCCTACGAGGGGGATCGATCCATGACCGCAGTTACATCCGGGCCGCCGCGCGTGGTCACGCTCGACATCGTCCGCGGCATCGCCGTGATGGGCATCCTGGCGATGAATATCGTCGCTTTCTCGATGCCCTTCTCGGCCTATATGAACCCCGTGGCCTTCGGGATGGAGGGTCCGGCGGACTTCCTCTCCTGGCTGTTCAGCTTCAT
>DATLGC010000201.1:0-11247 GCA_035540655.1 Sphingomicrobium sp. | reverse complement strand
CTGTCTTTGCCGGGGCCTTCGGCTCCGCTGCGGGGGCAGGTCTGGGCGCAGCCGGCTCTTTCGGCTGCGCCGGAGTTGCCCGCGCAGCTGGAGTTCCCGGCGCCGGGGCCGCCTGAGCGGCGGGCTGAGACTCGGCTTCCGTGGCGCCTGCAACTTCGGCGTCAGTGATGATCAGATTTTCGACGAACAGATTGTCAACCTGATTGGTTTCGGCCGCTGTGTCGTTTTCGACTTCAGTTGCACAGGCTGCGAGAAGGGCAGTTAACGCCAACATGGCAAATCTGGTCATAGGTCTCTCCACTTCGATTAATTGGGACGTCGAGTTCGCGTCTGCCAGGGGGGAGCATTCCTGCTCATCACCAGTGCAAGTGTTCTGCTCCGTGCACCAACGCACCGCCATACCATCCCTGAATAACCATCGCGATCGTCATCACGGTCAAGGCTGCGATCATCCCATTGCTGCGGTCTTCCGATGGCCTTCGCCAGGCCCAGATGGCTAAGAGCAAGCCGCCGACACCGATGGTCGTACCGAGCCAGCGATGCACGAACATCAAAGGATCGGAATCGGCTAGCGTCCAGCCGCCGTTCAGCCACCCCAGCAGCGCCGAGATGGGGGCCAGGATTCCCCCACCGACCACCAGGAATTGAACCGGCGCACCGAAAGAAGGCCGTTTTCTTCCCACCACGGCAGTGAACAGGGCGGCCGGGAAAAAAGCGATTGGAAAATGAACGATGATAGGATGGAAACGGCCGAGCCAATCGAGGAATCGGTCGCTCAAGCTCATATCCGCCCGGGACCGCCCATGACTCATGGCTTCTCCCATGCTGGCATGTATTTCGTGGGCTGCAGATCGCGAAGGCGACCCCTCGCTCTGTACAGCCTGCCGCTGAATTCGATGCTCTTCGTGCGCTATTGCAGGCGCCGTCAAGCTTATTGCCAAAACGAGAAGCGCAAGGGTCGCCAAGGCTGCAAGCAGTCTTCGCACCGGCCCGACACCGCGAGAGACGAGGGTCAGAACCACGTCTTCACCCCCGCGACCAACCTGAACCCACCAAAGTGTTCATCGGCTAGGCGGCGGTACCGTCGAGTGTTACCAAAGGCCCGCTCGTATTCGGCGCCCACGTAGGGCGCGAACAGCGGGGTCACTTGATATCTGAGCCTTGCCCCGAGCGAGGCTTCCGAGAGTCCACCACCTACTAGCTGCCGAGGTATATCCTGGAGTGCGAAATGAAGTTCACCGCGCGGCTGAAGGATCAGCCGTTGTGTAATGAGCATATCATGCTCGGCTTCGAAACGAGCAGTGACATCGCCCCTGTCCGAAAGGAAGGCCGCAGCATCGATTTCGATCCAATAGGGCGCCAGTCCCTGTATTCCGAGCACGAAATGCGCGCGGTTGGGCCCCCGCACTGCATCGTAACGAACGCCTGTTTGCAAATCGAAGAAGGGACTGATCGCGTGGCTCCATAATGCCTGCAACTCGGCACCTTCGAACCGCTCGCCTAGCTTTCCGTGCGATTCCGCCTTGAGCCAGAGCTTATCAATGTCGCCCCCGTACCAAGCTTCTGCATCGAGCGCGTAGCCGTTGCGGCCCTTTTGAATCCTCGTCTCGAGCCGGTCGAACAGAATACGGTAGGCAGGAACTGCCCCGTGCATCCGATACATCTCGCGGCGGGACCGCGCCATTACGGCGTCCCCGAAAAGAGTGTCTGCTGCATGCACCGGACCGCTGAAGGCTTCGGGCGGGGGTGGACCGACCGGCGGAGTATCAGCCGTATGTCTCAGGTCATGGCCGGCATGCGGGTCATCCGTCTGTTGCTGCCGAGGTTCGGTAAGAATGCAATGCCCCATTGCCGCGTGTTCAGGCGTGCAAACTGGCTCCTGTTGGTCCCTGGCCGGCTGGGCGGGTCCATGCCCCGCATGAGGGTCGGTGCCCTGCCGGCTGGGCTGCGGGGATGCCGGAAGCACGCAATGGCCCATAGCCGCATGTTCCGGCGTGCAAACGGGCTGTTGTTGTTGCGCCGCGGCTGGCGGGTCCGGGGGGGTACAATGTCCCATTGCCGCATGCTCAGGCGTGCACACATTAGTGTTCGCAGGAGCTGGTGAGCCGGCGTGCCCTTGGTGCTGCGCGATCGCCGGGCTGGCGAACGCCGAAGCGCTGAGCAGGATAGCGAGACGGTTCATGCCGCCTCTCCATCGAGCGGACGCACGGTTACCACGCGCATCATTCCAGCATGCATGTGATAGAGAAGGTGGCAGTGGAAAGCCCAGTCGCCGGGAGCGTCGGCGGTCATATCCAGGTCGACAAACCCGCCTGGGAGAACTCGCACCGTATGCTTGAGCGGCTGGTGCGAGCCGTGGCCGTTGACCAGTTCCCAAAAGTGACCGTGGATGTGCATCGGATGGGTCATCATAGTGTGGTTGATGATCCGCATGCGCACCCGCTCGTTCCGGGCCAGTCGGTACGGCTCAGGCGCCTCGGATAACTTCTGTCCGTCCATCGACCACATGAAGCGTTCCATGTTGCCCGTCAGATGGACCTCGATCGTCCTGGTGGGCGGCCGAAGATCGGTATTGGACCTTAGCGAAGCGAGGTCGCGATAGTTCAAGACGCGGTGACCGACGTCATCGAGCCCCACCCCAGGGTCACCAACCCGGTCTATCGGCATCGGAGCGATCATGTCGACGCCGACGCCAACAGGAAAGTCGACCTTCGACTTGTCACGCATGTTCATGTTCGAATGATCCACCGGCACGGCAGGATTGCTGCCGTGCGCAGCGTGATCAGCTGGATCTGCGGCACCGTGGCCATGCACCGAATGATCCATGCCGCCATGCGCGCCATGGGCACCCGCGCCATGACCAATTGAATGATCCATTCCCATGTCTTTCATGCCTAGGAGTGGCCGCTCGCGAAGCGGCGGAACAGCTGCTCGCATGCCAAGACGCGGAGCCAGTGTCGCGACCCCCATCCCTGAGCGGTCGATGGTCTCGGCAACAAAGCTGTAGGCTCGGTCGTCCGGCGTGACGATCACGTCATAGGTCTCGGCATTGCCGATCTGGAATTCATCGGTGTCCACGGGTCGGACATCGATGCCGTCAGCGGCGACAACTGTCATTGGCAGTCCGGGAACGCGGATGTTGAAAGTGGTCTGCGCCGCAGCGTTGATGATCCGCAACCGAACGCGCTCACCGGGACGGAATAATCCGGTCCAGTTTTCGTTAGGACTATGACCATTGATCAGGAACTCGAAAGCCGCTGCAGTGACATCCGAGATGTCGGTGGGATCCATCCGCGTCCGGTTGAACATCTCCCGTTCTTCCGGAGTCAGACGGTTCCAGCCGGTCAGCCTGTCCATCAAGGTGAGCTTCTGCCGGTTGAAGAAGTCGCCTTCCTGCTTCAGCCGCATGAAGATCATGTGCGGGTGCATGAAGCTCCAGTCGGACAGCAGGATGACATGCTCGCGGTCATAGGCGACCGGGTCCGGGCCCGCCGGGTCGATGATCATCGGACCGTAATGGCCGAGCTGTTCCTGCAGCCCGGTATGGCTGTGGTACCAATAGGTCCCCGCCTGCCTGAGCGGGAATTCATAGACGAAGGTCGAGTGCGCCCGGATTCCGGGGAAGCTGACGCCCGGCACTCCGTCCATCTCGAACGGGACGAGCAGGCCGTGCCAGTGAATCGACGTGTCCTCGTCCAGATGATTGTGGACGGTCAGTCGAAAATTGTCGCCTTCGCGAAGCCTCAGCAAAGGCGCCGGGATCGTTCCGTTGATCGCCATCGCATGGCCTTTGCGGCCGTTCACGACGAAATCCTTGTGGGCGATCTCGAGCGACAGGTCGCTGCCCGACAGGGTTCCAAAGCCCTTCGCCGCCAGCCCGTGGCTGACCGACTTTGCCCAGGCCGGGCGAAGGCCGGCAGCGGCAGCCGCGGCCGCACTCGCCGCAAGGAAGCCGCGGCGATTGAATGAAATCCTGTTCATTGGTTCCTCGCGCCCTGCAAGGGGCCGGTTTGAGGTTCCGGAAATAGAGGGGCGCCGCCGCTCGGACGGCGCCCGTCCGATTAGTGGGCGTGGCCCTGATGGCCCTGGTGGTCGCCGTGACCGCCATGCCCGTGATGCTGGGCGCCGTGGCCCTTCATCATGGTGCACACCATCTTGCCGTCGACTTGCTTGCAGCATTCGTGATCGCCGCGTTGATGCTGCTGCTGCTGCATGTGCTGGGCGTGCTGTGCCGCCGTGTGCTGCGAATGGTCGACAGGGGCCGCCGGGGCCGACTGGGCCGCGGCAAATGCCACCGCTGCGAGAAGACTGGTCATTGAATGGCTCCGTGAGTTCGATTGATAATTGATTTTGCGAACTCAGGAGGGCTTTGGCGGCGGTGTGGCGGTTTCCGGCTCGAGGTCCAAAATCGGATCCATGCTTGCCAGCGAGCGCGGCGCCTGCGGAATCAGCCCAGCTTCGGGACAGGGCGTTTCGAACGCGGGCAGGGCGCCGCAGGTGGCGCAATGCGCCTGGGATGCGGCGGGGTCTTCCGACTGCTTGCCGTGACCCTCGCAAGGGCCGGCCTCGGCGGCCGGAGTTACGTGGCCCGCGGCGGGCGACGCCACCATTCCGGCCGGCATCAGCGCAAGCGCGAGAAGCGCCAGAAACCGCAGGAAAAAGCGATGCATAGGCCCCTCATAAGGATGCGAGCTTGAACAGGCAATGCCACCGAGCTCGCCGCGAGGGGCACTCGGTCGCGGACCATCCTGGATATGGATGAGAAGGATCGCCGCCGGAAAAAAATGGGCCCGGCGCCATTGCTGGCACCGGGCCCCCCTCGTTACGCGACGCGAGGGTAAAGTCGGCCTTTCGGCCTGGCGACAGGGAAAGGGGAAAACCCTGTCACGAGAACAGCTTATGCCTGATTCGGGGGCAATGAAGGCTGAACCGCCAATGCAGCGTTCGTTCAGCTATCGCCATCATTTCACTGCTTCGGATCCCACAGGCCGTTGTATCGGTTTCGGCAATCGGCGGACGTGGCGGGTGGCGGACGGAAGGCCGCCGCCGAGTCGGCTCGCGGTCGGCCGCTTCGACGATGTCGATGGGCTTGCGGCGTATGAACGCCCTGGCGGCGTGCTTCGGCCGTGGCTGGCCACCGACGACGACGATCAGCGCCCGTTCCGGACGCTGCTGGTCGCTCTCGATATGCGTTGAACCCGGCGAGGCCGGGTCAGGCGGCGGTCTCCTCGCCCTGCGCCTTGGCGATCTCGCGCTTCAACCGGCGCGCCTTGGTCGACAATTTGTCGTCGCTGGTCTTCAAGAGCCAATTGTCGAGGCCGCCGACATGCTCGACCGAGCGCAGGCCGTGGGTCGAAACCCGAAGCTTGACGCTGCGCGACAGCGAATCGGACAAAAGCGTCACGTTCTGCAGGTTCGGCAGAAAGGTCCGCTTGGTCTTGTTGTTGGCGTGGGAAACGTTGTTTCCCACCTGCCGGCCCTTGCCGGTCAGCTCGCAAACGCGCGACATGGTTGAATTCCCAAGTTTCTGGACGAGCCTCATCAGGCCCGGAGAGCGCCGCCCGTTAGCTTCTCCCCCCATTCCAGTCAACCATTGACGAGGAAACCGGGAGGCGCAACTACGTTTCCCACTCTCAGATTGTTCAGGGAGAAAGCCGGTGCGCGCCATCCTTCTCGTCCTCATTCTAGCCGTGGTGGCGATCATCGTCGCGATTGCGTCCGGCCTCGTCGACATCACCCAGACCCGCGGGGCTCGAGCGCCCGCCGTTGCAACCGGCGACAATGGCGTCGCCGTCCGCGGCGGCCAGTCGCCGGCGTTCGACATCGAAACCGGGTCGGTCGCGGTCGGCACCCGCGAAGCCAATGTCGTCGTCCCGCGGGTCCGGGTCGAGCCAGGAAGCGCCACCGTCCAGGTTCCGACCGTCGAGGTCCGCCGGCGCGAATCCGACAATGCCGCGGCCGAAACCGTCACGCCCTAGCTGACATCGCCCGCCACGGCCGCTAGCGCGTTGCCGATGGGGTTTCCGCTGCCATTGCCGATGCGCCTGGCGCTCGATCTTGCCGCCGAGGCGGCCGAAGCTGGCGAAGTTCCGGTCGGCGCGGTGATCACGCGCGGTGAGGAGATCGTCTCACGCTCGCGCAATGCCATGCGCGGCTCGACCGACCCGACGGCCCATGCCGAAATGGTCGCGATTCGAGCCGCCGGAGAGGCGCTTGGCACCTCCCGCCTCGACGACTGCGACTTGTGGGTTACGCTGGAGCCATGCGCGATGTGCGCCGGCGCCATTGCCCTCGCCAGGATCCAGTCGCTGCGCTTCGCCGCCGAGGACCCGAAAGGCGGCGGGGTGCTTCACGGGGCGCGTGTCTTCAGCCAGCCGACCTGCCATCATCGCCCGGACGTTCTCTCCGGGATCGGCGAAGAAGAAGCGGCGGAGCTGCTCCGCCGCTTCTTTCAGGATCGCCGCTGATCAATAGCCGCGGACGTCGCCTTCGCGCACCGGGACGACCTTGATCTCGACCCGGCGGTTGGCCGCGCGCTTCGCCTCCGTGTCGTCGGGCAGGTAGATCGGCTGGGTCTTGCCGAAGCCGCGAGTGGCGACCCGCGCCGGGGTCACTCCGCGGGCCACGAGATAATCGGCGACCGACTGCGCCCTTCGCTCCGACAGCCGCTGGTTATATTCGTGGGTGCCCGTCGTGTCGGTATGGCCGAGCACGTCGATATAGGTCTGGTTGTAGGTGCGAAGGGTCGCCGCGACCTCGTCGAGGGTCGTCCGGAATTGCGGCTTGATGTCGGCCCGGTCGAAATCGAAGGTGATTCCGGACGGCATTCGCAGCAGCAGGTCGTCGCCATGGCGAATCACGTCGACTCCGGTGCCGGCGGTCTGGCGGCGAAGCTCGGCTTCCTGCCGGTCCATGTAGGCGCCGATCGCGCCGCCGGCCACCGCTCCGATTCCGGCGCCGATGATCCGCTCGGCGCGGTCGTTGCGCCCGCCGATCACATCGCCGAGCACATAGCCGCCAAGGCCGCCCAAAACCGCTCCGACCGCGGTTCGGGAAATCTCGCGCTGACCCGTTTCCGGGTTGGTCGTGCAGGCCGCCGTCGTGACGATCGCAGTGCTGATGGCAACCGCCGAGAGGCTTCTGAAGTAACGCATTTGAACATTCTCCGATGATGTAGCTCGCGCAGCTGTGGTAACCGGCAGTAATTGGGATTGTTCCGCACGTGAACCGAATGTGAACGGCAGCCGCCGCTTGTGAACTGCGACAGCCCGTTTAAGTATCGCCCGACGCAATGAGCGAACCCCTCCTCCCGTTCCCCTGGCTCGACGTGGTGCTGATCCTGTGCCTGATCGGGCTTAACGGCATGCTTGCCATGAGCGAGCTGGCGATCGTCTCGTCGCGTGAAGCGCGGCTTCGGGCGCTCGCCAGGAGCGGCAGCGGCGGCGCGCAATGCGCGCTCGAGCTGATCGCCCAGCCCGGGCGCTTCCTGTCGACGGTGCAGATCGGGATCACGCTGATTGGCATACTCGCCGGAGCCTATTCGGGCGCGAGCCTCGGCGCCCCGGTCGGTCAGCGGTTGCAGCTGCTCGGCCTCGATCCGGGGATCGCGCGAAGCGTCGGCTTCGGTCTGGTGATTGTCACGGTCACTTATCTCTCGCTGGTCGTCGGCGAGCTTGTCCCCAAGCAGTTCGCGCTTCGCTCGCCGGAATCGATCTCGGTGGTGGTGTCACGGCCGATGCGGTGGATGTCGCGGCTAACGGCCCCGTTCGTCTGGCTGCTCGACATGACGAGCGCGCTCATCTTCCGCATTCTCGGCCTCAAGCGCGAGTCCGAATCGAAGGTCACCGCCGAGGAGCTCCATCTGGTGGTTGCCGAGGCGCAGACCGCCGGCGTGCTCGAGGAAAGCGAGCGGGCGATCATCTCCGGCATTGTCCGTCTCGCCGACCGGCCAGTGCGCGAAGTGATGACTCCCCGTACCGAGGTCGACTGGATCGACATCGACGCTTCGCCCGAAGAGCTTCGCGATGCGCTTCGCGCCAGTCCCCACAGCCGGCTGCCGGTCGCCAAGGGCACGGTCGACGATATCGTCGGGGTCATCCAGTCGCGCGACCTGGCCGTGGCGCTGCTCGACGGCCGATCGATCGACCTTCGGCAACTGGCGCGCAAGGCGCCGGTCATCCCTGACCTGATGGACGCGATGGATGCCCTCGCCGTGCTTCGTTCGGCCGACGTGCCTTTGGCGCTGGTCCATGACGAATATGGCCATCTCGACGGGATCGTCACTCCGGGCAGCCTTCTCGCCGCGCTGGCCGGCGCGTTCGCCCACGACATCGACGAAGGCGAGGAGCCGCCGGTGGTCGAGCGCGGCGACGGCAGCTGGCTTGTCTCGGGCGCCGCCAGCGCCGACGTGCTCGCCGACCGGCTCGGGATGACCATGCCGGCCGATCGCGACTATTCGACGGTCGCCGGCTTCGCTCTGTCGGTCCTCAAGCATCTGCCCGAAACCGGCGAACGGTTCGGCTATGCCGGCTGGTCGTTCGAGATCGTCGACATGGACGGGCGAAAGATCGACAAGTTGATCGCTTGCGCGCCGGAAGGGCGACTGCAGGAAACGGACCCGCAAACCGCCAGCTGACGGCTCAGATCTTGCCGAACCTTTGCTCGAAGCCGTCGATGTCGTCGCGGGCCAGATATTCCGCTTGTTCGACGATCCGGTCGCGTGCGATCCGGCCGCGGAAGGGACCAAGGACATTGTCGAGCCGGTCGATCTCGGCGGGCGACAGCCGGGCGATCTGCTCGAACCGCATGATGCCCTGGGCGTGGAGGAGCTGGGCGAATTTCGGACCGACTCCCTTCAGCCGCTCCAGATCGTCGGCCGGAACATCGCCCGACAGATGATCGTGAACCCGCGCATCGATGACTTCGCCGGTGACGTCGCTGGTCGCCGCCGCCGCCGTTCCGACGATCCCGGTTCCCTCGCGCGGCTCGTGCTTTGAGGGCATGTGCGGGCGTTTTGGAGTCTGATCGCTTAGGCGCACCTTCTGGCGTGGCCGGAGCATCAGGAAGAGGGCGATCAGAAGGATCGCGGCGGCGATCAGGATTAACGGCCAATAATCGGTCAAGATTTGATTCATCCCCAACTCCAGGTGGCGTTTTCGCGGCGGCGATAGATGATCAGATAGGCCAACAGCGCGCCCACGGGAAAGCCCAGCAGCGCGGCCAGCGCCGCCTCGGCCAGCAATGGCAGCCGATAACCGCCGCCCTCGTCGGCCCAGCGGGCGCGGACGATCCCGGGCGTTTGCGCCATCAATCGGCGGATCTCCCGCCGCTGGAATTCGTCGGCCGGGCCGCTCAGCACCAGGCTGCGCTTCAGGGGCGCGCGCTCCGCCAGGGCCTCAACGGCAGTCATTTCAAGCCGATCGAGCTCGGCTCGGGCATCGGCTTCGACAAAGGCGGTCAGCCGGCTGCCGGCTCCGACCGGTCCGTGCCACAGCGCTGCGGCGATAATCGCGGCAAATGCTCCAACGGCGAATATCGTCAGCCTCTTGCGAAGCGGGTGTCGCGGCGGGCTGCGGGCATCATCCACGTTGATGTGAGCGGTCTTGCCCTGGAGCGCGACCCAGCAGGCGACCAGGCCGGCGAGAAAGCCGACGGCCACGACAGGCCAGTAATAATGCCAGACCAGGATCATTGCCCTTGCCCCTCCAGCTCGGGCCGGGCCCGCTCGAATTCCCGCCAGCCGATGTCGCGACGGTGGAAGCCGTCTGCGAAATCCACCTGGTCGATTGCGCGATAGGCCCGGGCGCGCGCCTGGACCAGGGTTTCGCCGCACGCGGTCACCGCCAGCACCCGGCCGCCCTTGGCCACCAGCCCCTGATCGCCAAGCGCGGTGCCGGCATGGAAAACGGTCACGCCCTCGACCTGCTCGGCTGCCTCGATCGCCCGGATCGCTCCGCCGCCGGCCGGCGTGCCCGGATAGCCGCGCGCCGCGACCACCACCGTCATCGCATGCTTGTCGGCCAGGCGCGGCGGCTCGATGTCGCCGAGCCGGCCGGCGGCGACGGCGAGCAGGAGCTCGGCGAAATCTCCCTCGATCAGCGGCATGATCGCCTCGCATTCGGGATCGCCGAAGCGGACATTATATTCGATCAGCTTGGGGCCCTCCCCGGTCAGCATCAGCCCGGCGTAGAGCACTCCGGAGAACGGAGTCCCGGCCGCCGCCATCGCGCGGGCGGTCGGGCGGATGATCTCGTCCATCGCCCGGGCCTCGAGCTCTTCGCTCAGCACCGGCGCCGGGCTGTAGGCGCCCATGCCGCCGGTGTTCGGGCCGGTATCGCCCTCGCCGACGCGCTTGTGGTCCTGGGCCGAGGCCAGGGACACAGCGGTCTCGCCGTCGACCAAAGCGAACAGGCTCGCCTCCTCGCCCTCGAGAAACTCCTCGATGACCATCGGCCCGTCGCCGGCATCGGCGATCGCGCGCTCGGCTTCGTCCCGGCTCATCGCCACGGTGACGCCCTTGCCGGCGGCGAGACCGTCGGCCTTGATCACCACCGGCGCGCCGAATTCGCCGAGGGCGGCACGAGCGTCCGCTTGGGTGTCGACCCGGACGTAGCGGGCGGTCGGGATGCCGTGATCGCGGCACAGATCCTTGGTGAAGCCCTTCGACCCCTCGAGCCGGGCAGCCGCCGCATTCGGGCCGAAGACGGCGAAGCCGGACTCGCGCAAGGCGTCGGCGACTCCCGCGACCAGGGGCGCTTCCGGCCCGATCACGACGAGGTCGATTCTTCGCTCGCCGGCCAGCGCGACGACCGCCGCGCCGTCACACGGGTCGATGGCCACGCACTCCGCCCAGCGGGCGATTCCCGGATTTCCGGGCGCGGCGATCAATTCGCCGCAGCTTGGCGATTGCCTCAGGCGCCAGGCGAGCGCATCCTCGCGGCCACCGGAACCTAAGAGCAGGACGTTCATGAATCTCCCCGACGAGCCGAGCATGGGCCTGCTAGCGGACACTCCGCCGGGCGACAACTCGCCGCCGCTGACGGTCGGCGAGCTCGCCGGGTCGGTCAAACGGCTGATCGAGGGGGCGTTCGGGAGGGTTCGCGTGCGCGGCGAGATTTCCGGCTTCAAGCGCCACGCCTCGGGCCATTGCTATTTCACCATGAAGGACGAGGCAGCGTGCATCGACGCGGTGATCTGGCGCGGCAACGCCCAGGCGCTCGCCTTCCGGCCGGAGGACGGGGCCGAGGT
>DATLGC010000200.1:0-2314 GCA_035540655.1 Sphingomicrobium sp. | reverse complement strand
TAGCCGAGCATTTCCTGCTCGAGCTTCTTGGCCATTTCCTCGATGTTCTCGGGCGGCCAGCCGGGGATGTCCATGCCGAGGCGAAGGCCCATCGAGGCGAGCACTTCCTTGATCTCGTTCAATGACTTGCGGCCGAAGTTGGGAGTGCGGAGCATCTCCGCCTCGGTCTTCTGGACGAGGTCGCCGATGTAGATGATATTGTCGTTCTTCAGGCAATTGGCGCTGCGCACCGACAGCTCGAGCTCGTCGACCTTCTTCAACAGGTAGCGGTTGAGCTGGTTGGTGTCGGCCTGAGTCTCGATCGCCGTGGGCGCCGCGCCCATCATCGCCGGCGCCGCGGTGCGGACCGCCGCCTCGTCGAAATGCACGAACAGTTGCAGCTGGTCCTGGAGGATGCGGGCGGCATAAGCGAGCGCGTCCTCCGGGCTGACCGTGCCGTCGGTCTCGATGGTCAGCGTCAGCTTGTCGTAGTCGAGCTCCTGGCCGACGCGGGTGTTCTCGACCTTGTAGGCGACCTGGCGGACCGGCGAATATAGCGCGTCGACCGGAATCAGGCCGATCGGCGCATCGGCCGGCCGGTTGGCGGCGGCCGGCTGATAGCCTTTGCCGATGTCGGCCGTCAGCTCCATGTTGAGAGTCGCGCCCTCGTCCAGGTGGCAGATGACGAGGTCGGGGTTGGTCACCTCGATGTCGCCGCTGGTGGCGATCATTCCAGCCGTCACTTCGGCCGGGCCGGTGGCCGACAGGTGAAGCCGCTTGGGCCCCTCGCCTTCCATGCGAAGCGCCAGCTGCTTCACGTTGAGGACGATGTCGGTGACGTCCTCGCGAACGCCGGCCAGCGACGAGAATTCGTGGAGCACGCCGTCGATCTTGATCGAAGTCACCGCCGCGCCCTGGAGCGACGACAGCAATACCCGGCGAAGCGAGTTGCCGAGGGTCATTCCGAAGCCACGCTCGAGCGGCTCGGCGACGAACACCGCCCGGCGACGCGAGTCGGTCCCGGGCTTGCGCTCGAGAGCGTTGGGCTTTTTCAGTTCCTGCCAGTTCTTTACGTTGACGGCCATAGTCTTCCCTGCCCTTGGCGGAGCGTTTTCCGCCGATAAATCCAAAACCCGGCGGCAACCCTGCCGCCGAAGCGGCGTCAGACGCGGCGCCGCTTGCTCGGCCGAACGCCGTTATGCGGGATCGGCGTCACGTCGCGGATCGACGTGATGGTGAAACCGACCGCCTGGAGCGCCCGAAGCGCGCTTTCGCGGCCCGAGCCCGGACCCTTGACCTCGACCTCGAGGGTGCGGACGCCATGTTCGGCAGCCTTCCGGCCGGCATCCTCGGCCGCGACCTGCGCGGCATAGGGAGTCGACTTGCGGCTGCCCTTGAACCCCATCATCCCGGCGCTCGACCAGGCAATCGCATTGCCCTGGGCATCGGTGATGGTGATCATGGTGTTGTTGAAGCTGGCGTTCACATGCGCGACGCCGGCGGTGATGTTCTTGCGCTCCCGACGACGAATTCGCTGCGGTTCGCGTGCCATATCTGTTTCCTACAATCCTGTTGTGCTGCGGGCGGTTGAAAAGAAGTAAGACGGCTGTCCCCCGGACAGCCTTTACTTCTTTTTCCCCGCGATCGGCTTGGCCTTGCCCTTGCGGGTGCGCGCATTGGTGTGGGTGCGCTGGCCGCGGACCGGAAGGCCCTTGCGGTGGCGAAGCCCGCGATAGCAGGCAAGGTCCATCAGCCGCTTGATGTTCATCGCAGTCTCGCGGCGAAGATCGCCCTCGACATTGTGATCGCTGTCGATGGTCTCGCGGATGTGAAGCACTTCCTGGTCGGTCAGATCCTGCACCCTCTTTTCCGGGGTGATGCCGAGCTTCTCGGTGATCTGGCGGGCCTTGGTTCGGCCGATTCCGTGGATGTAGGTGAGCGCGATTTCGACGCGCTTGTTGGTCGGGATGTTGACGCCGGCGATACGTGCCATTCTTGATCCTTCTTTAGCTCCACGGGGCAAGTGCCCCATCTCGTCGCTATTAAGCCCGCCGCCAAACGAAAAACCGACGCGCGCACGAATGCGCCGCCGGGTTACCGGTGGATCGGGATGGGGCGCAGATAGGATTCGCCTCAATCGGAGTCAAGGCGCGAATGTTCGCAAAGTTCGCACTGACGGCCACCGTCGGCATCGCATGAGCGACGCTGACCCACGAACGACTCGGCAGGAGACTTGCGACACAGCGGACGTCTGACTCGTGAAATCCTACATTTCCAGCATTTTCGGAGCCTCGCTTCGCTCGAACCCACCCCCAGCCCCTCCCTGGGAGGGAGG
>DATLGC010000199.1:0-8987 GCA_035540655.1 Sphingomicrobium sp. | reverse complement strand
GGTGGCAAGCGATGCCTGGTCCAAGATCAATCAATTGCCGACGATCCAGAACCTTCCGCAAGGGGTGCAGAAGCTCAGTCTCGGCGATCAGAAATGGCAGGCGGAGCTGATCTATTATTTCGCCATCGCGCTCCTGTCGGGCGTGCTTCTGGTGTTCGCGGTGCTGGTGCTGCTCTATCGTCGCTTCCTGTCGCCGTTCGTCAACATGGGCTCCCTCCTGCTCGCTCCGCTCGGCGCCGGCATCGCCTTGCTCGCGACCAGCAATCCGGTCTCGTTGCCGGTGCTGATCGGAATCCTGATGCTGTTCGGTATCGTCGCCAAAAACTCGATCCTGCTGATCGACTTCGCGGTCGAGATGATGGACCATGGCATGGAGAAGAACGAGGCGATCTACGAGGCCGGGCACAAGCGCGCCCAGCCAATCGTCATGACCACCGTCGCAATGTCCGCCGGAATGCTGCCGATCGCGCTTGCCTTCACCGGCGACGGCAGCTGGCGCGCGCCGATGGGGATCACCGTGATCGGCGGCCTGATCTTCTCGACCATCCTGACCCTGCTGCTGATACCGGCCTTCTTCTCGCTGGCGATCGACATCGAGAAATGGATTGCCGGCAAATTCACCCGGCTGCTCGGTGAACCGGACCAGCCGAGAGAGCCGACCGCCGTACCGGCGGAGTGATTTCGCCCGGCCGTCCAGCTATGGCGGCGGCATGAGTGCGCGTAGCTTAGGCCGGTTCAATCCCGTCCAGCCTGGAGCGGCGGGAATGAAGGCGGTCGCGACCGGCCTGCTGGTCGCCATGGCCGTCCTGTATTTCGTTACCCACGAATATGAGCAGGCCTACCCCTGGGTCGGGTTCGTCAATTCCTTTGCCGAGGCGGCGATGATCGGCGCTCTGGCCGACTGGTTCGCGGTGACCGCCCTGTTCCGTCACCCGCTCGGCCTGCCGATCCCGCACACGGCGATCATCCCGAAGAACAAGGACCGGATCGGCGAGGCGCTCGCTTCCTTCCTCAAGGAAAATTTCCTCATCGCCTCGGTCGTCGCCCGGAGAATGCGGGGAATCGACGTCGCCGGAGCGGTCGGCCGATTCCTTCGCACGCCCGAAGGCGAAGGCAGCCGAATCCGCCAGGGCGCTTCGCGCTTGATCGCCGACATATTCGAAGGCCTCGACGACGAGCGCCTGGGCGGGATCGTCAAAAATGCCGTCTCCAGCCGGATCCGCGAGATCGAGGTCGCGCCCGTGCTGGGGCACGCGCTCGCCTCGGCGATCAACGAAGACCGCCACGTGCCGATGCTCGAGGCGGGGATCCGCTGGACCGCGCGAACGCTCGAATCGAACGAGCCGATGATCCGGGAAATGGTCCACAAGCGAGCCAATTGGGTGCTCAAGCTGGCCGGGCTCGACGCGAAGCTGGCCGACGCGATCGTCGATGGCTTGCGCAAGCTCACGGTCGAAATGGCGACCGATCCGGCTCACCCGGTACGGATCAAGATCGAGGAAGAGCTCGCCAAGCTCGCCAACGATTTGCAGACCAACCCGGAAACGCGGGGCAAGGTCGAGCGGATGAAGGATGCGCTGCTCGACAATCCGTCGGTCGCGCTGTGGTTCGACACGCTTTGGGAACGGGCCCGGGAGGCGGTCGTCCGGGCGGCTCGCGATCCCGACGCGGCCATGGCCGGCAAGCTCGGCGAGGTGCTTCGCTCGATGGGCGCGACGCTCGAAAGTGATCGGCGAATTCGCGGCGCCATCAACCAGTTCGCAAGGCGCGCGGTCGCCGGACTGGCGGCGAGCTACGGCGGCTCGATCGTCAAGCTGGTTTCAGAAACGGTTCGCGGGTGGGACGCGCGCACCGTCACCGCCCGGCTGGAAGCCGCCGTCGGCCGCGATCTTCAATATATCCGGATCAACGGCACTCTGGTCGGCGGCCTCGTCGGGCTGATGCTTCACACCATCCATTATTTCTGACCTTGCCTTCTCGACTGGCAACCGCTTTGCTTAGTGAAGAAGCGGAGCCGATCCATGAAGAGACTTGCCTTCCTCGCAGCCGCGGCGCTTTGCTTCGCCTCGCCGGCCGCGACCCAGACCGCCGCGCAGCCGGCCGAGCCGGTAACGGTGATCCATGCCGGCACCATCATCGCCGAGCCGGGCCGGCCGCCAATGCGCGATTCGACCATCATCGTCCGCGGCGGCAAGATCGCCGAGGTGCGCGCCGGATTTGCCGATATCCCCGGCGCCGAGATCGTCGACCTCAGGGGATCGACCGTCCTGCCCGGGCTGATCGACATGCACGTCCATTTGTCGGGGCTCGAGGACCGGCTGCAGCGGCGCCTGCAGGAAACGCAGCGCGACCATGAGGACGAAGCCTTCACCGCGCTGCTCAACGCGCGAAAGACCCTGCTCGCCGGATTCACCACGGTCCGCGACCTCGGCGCCGAGCCGCGGCTGATCACCGCGCTTCGCGACGCGCTCGCTAGCGGCGATTTCGCCGGTCCGACGGTGGTCGCGGCCGGGGCCGGAATATCCGGAAGCGGCGGCCATGCCGACCGGCGCAACGGTCTCAACCGGCACGCCGCGGCGGGGGCGATGACCAACAATCTGTGCAACGGGGCAGACGACTGCCGCCGGGCGGTGCGCGAGCAGATCGGGCTTGGCGCCGAGGTGATCAAGATCACCGCGACCGGCGGCGTTCTGAGCAATGTCGCCGGGGGCCTAGGCAAGCAGATGATGGACGACGAGATGCGGGCGATCGTCGAGACCGCGCGCCTGTTCGGGCGCAAGGTCGCCGCCCACGCCCACGGCGTCGACGGAATCAACGCCGCCCTTCGCGCCGGAGTGGATTCGATCGAGCATGGAACCTTCACCAACGACGAGACCTTCCGCCTCTATCGTCAGACCGGCGCTTATTACGTGCCGACCCTGCTCGCGCCGGCGGCCGCCCTGGCCGACGGCCAGCGCGGAGCGCTGACGGCCGCGCAATTCGCCAAGGCGCGCGAAGCGGCCGGAAACGCCCGGCTCAGCCTCGCCCGAGCCGTCCGCGAGGGCGTCAGGATCGCCTTCGGAACCGACAGCGGGGTCAGCCCGCACGGCCGCAACGCCGAGGAATTCGCGCTGATGGTCGATGCCGGCATGACTCCGGCGGCGGCGATCCGATCGGCTACCGTCGATGCCGCCACCTTGCTCGGGCGATTCGAAACGATCGGCTCGATCGCGCCTGGCAAGGATGCCGACATCATCGCGGTCGAAGGCGATCCGCTGGCCAATGTCCGGCTGCTCGAAAATGTCGGCTTCGTGATGAAGCGCGGCCGGGTCTACAAATCGGGCGGCCGAAGCCGGGTCACCGGCTAGTCGCTGGCGCGGCGCTCGATCGTCGCGCCGACGGCGCTGAGCTTCTCCTCGAGCCGCTCGTAGCCGCGGTCGAGGTGATAGACCCGAAGCACCTCGGTCTCGCCTTCCGCGGCAAGGCCCGCGAGGACCAGGCTCATCGAGGCGCGAAGGTCGGTCGCCATCACGCTTGCGCCGGTCAGCTTGTCCGCGCCGTGGACGATCGCCGAGCGGCCGCGGACCTCGACCTCGGCACCCATTCGGCGAAGCTCGGGAACGTGCATGTAGCGGTTCTCGAAGATCGTCTCCTCGAGGAAGCTCTCGCCATTGGCCAGGCACAGCATGGCCATGAACTGCGCCTGCATGTCGGTGGCGAAGCCTGGAAAAGGCGCCGTCGAAAGCGCCAGCGGCTTGAGCGGGCCGTCGGCGCTGACCCGGATTCCGCGGTCCTGGAACTCGATCATCAGCCCGGCCTGGGCCAGCGCATTCAGGGTCGCCCGCATGTCGTCGGGCCGAGCGCCGATCAGGTCGAGCGAGCCGCCGGTGATTCCGGCCGCGCAGGCATAGCTTCCGGCCTCGATCCGGTCTGGCATCACGTCATAGGTGGCGCCGTGGAGCCCTTCGACCCCATCGATGATCAGATGGGCCGAGCCGATCCCCTCGATCTTCGCGCCCATCGCCACGAGCAGGTTGCACAAATCGACGATCTCCGGCTCGCGGGCGGCGTTGAACAGCTCGCTTCGGCCGCTTGCAAGAACCGCCGCCATGACCGCATTTTCGGTCGCTCCGACGGAAACGACCGGGAAGCTGAATTCACCGCCGGACAGGCGGCCGCTGGGCGCGCTCGCCTTCACATAGCCGGCGGCAAGCTCGATCTCGGCGCCAAGGCATTCGAGCGCCTGCAGGTGAAGGTCGATCGGCCGGTCGCCGATCGCGCAGCCGCCGGGCAGGCTGACCGTCGCCTCACCGGCGCGGGCGAGCATCGGCCCGAGCACCAGCACCGACGCCCGCATCTTGCGGACCATGTCGTAGGGAGCGACCGTCGAGGCAATGTCGCTCGCCTGCAGCGTCATCTTGCGCCCGAACTCGCCATTGCGCATTCCGGCGACGCTGGTCGACACGCCGAGCTGGTTAAGAAGGTGGCCGAAGCTGTCGACATCGGCGAGCCGGGGCAGGTTGCCGAGCGTCAGGATCTCATCGGTGAGCAGTGCGCAGGGCAGAAGGGTCAGGGCCGCATTCTTGGCCCCCGAGATCGGAATCCTGCCCTCGAGCCGCTTGCCGCCCTTTATCCAGATGCTGTCCATCGCGGCGCTTTAGCGGGACTCCCCTCCCTTTCAAGGGAGGGGAACGGACCCTAGGCCTTTTCGAGCGTGCACTGCAGCGGGTGCTGGTTCTCCCGCGCGAAGTCGATCACTTGGGTGACCTTCGTCTCGGCGACCTCGTAGGTGAAAACTCCGCATACGGCGACGCCCTGCTGGTGGACCTGGAGCATCACCCGAGTCGCATCCTCGATGCTCATCGAGAAGAAGCGCTGCAGGACGAGCACGACGAATTCCATCGGCGTATAATCGTCGTTGAGCATCAGCACCTTGTAGTTGGACGGTTTCTTGGTCCGCGGGCGCGTGCGCGTGGCTACTCCGGTCTCGATCTCGTCGAGTCCGTCGCTGTCGCCGTCTCCGGGCTGTTCGCCCATCAAGGTCGGGTGCCACCGCATCGCTCGCTCCAGAATATGGCAAGGCGCAAACGCGCCGCAAGGCGGTGGGTGCTGAACGGCGGGCAAAAAAAAGCGGCCACCCGGTTGAAGGGTGGCCGCCTGGTCATTGCCTGAGCTTTAGGAGGGGAGAGAATCAGGCAACGATTTCATTGAGGCGCTCGGCATTGGCCGTGGCGCGATTCGAGATCGGCTGGATCGCCTCGCCGGCGAGCTTGACCAGCGATTCGGTCAGTCGCGAGCTCTCGCTGACCGCCCGGTCGAACGAAGCGCGGGCGAACTCGCTCTGAAGCTGGACGAACTCGGTCGGCGACTTGGCTTCGGCCAGCGAGCGAACGATGTCGGCGGTCTGCTCGACGCTCTCGCGGCTCTTGGCGACGATGTCCTGCGCGATCGACCGCGAACCTTCGGTGGCAATGCGGCCGGCATCGATCAGCGCCTCGACATTGGCTCGGGTGATCTCGACCAGGTCCTCGGCAGCCTTCTGCGACCGACGGGCAGTGTCCTGGCCGCGCTCGCTCGCTTCGGCGAACAGCGACTGGAAGGGCACGGCGCCCGGAAGCGTGGCAAAACCCTGGAAGAAAGTGCTGGGATCGAAGTTCACGGTGCTGTTCCTTTCGTTGGCGGCGGCGACGGCCGGCTTGGCAGCGGTACGGCGCTGAGCCTTGCGCGCGGTCCTGCGGACGGTGCGAGTTGCGGCTTCCGCCTTCTTGACTCGCCGCTTGCTGCGGGCGCGGGCATTCTTCTGGGCCTTGGCGGTTTCCTCGACGACCTTGGTGGTCGTGTCGGCAACGGCCTTGGCGACAGTGGCCGGCGCTTCTGCGGCGGCTTCGGCCTGGGCCTTGGTTTGGTCAGCCATTTCCTGCTCCTTTTTGCTGCAGTGCAACATATAGGGTGCGCCGCACCATTTCAAGAGATCTTTTTGTGCACCGCGGTATCGCCCGCTTGACGCTGCCGCCGTTGGCCAACAAAAGCGGCTATGGACCTGCCCGCCGACCCCACCGGCCGCCGCCGACGCGGCCTCCTGATCGTCCTTTCCTCGCCATCCGGCGCCGGCAAGTCGACCATTTCGCGAATGCTTTTAGACGCCGATCCGGAGGCGACCATGTCGGTCTCGGCGACGACCCGCCCTAGGCGGCCCGGCGAGGAGAACGACGTCGATTATCATTTCGTCGATGATGCCGAGTTCGACCGCCTGATCGACGCCGGCGAATTCGTCGAATGGGCTCCGGTCTTCGGCTACCGCTACGGAACTCCCAAGGCCCCGGTGAAGGCGGCGCTGAAGGCCGGCCGCGACATTTTGTTCGACATCGACTGGCAGGGAACGCAGCAGCTCCAGGCGGCGATGGGCGAGGACCTGGTGACCATCTTCATCCTGCCGCCCTCGATGGCCGAGCTCGAGCGCCGCCTGAAAGAGCGCGGAACCGACAGCCCGGAAGTCATCGCCGACCGGATGGGCCGCGCCGCCGGGGAGATCAGCCACTGGCCCGAATATGAATATGTGCTCGTCAACAATGACATGGACGAATGCCTCGCCGAGGTCCGGTCGATCGTCGCCGCCGAGCGGCTGAAACGAAGCCGCCAGATCGGGCTGGTGGCGTTCGTCCGCGACCTCATCGGCCCGCAGCACTAGGCCCGGTCGAGCAGATCCAAAAAGCTCGCTGCTGCGAGAAAGTCCTTTCGGCGATTCTCGAGCGCCGCCTCGGCCTCGGAATCGGCGCCCCACTGCTCGCGCTGCCAGGCATCATCGATGGTGACCGCCGACCACGCTTCCTCGGGTGGTACGGCCCGTTCCAGAACGGCAAGCGCGGCCACCAGCGATCCGCCGATGGTGACCAGCGGCGACAGGCCGGCGAGCCGGAACGGGTCGAGCGAGTGCACGGCATGCGACAGCCGGTCGATCGTCCCCGCGGGCTGCGGCACATGAAGGACGCCACAGGTCACTGCGAAATCGACGTCGTAGCGACGGCGGGCCCAGCCGAGCAGCGCGTCCCAGCTTTCGGACTGGCGCTCGACGAGCGGGCGCGGCCCTTCGGCGCGGTAGCAGGCCAGGTCGTTTTCGCCATACCTCGCCAAGCCCGCGGCGAAGGCTGCCTTCGCCGGAGCGACCCGGTCGATCGCGGCATTGGCAAGGCCGGTGAGCGGCATCGCCCGCGGGTCAACTTTCTCCGCTACCGAATTCCATTCGGCCGCGATGGCCTCGGCGAGCGCCTGGCCGGGAACGAGTAGCTCTGCCCGAGCCGGGGTCCGCACTTGCCGGCCGTCGAGTTCGATCCGAAACCCGTCATCGGTTTCGGTCGCCTGCGCCGACTTCCAGAGTCGCTTCAACGGTCTTCCTGCTCCCACATCTTCCTGAGCATTCGCGGCGCAAATTCGGCGTCGATCGCCCCCATCACCGCAAGGATTCCGCCGAGGAGCGGCCAGCCGCCCTCGCGGATCAGGTCGGTGAAGGCGATGGCCACACCGCCGAGGAACAGGGCAAGGCCGAACAGCCGAGCGGCCATGAACAGCAGGAAGCGCCTACGCCAGAGAGCTTCGTCAGCCATATCGCCGCATGTTTCCTTCACGAAGCATGGCGATGACCTCGAGCGGGTCATCGGCCACCGCCGCTGCGCCGGCGCGAAGCAGCTCGTCCGAATCATGATATCCCCAGGCGGCACCGATTCCGGTCGCCCCGGCGGCGACCGCCATTCCCATGTCATAGCTGGTGTCGCCGATGACGATCGTAGCCTCGGGCTTGGAGCCGGCGTCGGAAATCGCCTGCAGCGCCATCGACGGATTCGGCTTGGACGGGTGGCGGTCGGCTGTCTGCAGCGACACGAAGCGCCCCGACAGACCATGGCATTCGAGGCAAAGACCAAGACCCCGGTCCGACTTGCCGGTCGCGACGGCGAGCAGCCAGCCGTCGGCATCGAGCGCATCGAGCAGCTCGGCGATGCCGTCGAACAAAGGCTCTTCGACCCGGCCCTCGAGACGAGCTCGAAGGAAATGCCGTTTGTAGCTCTCGGCGAGCATCGCCTGCGCATCGGTCTCGGCGTCTGGCACCAGCGCGGCCATCGCCTCGACGAGGCTGAGCCCGATCACTCGCCGGCACTCGCGCGGCGGCGGGACGGCGATCCCATGCTCCTCGAGCGTATCGACGACCGCGCGATAGATGGTCGCCCCGCTGTCGACGAGCGTGCCGTCGCAGTCGAAGATGGCGAGCCGGTTCACCGGCGGCCGCGTGGGGCCTGGCCGCGAGCCCGCCTTTCGCCGCGCCGCTCGCGGCGGCGAGTCTTGGCAGCGGCGGCAACGCGCCGGGCCTGCGCCTCCGGCGGCGGTTTCGGACGGTCGAGCGGCAGATGGTCGCCGGCCATCGGCTCGAAGCCGAGAGTCGCGAGGCTTTCCCCGAAGTGCGTCGGAAGTTCGGCAGTGACGTCGATCGATCCGCCGTCCGGCGAGTCGATCCGCAGCCGCCGTGCGTGCAGGTGCAGCTTGCGGCTGATCCCGCCGGTGAGAAACGCCTCGGGACCGCCATATTTGGCATCGCCGACGATCGGATGGCCGATCGCGGCCATATGCGCGCGGAGCTGGTGAGTCCGGCCGGTGAGCGGCTGGAGCTCGAGCCAGGCGGCGCGGTTGCCGGCACGGTCGATCAGCCGCCACCTGGTCTTTGCCGGCAGCCCCGATTCCTCGTCGATGTGCATCTTCTCGCCGCCGGTTCCCGGCTGCTTGGCGAGCGGAGCGTCGATCATGCCCTCGTCGGCCGACGGCACGCCGACGACCAAAGCCCAATAGACCTTGCGCGCCGTCCTGCCGGCGAAGGCCTTGGCGAAATGGCCGGCGGCGCGGGCAGTGCGTGCGACCAGAAGCGCCCCGGACGTGTCCTTGTCGAGCCGGTGGACGAGCTTGGGCCTTGCGCCGGATTCGTCGGCCAGGCCATCGAGCAAGCGGTCGAGATGATGGGTCGTCTT
>DATLGC010000198.1:0-18810 GCA_035540655.1 Sphingomicrobium sp. | reverse complement strand
CATTGGCGAAGCGGGCGCCGTCCATGTGGAAGCCAAGGCCGCGGGCCCGGGCGAGGTCGCCGAGCGCGGCGACCTCGGACGCGCGATAGGCGAGGCCATATTCGGTAGCGTTGGTGATCGACAGGGCGCGGGGCTGGACCTGGTGGACATCCTTGCGGACCCGGTCGATGGCGGCGACGACAGTGTCCGGAGCGATTTTGGCGCCGGGGCCATCCAGGAGCATCAGCTTGGCGCCGTTGGTGTAGAAGCCCGGCGCCCCGGCCTCGTCATGCTCGATATGCGCGTCGCGGTGGCAGAGGATCGCCCCGTGCGGCGGGCAGAGGGCGGCGAGGGCGAGGCAATTGGCGGCGGTTCCGGTGGTTACCCACAAGGCCCGCACCTCGGTCTCGAACAGATCGGAGAAAGCAGCGTCGAGCCGGCCGCTCCATTCGTCGCCGTCATAAGCGGTGTCGAGCCGGTTGGACTGAGCGATCGCGGCGATCACCCTGGGGTGGGCGGCGGCCGCATTGTCCGAGAAAAAGCGCATTTCGACCGCCCCCAAGCCCATCGTGGCTCGCATGGCAAGCCAAAGCTGATAGTTTGCGCCCGAAGAGACTCGGGGAGAGGTTGCCAGTGACTGCCAAGGACGATCCGTTCGACGCCGCGACAATCATGGGCGGCCTCTACGGCGATGGAATCATCGGCTTCAAGGGCGCGTTCAGCCGCGAGTGGGCCGACGCCATGCACGAGGACATATTGGCGCTGTACGAGGAAGCCAGAGCGGTCGCGGGCGGAGCGCTGCCGAGGGGGCCGCAGCGCTTCTATGTCGAGGTGCAGCCGGAGCGGGTGCGCGGCTTCGTCGACATCGCCACCCACCCGTGGTTCGTCGCGGTGTGCGAAGCGGTGCTGGGGCCGGACTACAAGATCGTCGAGGTCGGCTTCGACATCCCCTTCCCCGGCGCCGCCGACCAGCCGTGGCACCGCGACTTCCCGTCGCCCGAAGCGACTCTGAAGGGACGGCGCCTGAACAGCCTGGCGTTCAACCTGACGGCTGTCGACACAAGGCCCGAGCACGGCCCGTTCGAGATCGCGCTCGGCACCCAGTGGGACGACATCGCCGGAGCGAAGGACGGCATGTTCCCCGACAAGAGCCTGTGGGACCGATACATCTCGCGGGCGGCACGGAAGCTGCCGCAGCGCGGCGACATTTCGGCGCGCTCGGCGCTGACCATCCACCGCGGCACCGCCAACAAGTCGAACGAGGCGCGGCCGGTGCTGGTGGTCGCCGCCGACGCGCCCGACGCGACAAACGCCAACCACCACGATCTGCAGGTGACCCGGGCCTACCTCGACAGCCTTCCGCCAAGGGTCCGCGACCATTTGACCTACCGGGTCACCGACGAGCTCGAACAGGTCATCCAGCACCATGTGATCGAGGGGCTGCTCGAGCCGGACTATTCCTGATCGGGGGCCCGCGGGGGCTTGCCGTCGCCTTGCTCGAGCCTGCGCGACTGCGCCTTTCGCCGGCGCAGGTTCTCGCGGAGCGCCGCAGCGAGCCGTTCCTCGCGCGCCTTGTCCCTGCCGCCGGTCATGCCCATCTCCCGAAGCGTCGCGGCGGCGAAGAGCGCCGGGTTGACAGGGAGTTGGGCGCGCGGCCATAGGCGCCCGTCCCCCGCGAGACATGCTGCCGTAGCTCAGTGGTAGAGCGCATCCTTGGTAAGGCTGAGGTCGTGAGTTCAATCCTCACCGGCAGCACCATCGCCTCCTGGAGCTGATCCGGGGGATCAGCGAAGCAGGCGATCCGCGCACGATTCGGCATAACCCCTCCATCATTGAACTCCTTGGACGGGGCCCCTCCACCATTGAATCTTCGTTCAATGGTCCCCCTCCCCGAGCAAGCTCGAGGAGGATTGGATCATAAGGGCGCGCACGCCCGTTCCAGCCAGTCGCGCTCCTCGCCCTGCAGCCGCGGGCCGATCCTCGCCAGGACTTCCAGATGATAGGCGTCGAGCCAGTCGCGCTCGGCGATGCTCAGCATCTCCCGCACCACCAGCCGCCGGTCGATCGGAGCGAAGGTCAGGGTGTCGAATCCGAGCATGTCCTTTTCGGCGCCCGGCACCTCGCGGTCGACGACCAGCACCAGATTTTCGATGCGGATGCCGTACTCGCCATTCTTGTAATAGCCGGGCTCGTTGGATAGGATCATGCCGGCGCGGAGCGGCTCGTCGCCGCCCGACTGGGCGGTGGTGATCGGGGCGATTCGCTGCGGCCCTTCGTGCACCGAAAGGAAGCTGCCGACGCCGTGGCCGGTGCCGTGGGCATAGTCGAGTCCCGCTTCCCACAAGGGCCGCCGGGCGAAGCTGTCGAGCTGGCTGCCGCGCGTGCCCCTGGGGAAGAGCGCGGTGGCGACGGCGATATGGCCCTGAAGCACCCGGGTGAAGCGGTCGCGCATCTCCTCGCTCGGCTCGCCGATCGCCACCGTGCGGGTGATGTCGGTGGTGCCGTCGACATATTGGCCGCCCGAATCGACGAGGTAGAGCGAGCCCGGCTCGAGCTTGCGGTTGGTCTTGTCGCTAGAGCGATAGTGGACGATCGCACCATTCGGCCCGGCCCCGGAAATGGTGTCGAACGACAGGTCGCGGAGCTCGGGATTCTCCTTGCGCAGCGATTCCAGCCGGTCGGAGGCGATGAGCTCGTCCACCTCGCCTTTCGGAGCCTCCTCCTCGACCCATTTGAGGAAGCGGGCGATCGCCGCCCCGTCGCGCTCCTGCGCCGCCTTGTGGCCGGCGATCTCGACCGCATTCTTGATCGCCCGGGCAAGCACGGTCGGGTCGCGGCGGGCGAGGATCCGCGCGCCAGCCCTGTCCAGCGCCTCGAAGATCGCCGCCACCGCCCGCTCGGGATCGACGGCGACCAGCTTGCTTGTCAGCTCGCCGAGCGCGGCTTCGAATGCGCCGCGCTCGTGGAGGCGCACGCCGTTGCCGAGGTGCCGACGGACTTCGTCGTCGACCTTTTCCGAAGCGACGAACAGATCGGCGGTGGCATCCGAATGGACGAGGGCGAAGGCGAGAGCGACGGGGGTGCGGGCGACGTCCTGACCGCGCACGTTGAACGTCCAGGCAATCGAATCGAGCGCCGAGAGGACGGCGGCGTCGGCGCCTTCCTTGACCAGCCAGTCGGCGATGTCCTGCCTTTTGTCGGCCGAGCTGCGGCCTGCATATCGGTCGGGATGGACGACCAGCCGAGCCTTCGACGCTTCCGGCCGGTCGGCCCAGATCTTGTCGATCGGATTCTGCTCGACGGCGACCAGCTCGGCGCCGCGGCTCGACAGTTGCTCGCTCGCCTGCCTGACCCAGTCGCGGCTGTGCAGCCAGGGATCGTAGCCGATCCGCGCCCCGTCCGGCGCATTTTCCTTGAGCCACTGCGCGACGCTGGTCTCCGGCACCGACTGGTAGGACCAGTCGTCGGCGCTGACCTGGCTTCGGACCTGAAGCGTGTAGCGGCCGTCGACGAAGATCGCCGCTTCCTGCGGAAGGACGACCGCCGAGCCCGCCGACCCCTCGAAGCCGGTTAGCCAGGCGAGCCGCTGGGCGTAGCTGCCGACATATTCGCTCATATGCTCGTCGGTCAGCGGAACGACGAAGCCGTCGAGGCGATCGGCGGCGAGCTGCTGGCGAAGGGCCTTGAGGCGGTCGGCGTAGCTGGACATACAAAACTCCGTTTGCCCTGATGACGAAAACCAGGACCATCTGGGGGATGGTCCGCTTGCGTCATTGTCGAAGGGCTGACTTCTTTACACGGCACCTAAGCCGAAGTGCACAGCTTCGCCAGGCTCAGCCCGAACGAATCGGGGTGAGCGAGCGCTCCGATTCGGCTGCTGCAATATTTCCAACACCGAAACCGCCAATTCCTATTTTCCCTCTCTGCGAAGTTGACACGGTTGACACAGATGCGCGGATTCCTGTTGGATTTTCCTGGGGCTGGCCGAACCCCTTGAAGCAAACGCCGAACCCGTACGCTGCTCGATCAAGCACATCCGGCGTGCTGTAGGACAGCAAAATCGGTGCGGGGTCCGGGATGTCTGCTTTCGATCCATTGCGGGCTCTAGCGTGACTGCTAAGCTGAACCGATGGGGGCCCCGATCAGATCACGCATAGTGTTTGCGCTTGCCGCATCGATGCTCGCCAGCGCGGCCACGGCGACCGCCAGCGAGCCGGCGGGCTTGCACCAGTCTCTCGACAAGCTGGCGCGAGACGAAAAGTTCAGCGGTGCCGTCGTTGTGCGCGGGCCTGACGGGGTTCGTTTCGCGCGAGGCTACGGCTGGGCCAACCCGTTCGAGCGGCTGGCGTTCACTCCCGACACTCCGGTCGATAGCGGATCCCTGGCCAAGCCGGTCACCTCGGCGGCTGTCTTGCTGCTCATCCGCGACGGCAGGATCGAGCTCGACGCCCCCGTGCAGCGCTACCTGCCCGAATATCCGCACGCTTCCGCGACCGTGCGTCACTTGCTGTCACATTCGGCCGGGCTCGCTTTCACCGAATCCCTCGAGGCGCTGGCGAACCGGAGCAACGCCGAGCTTCTGGCTGCGGCCGATCCCCTGCTGTTCGCACCCGGGACGGCGTTCAGCTATTGCAACCTGTGCTTCATGACCCTCGCGCTCCTGATCGAGCGCGTGAGCGGCATGCACTACCTGGCTTTCGTAAGGGAGCGGCTCGCTGTGCCGCCGGGAGTCGCCCTGAGGCCTCAGCGGCTTGCGGATTGGACCGGCCGGGCGATCGGCTTTCGGAGCAAGCCCGATGGCGCGATCGAGCCATTCGACAGCTGGGAGGGCGAGCTGCTCTATGGGGCAGCCAACTTGAGCATCTCTGCTTCGCAGCTTGCCCAATGGGGAAGCGAATGGTGGCAACCGCGGTTGCAGGCGCTGCGGGAGGTCGCGACAACAGCAGCGCGCATCGGCCGAAACGAGTCAGGATTGACGCTTGGCAACTGGTACTGCGCCCCCACGGGCAGGCGGTGTCATTATCTCGGGCATCACGAGGGCTTCCATCACATGCTCTACTGGGATGCGGATCGGCGGATCAGCATTGCGATGGTCAGCAACAATGCTCTTGCTCCGGCTTTGCAGCAGCGCCTGCAGCGTGGGCTTGTCGCGTTCGCCGAAGACGAGCCGGATCGAGGCAGGCGCGAGCTCGAGACGCAGTTCGCCGACCGCCGGGTGGCAGTGGGCCGATTCAAACTCCCGTCGGGGGAGAGGGTCGAGGTCAACGCGCGAGGGCGGCGTCACTTTGTGCGCCGCGGCGGCCTGGATTATCCGGCTGTCTTGATTGGCGCCGGCATTCGCTATGTGCCAGGCCTCGACCTATACGTCGCCGGCACGCTGGACCGGCGATTGCGCTGGCTCAGCCTGTATGAAGATTTTCAGGCCACGCCTGCCCGGAAATAACGCGCATCGCTGGCCTGCCGCCGCCCGCTGTCGATCCCCGGACCGGGCAATCGCGTGACATCGTTCCGTGACAGGCGCATGATGCTCCTGCAGCAGGTCGCACAGCGACCTTGAGGGGCGGAGAATGGCCGATGAGACGGGCTTCAATGCACGGGTCTATTTTCGCTGCGCTGGGCTTGCTGGCATTCACTTCGAGCGCCCAGGGCCAGTCCATTGCGAACGACTTCATCTTCGTGTGGGCGAATGACGCCGATCAGAAATCCAGCAACTTCCTCGCAATCGTGGATGTGTCGCCAAGCTCGCCAACGTTCGGCGATGTGGTTGGCTCGCTGGCGACGGGATCGCCCGGCAAGCATGCTCATCACACCGAACACGAGATGCCGGCAGGAGGAATCCTGGCGGCGAACGATTTCGATACCGGCGAAACATTCCTGTTCGATTTGCGGACTCCGCAGCGCCCGAAGATCGCCGGGTCGTTTGTCTCCGCCGGCGAATATACGCACGCCCACAGCTTCGCGCGCCTCCCCAGCGGCAACATATTGGCGACTTATCAGACGCGCGGGCACGGCAATGCGCAACCCGGAGGGCTGGTCGAACTGAGCCCGTCGGGGGAGGTCCTGCGGACGTCTTCGGCGGCGGACCCGTCATCGAACGACTTCATTCGCCCCTACAGCCTGACGGTCGTGCCGGTCCTCGACAGGGTGGTGACGACAAGCGCCGACATGCATGAGACGCAGGACAGCCGTTCGGTTCAGATCTGGCGCCTGTCCGACCTTTCGCTGATCAGAACCATCGAGCTTCCCGCGGGGCCGAGGGGCACGGAAAACCGCAACCCTGCAGAACCGCGGCTTCTAGCCGATGGGGAAACCGTCATCATCTCGACCTTCAGCTGCGGCCTGTTTCGAGTGACGAACCTCGCCGGGGACGATCCCTCCGCCGAGTGGATCCATTCGTTCCCCGGAGCGGGAGGCGAGCTGGAGTGCGCGCTTCCCGTGGTCGCCGGGAAATATTGGATCCAGACCGACCCCACCATTCCCGGATTGATCGCCCTAGACATGTCCGACCCCGGGCGACCGACCGAAGCCGGACGGATGGCGCTACCGGCCGGCGCGATCCCTCATTGGATCAGCCTGGCTCCGGACGGATGCAGGATCGTCCTGACCGGCTACAAGGACCTTACCCACCAGGTTCTGCTGGCGAATCTCGACCCGGCCACGGGCGCGCTGACCCTCGACAACAGATTCCGGATGGCGGGCTCTTCGCAGCCAGGCATCTCGTTCAACCGGCCAGGCTGGCCCCATGGCGACACCGGCGCCGCTATTCCACACGGCGCGGTGTTTCACCGGCCGCAAGCGCACTGACCAAGACATTCGCGCTCCACCCCTTGCGGACATCAGGGTGACTTCCCTCGCCAAAGGGCGCATGATGCTCCTGCAGCATTGCGGCCACTCGCATGCTGTAGGGGGAGATTGGCGATGCGACCGCTTGCCGCTGCCGGCTGTGCGCTGGCCCTGACCGGAACAATCATGCATGCGCCGGCGGCCACGGCCGCCGCGCCGGGCGCTGCCGAAGCTCAACCGGCCGAACTGCCGGCGGTCCGCGTCAATGGCGTCGAGCTGCACTATGTCCAGCGCGGCGCCGGAGTGCCGATCGTCTTCGTGCATGGCGGGCTCGCCGACTATCGCGAACTGGCGCCGGTCGCGGAAGCCTTGCCCGACGGCTTCCTGACGGTCACCTACAGTCGCCGCCACAGCTTCCCCAATCGCAACCCGCCGCCACGGACCGATCACACGATGATCGCGGAGGTCGACGATCTGGCCGCCCTGATCGAGACGCTGGGTGTCGGGGCGGTTCACGTCGCCGGCACGTCCTATGGCGCATATACGGCGCTGATGCTGGGGCTTCGGCGGCCGGATCTGGTTCGAAGCGTCACCGCAGCCGAACCGCCTATCCTCCATTGGCTGGCCGATATCGAGGGGGGCCAGGCGGCCCATGACCATTTCAACGAAGCCGTGATGGGCCCGTCGGCCGCGGCCTTCGCCGCCGGCGATCCCGCCGGAGCGCTTGCGGTTGCCGTCGAATATTTCGCCGGGCCAAACGGAATGGAGACGACTCCGGCCGAGTTTCGCGACATGCTTCTCGCCAATCTCGAGGACTGGCGCGCGATCACCACGGCGCCAGGGGTTTTCCCTGCGGTGACGAGGGACGAGATGGCAAAGATCGCGGTGCCGGTGCTGATCATCAGCGGCCAAAAGACGGCCCCGGTACATCGGCTGGTCGACCCGGAACTGGCCAGAATCCTTCCAGCCGCCACGCGTATCGTGATTGCCGACGGGACTCACGACATGTGCGCCGAACAGCCCGCGGCCTGCGCTGCTGCGATCAGGGGATTCATTGGACGCCAGGAACAGCGATAGTGGAACGCGCCGTGTCTGATTTCGGCTCCTCGGCAAGAGCAGCCCGGGCACCAAGGATTTTGGCCGAGTGGTGGCTATTCTTTGCCGCAGCGTTCGTCCTTACTTTTGCTGGCTTCTGGCCAAGCTTTTTTGCCGCCCTCACGTCCACGCAGGTGCCGCTCCTCATCCATGGCTTTTCGGCGACCGCATGGATGCTTCTGCCGATACTCCAGGCATGGCTGATCAAGACGCGCAGGCGCCACTTGCACCGGCGGGTGGGATGGGCTTCCCTAACACTCGCTGCTGTCGTCGTCGTAAGCGGGCTTCATACGCTGCAGTTGTTCGCACTTCGCAACAGCGAGTCCGAAATCCTGACGTTCAAGTTCGTCTACCTCGATCTGACCGGCCTCTTCCTCTTTTCCGTGTTCCTCGGCCTGGCGATCTGGGCCGCACGAAAGCGAGACTATCCGCTGCACCTGCGACTGATCGGATGCACGGCTCTGATCCCGCTCGAAGCGGCCATCGAGCGCCTGCTGTTAAACTCCGTGCCATTCCTGATCCCTGACTTCGACGCCGCGCTATACGCATCGCTGATATTCATGGAGCTGACCCTGGTCGCGCTCATCATTGGCGAGTGGCGCTGGAGGCGCTTGCGCTGGCCGTTTCCCTTTCTGCTGGCCTACTATCTCCTGATGCACGCGACCCTGACCCCGGTCGCTGAGAATGCGGTTTTCCAGTCTTTCGCCTGGGGATTCGCCCGCATCGGCAGCTAGAATCACCCAGGGGAATCCGTGCCGCACAACGTTAGCACAGGCGCCGGATGCTGATCTGGCAGCAGAGCGCCGGGCCACTGGCCGGGAACGTCACGCCGCGTGTCGGGGCCGAGCCCATTGTTGGTCGCGGCGGCCGTTCAGCCTGCCGATTTCCGCCGCCAGGTTTCGCCCGGGCACCGCCTTTGCATAGAGGAAACCCTGGCCATAATGGCATCCCAGCTGGCGTAGCACCTGCTCCTGCCCGGGAGATTCGACCCCTTCGCCTACAACCTCGAGGTTCAAGTTCCGCCCGAGGCTGATCACCGCGCTGACGATTGCCGACGCGTCGCGCGTCGAGCCGAGGTCGCGGACGAAAGAACGGTCGATCTTGATCATGTTCACCGGATATTGGCGAAGGTGCGACAGCGACGCGTAACCGGTGCCGAAATCGTCGAGCGCGATCGCCACGCCGGCGGCGCTGAGGATTTCGAGCGCCCGGTGGACGCATTCGGCGCCCCGACCGAGGAAGACGGTTTCGGTCACTTCGAGCTGAACCTGGCGGGCCGGGATTGCCGCAGCCGCCAGCCTTTCGAGCAGCCGTTCGGCGAAGTTGCCCATGCGAAAATCGGCGGCGGCCGCATTGAGCGCGACGTGGCCGAATTCCACGCCCTGATCGCGCCAGGCAACGACATCTTCGATCAACAGGTCGATCATGCGATCGCTGATCCGAGCTGCGAGCAACGCATCGTCGAACGCCGCTGCGATCGTCTCCGGACCCTGCGTTCCGCGCCTGCCGTGCTGCCAGCGCAGCAGGGCCTCGACCCCGGCTACCTTGCCTGTCCTGAGATCGACCTTCGGCTGGTAATGCGCGGTGATACGATTGTCCGTGAGCGCGCTGCTCGCCAGATTGAGCATCGAGTCCCGGCGCTGCAAGGCCAGCCGCAGCGCTGGCTCGAACGCCCTGATGTTCCCGCGTCCGTTGGTTTTCGCCGCATAAAGCGCGATGTCGGCATTCTTCATCAGCTCGGCGCGCGAGCGGCCGTGCTTGCCGAAGATGGCGGTGCCGCCGCTAGCGGCGCATTCGAGCATTCGTCCGGCATAGGAAAAGGGCTGCTTCAGATCGGCGAGCAGCTTTTGCGCGATCCGGTTAAGGTCGTCCTCTGATTTGACACCGGTGTGGACCACCGCGAATTCGTCGCCGCCGAGCCGGCCGACCAAGCCACGCGTACCGACCGCGGCCTTGAGACGATTGGCAATTTCGCAAAGCATCGCATCGCCGGCGTCGTGACCAAGAGCATCGTTGATCCGTTTGAGATGATCGGCATCCAGCAAGATCAATCCGATCGAAGCTCGATTCAGCGGCGCGTCGGCGATTTCCCGGTCGAGGACCGTCTGGACCAGCAGCCTGTTCGGCAATCCGGTGAGTGGATCGTGGTTGGCCGCCCACTGAGCCTCTTCCTGCGCCTTCTTCTCCTCCGTGACGTCGCGCGACGAGACCAGCAATTTGGTGATCGTCGCGTCGTCATTGCGGATCGGGGAAATCAGGACGTCGAACCATTGCTTTCCTGTTGGGCCACCGCGCATGGTCAGCCGTCCGACGCCCCCGTCCTGGGCGCGTTTCAGCTCGGCGTTGGCGCGCCTTCGCACCTCTGGCCCGAAGCTGGCTCCCCACTTCTGGCCCAGCAGCTGCGATGCTTGCGGGACGGCGTAGGCGCTGAGGACGGCGTCGTTGACGAACAGGATCTTCCCGTCCGCGTCGAGCAACGACATGCAATCGGGGGTCGCATTGATGATGCCGCGGCTGAGCCGTTCCGATTCGTGCAGCGCCTGCTTGGCGATGACTCGATCGTGGACGTCGGTGCAGGTGCCATACCAGCGGATCGTCCTGCCTTCCTCGTCGATTTCAGGGAGGGCGCGAGCGATTATCCAACGGTAGTCCGTCGGGCCCCAGCGGACTCGGAACTCCGTCTCATAAGGTTGACTGCTCGCGGTGGCAGCTTTCCAGGCCGCGATCGTGCTGTCGAGGTCGTCGGGATGAACGGCGTGTAGCCACGCATAGTCGGACGCATTCTTCGAGTCCCCCTTGAACAGGGTCCTCGCCCATTGTTCGCTGAGGAAGTCGAGGCTGCCGTCGGGCCTCGCCGTCCAGATGACGTGCGGGACCGAATTGAGGATCGCCTGCGCCCGCTTTTCGCTTTCCTCCAGAGCGCGTTGCTGAAGGACCGATTCGTGGATGTCGGTGCAGGTGCCATACCAGCAGATGATCCTGCCGCGCTCGTCCTTGTGAGTGGTCCCTTCGCTGCGCACCCAGCGATATTCGCCGTCCCGGGCGCGAAGGCGATAGGTGCACGCATAATCATCGCCCGTCTTCCGTAGGCGACGCCACTCCGCGAGCGCTCGTTCGCTGTCGTCCGGATGATAGAGACCCGCCCACTCCGGACCATCGACGGAGCCGGCCGGAAGTCCGGTGAACTCGTACCAGCGGCGGTTGTAGAAATCCGGCCGGCGCTTTCCCGCCTCCATCGACCAGACCATCTGGGGCATGAGGTCGAGAGCCGAGCGCAATTTCTCGGCAGCGGTCTGCTGCAGATATCGCGATCGCGCGAGGGTCTGCTGGGCGAGGACTCGATCGTGCACGTCGGTGCAGGTGCCGCGCCAGCACAGCAATTCGCCCGCGCTGCCGAACTGCGGCAGGCCCTTGGTCGCAAACCATCGGTAATCGCCGGAGCGGCTGCGCAGTCGAAACTCGGCATCGAAAATCGTAGCGCTGCGCACGCACTCCAGCCACCGGTCGAGCGTATGCCGGCGGTCGTCGGGGTGGATCGCGCCGGCCCAGCCCTCGCCGAGATCGGCGAGGGGATCACGGCCGGTAAAATCCTTCCACTGAGCGCTGAGGAAAACCGCCCGTCCGCTCGGGCCAGCCGACCAGATGATGTGCGGCAGCGAATCGAGCAGTTCGTTCACGCTTGCATCGTCGACATATTCTGACGGGGAGCGGCCATTCCCGGCGGCGCAATCGGCCGGCTTCGCGGGACTGGGGCGATCCTGGTCGAATTCGGACATCGATCGGCACCTCACGAAACAGGCGCACCTACTGAGCCCGGGAATTGCAGAACCGGCGCGCCGCCCTCGGTCCGAAAAAAGCGGTTCGACCCTCTGGCAACGACCGGCTGTAAAGTCACGACGGTTAAGTGCGAATTGAAGTGGCATCCATAACGGACCCATCACCTTGAATGCGATGCCTGGATGGAGGATCCGGCTGGTCCGTGGATCAGTCCGGCATGACGAATGGGGGTGGACGCACCGGCCGCATCTTGCTTTCGCAGCAGGCATGGACAAGCCAACCGACACCATTCCGCACCTCGCCCCGCCCGCCGCCGAGCAGCGCCCGCACCGCTACGAACGGCACGGGGTGACCATCGAAGATCCGTGGTCGTGGCTCCGCGACCCCAATTACCCGCAGGTCCAGGACAAGGACGTGCTCGCCTATCTTACCGCGGAGAATGACTATTTCGAGCGTTGGGCCGAGCCGCAGCGGCCACTGATCGACGCGCTGTTCGAGGAGATGAAGGGGCGGATCAAGGAGGACGACAGCTCGGTCCCGATCCGCGACGGCGACTGGCTTTACTGGTGGAAGTTCAAGCCGGGAGCGCAATATCGGACATGGTACAGAAAGCCGGTTGGCGATGCCGAGCAACCCGTTCGTCCTGAGCGGAGCGAGCCTCAGGCGAGCGCAATCGAAGGGCGGGTGGCGCCAGCGTCCGAGCAGCGCCCTTCGACTTCGCTCAGGACGAACGATGTCGATGGCGCGGCGCAGATCGTGTTCGACGAGGCGCTCGAGGCCGAGGGCAAGGATTATTTCCGGCTGGGCGCGCTCGAGGTCAGCCCCGACGGAAGGCTCGCCGCGACCCTGGTCGACGACAGCGGCTCGGAGCGCTTCGACCTCAGGATCCGCGACATCGCCAGCGGCGAGGATCTGGAGACGGTGACCGACGTCGCCATCGGATCGCCGGTGTGGACCAGCGACAGCGGCGGGATCGTCTTCACCGAGGTCAACGAGCATTGGCGCAGCTACCGCGCCCGCTTCCACCGGCTCGGCACGCCGACCGACGAGGACATCACGCTCTACGAGGAGACAGACGACATCGGCTTTTCGGTCGGGGTCGACAAGAGCCAGGACGAGAGCCTGATCTTCATCGCCACCGGCGACAACAGCAGCAACGAAGTGCGGTTCGTCGCCGCGGCCGACCCGACGGAGCCGCTGACCCTGATCGCCCCACGCAAGCCCAGGCGCGAATATGACGCCGACTTCGCCCACGGCAAATTGTGGATCCTGACCAACGACGACCACGTCAATTTTCGCCTCGCCGAGGCCGATCCGGCGAGGCCCGGCGAATGGACGACGGTGATCGCCGGATCGGACCGCATCTATCTTCGCGGAGTGACCGCTTATCGCGACCATCTCGCAATCCAGCAGCGGGTCGACGGGCTCGATCAGCTGGTGCTTCGCGGCTATGACGGGGAAGAGCGGCAAATCCCGTTCGGCGAGGCGACTTATTCGGCGGGTTTTTCCGGCAATCCCGAATTCGCCCCCGAGGCCTATCGCATCGGCTTTTCGTCGATGGTCACGCCGGGGACGGTCTACGATTACCACCCGGACGACGACCGGCTCGAGGTGCTCAAGGTGCAGGAAATCCCGTCGGGCTATGACGGCTCGCAATATGAGAGCGAGCGGCTGATGGTGCCGGCCCGCGACGGCAAGCAAGTGCCGGTCTCGGTGGTCTATCGCAAGGGCTTCCCGAGGGACGGCAGCGGCAAATTGTTCCTCTATGCCTATGGCGCCTACGGCTATGCCGTCCCGCCCGGGTTCAACACCAACCGGATCAGCCTGCTCGATCGTGGCTGGGCCTTCGCCATCGCCCATATCCGCGGCGGCGACGACCTCGGCTACGACTGGTTCCTGCAGGGCAAGCTCGACAAGCGCACCAACACGTTCAACGACTTCGTCGATTCGGCCAAGGGGCTGATCGAGGCCGGCTTCACCAGACCCGGGAGGATCGCCATCCAGGGCGGCTCCGCCGGCGGCGAGCTGATGGGGGCGGTCGCCAATTCCGACCCCGAACTGTGGGGAGCGGTGGTCGCCGACGTGCCCTTCGTCGACGTGCTCAACACCATGCTCGACGACACATTGCCGCTGACTCCGGGCGAATGGCCCGAATGGGGCAATCCGATCACCGACAAGGCGGCGTTCGACTATATCCGAAGCTACAGCCCCTACGACAATGTGCGCGCCCAGGACTATCCGCCGATGCTGATCACCGGCGGGCTCAACGACCCGCGGGTCACTTACTGGGAGCCGGCGAAATGGGCCGCCAGGCTGCGCGCGACCAAGACCGACGACAATCTGCTCTTGCTCAAGATCAACATGGGCGCCGGCCACGGCGGCAAGTCGGGGCGCTGGGATTCGCTCAAGGAAGTGGCCGAGGCCTATGCGTTCATGCTGACGCAGGTGGGGGACGATTGACCCGCCCGACCTTCGAGATGAGCTTCACCGCTCAGCCCGAGCACATCGACGAGCTCGGCCACGTCAACAATGCGGTGTGGGTGCGCTGGGTCCAGCAGATTGCCGTCGCCCATTGGGACAGCGCCGCCGACCCCGCCCACCGCGAGTCCTATTTCTGGGTCGTGGTCCGCCACGAGATCGATTATCTTCGCCCCGCGCGTGAAGGCGACCGGGTGAGCGCGACGACCTGGGTGGGAGACGCGCCCACCGGCGCCCGCTTCGACCGCTTCGTCGAATTTGCCGGCAATGACGGGCGCATTTGCGTCCGGGCCAAGACCGGCTGGGCGATCATCGACAAGAGTTCGGGGCGGCCGGTTCGGGTTCCGCCCGAGGTAGTGGCGCCATTCGTCACGGGCGGCTAAGCAAAGCCATGGCCGCTGCCGTGCTCCACGATTATTTCCGATCCTCCGCCGCTTACCGGGTGCGGATCGCGCTCAACCTCAAGGGCGTCGACTATGTCAGCCGAACGGTCAACCTGGTCGAGGGCGAGCAAAGATCGGACTCCTACCGCGCGCTCAACCCGCAAGGCTTCGTGCCGATGCTGGAGATCGACGATCGGCGGCTGACCCAGAGCCTGGCGATCATCGTCTATCTCGACCAGAAATTTCCCGAGCCGCCACTGATGCCCGCCGATCCGGTCGACGGCGCGCACGTCCGGGCGCTGTCGATGACCATTGCCTGCGACATCCATCCGCTCAACAATCTGCGGGTGCTGAAATATCTCACGTCGAACTTCCAGGCCGACGAGGAGGCCAAGACCCGCTGGTACGCCCATTGGGTGAGCGAGGGGCTGACGGCGCTCGAGGCGCTTGCGAGGCCGCGCGCCGGCGCCTTCCTGTTCGGCAATGCGCCGAGCCTGGCCGACATCTGCCTGGTGCCGCAGCTGTATAATGCCCGTCGGTTCAATGTCTCGCTCGACCCGTTCCCGACGCTTCGCCTGGCCGACGAAAGCGCGAACAGGCTGGAGGCCTTCGCCGCCGCGCATCCGGACCAGCAAGGTGGAGCAGCATGAACCGGGTCGGGGGAATCAACCGCGGAATGGACTTGGCCAAGGCAATGGAGGCGGTGGAAATCCCGTCGCTCGAAGGCAAGGTCAGCGACGAGGAATGGGCGGTCCGGGTCGACCTCGCCGCCGCCTACCGGATGGTCGCGCATTACGGCTGGGACGACCTCATCTTCACCCATCTGTCGGCGCGAGTGCCGGGGCCCGAGCATCATTTCCTGCTCAACCCCTATCAATTGATGTTCGAGGAAGTCACCGCATCGAGCCTGGTCAAGGTCGACATTCACGGCAATCCGGTCGAGCCGACGCCGTTCATCACCAACCCGGCGGGCTTCACCATCCATTCGGCGATCCACATGGGGCGCGAGGACGCGCAGGCGGTGATGCACCTGCACACCCCGGCCGGGCAGGCGGTGTCGGCGCATTCGGAAGGGCTGCTGCCGCTGACCCAGACGGCGATGCTGGTGCGCGGCGAGATCGCCTTTCACGATTACGAGGGCGTCGCGGTCGACCTTAGCGAGCGCGAGCGGCTGGTCGCCGATCTTGGCGACAAGGGCGCGATGCTGCTTCGCAACCACGGCACGCTCGCGGTCGGCAGGACCGTCGGCGAATGTTTCGTCCGGCTCTATTTCCTCGAGCGCGCCTGCCAGGCCCAGATCATGGCCTTGTCGGCCGGCGAGAGCCTCAACAACCCGCCCCAGGGCACGCCCGAGCTGACTTCCGAACAGGGTTCGGCCGGGCTTTCGGTCGCCGCCAATCTGCTCGCCTGGCCTGCGCTCAAGCGCAAAGCCTGCCGGCTCGACCCCAGTTTCGCGACATGAACAGGAAGACGATGCGCCTTACACTGTTGATTGCCACTTTCGTCCTCGCCGCCGGATGCGCCGAAACCCAGCCGGCCGATACCGGACCGCGCAACAACCTCGGCTGGGATTCGGACCGGATGCCGGCCGCGGCCGTCGATCCAGGCGAGGCCGCCGGATCGTGGCAGGCTTCGCCCGACGGCAAGGTGCAGTTTCGCGGCGTCGACGGCGACCAATTGTTCAGCATCGATTGCGACCTGCGCGGCGGCCTCATCTTCCACCGGCCGGGGCTCGTCCCGCGCGGCAGCATGGCGCTGATGCAGCTTCGCACCGGCGGAGTGGTCCGTCGCCTTGCCGTCACCGCTCCGGCCGACGGGGAGCCGATGGTCGAGGCGAGGGCGCCCTATAGCGATCCCCTGGTCGCGGCGCTGATGCGTTTCCAGCAACCGCTCGAAGTGCGCTTCGACGGGCTCGACACGCTGAGCCTGCCGCCGAGCCCGGTGGTCCGCGAGTTCGTCCAGAGTTGCGGACGGATCAGCGGCGCGCCGGTGCCGGAGATCGGAAATTTCGCAGTCCAGGCGCAGAATGAGGCCGCGCCGGCAAACGAAGCGGCGCCCGCGCAATAGCTGTCGATCCACTGATAAACGGCCGTCCCCCGGACAGCCGATTTAAGTGGATGGTCGGGGAGAGAGGATTCGAACCTCCGTCTACCCCAACATATTGATCCTCATAACCTATTGTTTGTCACTTGCTTTCCGGCCTCGCACTGTTACGACGCGCTGTTACGGGAGGGATATGTTGCGTGAGTAAACCTGCAAGGCGTGGCGGTTCGATCAACTGGTATTATCGCGAAAGCACACCAGCCGACATCCGCGATCTTCTGACCCAACGGGGCGAACGCGCTCCGAAGGAAGTGTGGGTAACGCTCGACACTGCCGACATCCGCCTTGCCAAGGTCAAGCTTGTGCAAGTCCAAGCCGACCAGCATCTGAAATGGGATGCGATGCGCCAAGCGGCCAAGCCGATTGGCGGCATGCCCAGCTCGGCCGACCTGACAGAGGCAGTTGTCGAGTTCGTGCACAATCGGTTCATTGAGGTCCATCGCCGAAACCTCCGCGATAAGCTGGAAGCTGGACTGGTGGACCCTTCCAGCGAGGCCAAGCGTCGGCGCGACAAGATTGTCCAAGCCGAGCTATTCCCCACTTCCAACGACCATGCAGAAATGGAGTTGGTTGCAGGGGCGCTTTGTCGGGAGGTTGGCTGGGATCTTGGCCCAAGTGTGGGCTTGAGGGGCAAGCGGTGGAATGAACTTGTCGGCCTTATCACGAAGGCCATTCAGTATGCTCGCAGCAAGATTGTCGAAACCTTGGAAGGCCGCCCGGTCGCGGACGATCGAGAAGCTGTTATGGCGCACCTCGGTGGAAAGCGCCGACCGAAAGCGAAAGCAGGCGAGACAATCCTTGAGCTATTCGCTCTCTACGAAACTGACTCCCTACGAGACGGCAAGAGCTCCGATACGCTTGCTTCCGAACGGAAGGTGATTGGTCACTTCGCATCGTTTGTCGGTAGCGATCGCAGTGTCGCTGACATTGGTCGGACAGACATAAGGGAGTTCAAGAGAGTATTGTCGCGAGTTCCGCATCGCTGGATCACGAGGCCAGAGCTCAAGGGTATGTCGATCGCCGACGCGGCAAGCCATTGGGAGAAGCTGGGAGGCCAAGGCAGGTCCACCCGAACAGTCGCGAAAGAACTCTCCGGCATCAGCTCGTTCTTCGTTTGGCTGTTCGACAACGCCTACATTGACGACGAGAATCCAACGATTGGCTTCATCCCTCGGTTCGATAAGAGCAAGACAAAGTATCCGCCTTACAAGCCGGCCCAGCTCCAAACTGTCTTTGGTAGCCCGCTGTTCACAGGTTGCGTCGCAGACAAGCCGCACCTCGCCGGTGCCACCCGCGTGCGCGACTGGCGCTACTGGCTGCCCCTTTGCGCATTGTATAGTGGCGCCCGAGCCGGGGAGATCGCGCAACTGCTTTGCGCCGATGTTCGACAAGAGCAGGGTGTTTGGGTCTTCGACTTCAATGAAGAAGGAAGCACAGGGAAGAGCCTCAAGACTCGTTCATCCAGACGCATCGTTCCCGTTCACCCGGCGCTATTCAGACTCGGCTTCATAGATCATCTCACGAGGATGCTCGAGGCCGGTCACGCGCAGCTTTTTCCCGAGATTGAGGCGGGGCCGCGTGGCGACATGAGCTACCGGCCGTCGAAGTTCTGGCAGAGGTATCTCAAGAACCTTGGTGTCAAAGAGCGCGGTCTCGGTTTGCACAGCTTCCGGCACGGATTTGCCGACGAGTGTCGTCGAAACGGTGTGTCGAAAGAAGTTCTCCAGGCGCTCATGGGTCATTCCGATGGGTCAATGAGCGGGCATTACGGAACGATTCCGTGGGGCACTCTCGTAGAACGAAAGGCTGCTATCGAAGCTCTATCCTATGGAGGGCTTCACGATCCACTTGCCGACGAGGAAGTTTCAGTTGCGGCGTGAGTCCTGATCCCGCCGGGCACTCTCAGGTCTAGAATCCATACTTTTCGCGCCTGAGGTTAAACGCGGCCTGACCACCCTCAAGGAGGTCCTTGATCATTTCCTTGACCTGCGGTCTGTCAATCGACCCGCAAAGCTCGTCGGCTATGTGCGTGCGCTCAGCGCCATCCTCTACGGTCGGCGAAAGGCCAATGATTTGCTCAGCATCGCCGAGCACCGGAATGTTTGCGTTGTGGGAAGAAAAGAGGAACTGACGATTGCATTTCTCACTACGCATCGTCGGCACGATTGATTCAGCGATGAATCGATTATCGAGATCATCTTCGGGTTGATCG
>DATLGC010000197.1:0-5923 GCA_035540655.1 Sphingomicrobium sp. | reverse complement strand
AGGGTGCCGGTCTTGTTTTCGACCCGGGCATAAGCCGGAAGCATTCCGCGGATCCGGTTCTTGCCGGTGATGCAGCGGCCCATGACGTCGACCAGATAGGCGCGGCTGGCCTGGTTGATCATCGTTCCGCCGTCGAGGCGGCGGAGAAGCTCGACCATCGCCCGAGGAGTCGAGGAATCGCGGACGTCCTGGAGGTCGCGGCGGGCGGCGAGCAGCTGGGCGATGTTGCGGTCGACCCGGATGCCCGACAGGCCGTGCTGGTCCAGCCATGCCTGGATGACCCGCGGCCCGCCGAGATCCCACAGCAAGAGGTCGGTGGCGGGGTTGTCGCTTCGGATGAGCATCGCGTCGATCAGGCTTCGCGCCGAGCGGCCGCCGATTCGGTCGTCCAATGAGCGCCGGCCATATTCGACCTGGGCGAGATAATTGGCGGCGATCGCCACTTTGACCGTGCTCGCCATCGGATAGGGCGTGTCGCCGTTGACGGCGACATATTCCCCGGTCGCAAGGTCGATGGCGGCAATGCCGACGTCGGCCGGATTGGCCGATGCGATCCAGCTCAGCCTTTGCTCGAGCGACTGTAGCGCCGGCGAGGAGGAGGCGAAGGCGGGCTGGGCGACGCAGGCGAAGAGCCAGAAGAAAATTGCTGCCCAGCGCATCCTCATATCCCGCTCCAAAGCCTGACCGATACAATCCCGAAACGAGGAGACTCGTTCCAAGTCATTGGAATTGTCTCACTTCGGGCCGGGAAACAAATGGTTAACATCGACCGCCGGTGCGATGAAGCGTGCATATCCTCGGTTCGTCGCGGCAGGGACTCGGCCTGCCGCGCCCACGGCGGATCGGCCGGAACCCGAGGGCCGCGCAGGCTTGCCTGAGCCAGGGTTGCGCCCCGCGGCGCATCTGCCTATGTCGCGCGCCTGCCGTTTCCGGCAACCCGCGCGCCCGTAGCTCAGCTGGATAGAGCACCAGACTACGAATCTGGGGGTCAGAGGTTCGAATCCTTTCGGGCGCGCCATTTTTCCGCAGCGGCAACCGTAAAACTGCGACGGTGGGCACGAGCAGCCGCCGACCCGCCGCGTGGTGCCTCGCTAAAGCGCCGCCTCGACATTGGTGAACATGCCGCTCATCTTGGTGCCCAGGCCCTGGAAGGCGGCAATGGCGGCGACCGAGATGAGGGCGGCGATGAGGCCATATTCGATGGCGGTGGCGCCCTTGCAGTCCCGCAGCAGCCTTGCGAATTTCGCCATGACATTCTCCTTTGCCTTCGAGAATATGCGTGGCCGCCAGAGTCGCGCCGGCGGCTTGCGATTTCCTTAAGAGCCGCGGCGGGGCCGACTTTCGGGCGGCCGGTTTTGCCCGTAAGGCAGTGGCCGATGCGCATCCTGACGCTCTTTCCCCTCGCCCTTGCCGCCGCGGCCTGCGCCGCGCCCGAGCGGGTGCCGCCGCTGAGCCCGAGGGCGGCCGAGCTGATCGACCCGCGGCTGCCGGTGCGGCCCGAGCCGGCGCCGCAGCCGCCGGACCCGGCGCTCGCGGCCAGGCTGGCGCAGCTGGTCGCGCAGGCGCGAAGCGGGGATTTAGCGTTCCAGGCGGCGGCGGCGCAGGCCGAGCGGCTGGCGGCGGTCGCCGGGGCGCGCGAGGGCGAGGCGTGGATTGCCGCCCAGCAGGCGCTGTCGGCGGCGATTGCAGCGCGCGAGCCGACGACCAGGGCGCTGGGCGACATCGACGCGATCGCCGCACGCGAGCTGGCGCTTCGCGGAGGACTGGTCGCCGGCGACCTTGCCGCGGTCGAGGCGGCGGCGGAGCAAATCGCCGCGATCGACCGGGGCCAGGTGCAGCGGATCGAGGCGCTTCAAAGACGGCTCGGCGGCTGAGCCGCCGGTCAGTTGCGCCAGCGGATCAGCGGCAGGAGGCTGGCGTGATCGTCGCGCCACGGCGAAAAGCCGGGCCGGGCTTCGATCTCCTGCCAGTCGGCGTCGGTCGAAGTGACCAGCCGGTCGAGCGTCGCGCCCGACGGCGACAGGGCGACCCACACCGAGCCGCTGTAATTATCGTCGTTGCGATCGGGCGAGTAGGAGCGGATCGCCGACTGCCAGCCGCCGGCGGCCGAGGCGGCGGCGACGACCGGCTCGAGATCGAGATAACGGTTGGAGATGTGGACCAGAAGCAACCCTTCGGGGCCGATGTGCCGGCGATAGGTGTCGAATGCCTCGCGGGTGAGAAGGTGCATCGGCACCGAGTCCGAGGAGAAAGCGTCGATGACGAGAAGATCGGCCGAATTGGCCGGCGCCTGGGCGAGAGTCAGGCGGGCATCGCCGAGCACCACCGGAGCATCGGGAAGGCAGCGGGAGAGGAAGGTGAACTTGGCCGGATCGAAGGCGATTTGCGCCACCACGGGATCGATTTCGTAGAAGGTCCAGCGCTCGCTGGGGCGGGCGTAGCAGGCGAGCGTCCCGGCGCCGAGGCCGACGATTCCGATCCGGGCCTGGTCGCCGAACAGCGCCGGCGCCGCGCGCATGGCGAGGCCGACCCCGGAATCGGGGGCGTAATAGCTGGTGGCCATCCGCTCGCGCTCCGGCGACCCGAGGTTCTGGATTCCGTGGATCGTCGTTCCGTGGACCAATATCCGGGCGTCGTCGCCGAGGGGGCGGACCGCATAGACGCCGAAGAAGCTGCGGGTCATCTTGCCGGCTTCCGACGACAGCGCCAATTTGTGCCAGCCGCCCAGAGTCAGCATCAGCGCCAGCGCGCAGGCGGCGTAGAGGCGGCGGTTGCCGACCGCCATGTTGCCGATGGCGATGATGACGAAGGAGGCGATGACCACCGTCTGGGCCGAATAGCCGGTGCCGAACACGCCCTGGTCGAGGAAGGAGATGGCGAGGACGAAGACGATCCCGCCCAGCGTCAAGGCCTCGACATCCCGGCCACCGCGCGCCCACAGCCGCTCGAACGGCGGGAACAGGTTCCAGCCGGGCAGAAGGAAGGCCGCGGCGACCAGCAGAAGCATATATTCGTAGGTCCAGTCGAACAGCAAAGGCGCGGCGAGCGCGGCGAAGATCCCGCCAAGCAGGCCACCGACCGACAGGGCCAGATAGAAGAGCGTCAGGTGCCGCGGGTGCGGCCGCCGCTCGAACAGCACGCTGTGCATCGACACCGACACGGCGAACAGGTTGAAGATCGCCAGCCCGGCGAACATCACCCCGAAGGTGCGGATTTCGATGGCAACGGCACAGGCGGCCATCAGCAAGGTGATCGGCGCTGTCCGGACGAAGAATTCCGCCGGGGCCCGGCGGGTCGAAAAGGCCAGAGTGAAGCTGAGCAGATAGGCGCCCAGAGGAAGCACCCACAGCAGAGGCATAGCGACGATGTCGGTGGTGATGTGGAGTGTCGTCGACAGGATCAGGCCCGAGGGGACCGCGGCATAAGCGATCCACATGAGGATGGTCCGCCAGGCAGGGCGGTCGGCCGGTTCGGACGCCTGCGTTTCGGCGGCAGCCGCGCCGCGGGGAAGAGTTAGCGCGCACCAGGCGACCAGCAAGGCGAGCAGGACATAGCCGCCGCTCCACAGCCAGCGCTGCGCCGCGACCGGCATCAGCGGCTCGAGGATCAGGGGATAAGCGAGCAGTCCGGCGAAGCTGCCGAGGTTGGAGGCGGCGTAGAGCGGATAGGGATCGCCGCCGCCCGACAAGGCGAACCAGCGCTGGATCAACGGCGCCTGGGCCGAGATGACGAAGAATAGAGGGCCGATCGACACCAGCAGCAGCCACGGCACCCAGACGTACGGGTTGGCCTGGGCGGAGGGCACGGTCGCAAGCAGGCCGATCGGCAGGGTCAAAGCGGCCAGGGCGAAGGCGGCCAGGTGAATGCCGGCCTGCCGGCGCGGAGCGAAGCGGCCGAGCCAATGGGCATAAGCGTAGCCGGCGAGGAGAAGCCCCTGATAGACCAGCATCGCCGAGTTCCACACCGCCGGGGCGCCGCCCAGCCGGGGAAGGGCGATCCGGGCGATCATCGGCTGGACGAGGAACAACAGGAAGGAGCCGGCGAAGATGGTGGCGACGAACCGCCAGCGTTCCGCCCAAGAGCCGGCCGCGCCGGTCGCCAAAGTCGCCATGTCCCCCACCCTCACCTGTTTTTTTTCGATGCGTAGCGGCTGAATATGGACAAAAGGTTCAGCCGGCGAGTAGCCGCGCCGCGTCGAGCGCGTGATAAGTGAGCACCCCGCTGGCGCCGGCCCGCTTGAAGGCGGTTAGGGTCTCAAGGATCAGGGCGTCGCGCTCCCCGGCGCCGGCCGCTGCAGCATGCTCGATCATCGCATATTCGCCCGACACCTGGTAGGCGAAGGTCGGGACGTTGAAGCGCTCCTTCACCCGCCAGATCACGTCGAGATAGGCAAGGCCGGGCTTGACCATCACCATGTCGGCGCCCTCGGCGAGATCGAGCGCCACCTCGCGAAGCGCCTCGGAAGCGTTGGCCGGGTCCATCTGGTAGGAGCGCTTGTCGCCCTTTAGCCGCCCGGCCGAGCCGACCGCGTCGCGGAACGGCCCGTAGAAGGCCGACGCATATTTGGCCGCATAGGCCATGATGGCGACGTCCTGGTGGCCTTCGGCTTCCAGCACCGAGCGGATCGCTGCGACGCGGCCATCCATCATGTCCGAAGGCGCGATGATGTCGGCCCCGGCCCGCGCCTGAACCAGGGCCTGCTCGGCCAGAACCGCAACCGTCTCGTCATTGTCGACGCAGCCGCGAGCGTCGACCAGCCCATCATGGCCGTGGGCGGTATAGGGGTCGAGCGCGACGTCGGTCAGGACGCCGATGTCCGGAACCCTATCCTTGATCGCCTTGATCCCCCGGCAGATGAGATTGTCGGAATTGAGCGCCTCCTGCGCATCGTCGGTGCGAAGCGATTGCGGCGTGTTGGGGAACAGAGCTATGCACGGGATTCCGGCGTCGGCTGCGAGCCGCGCCCGGCCGGCGAGCTGGTCGACGCTCCACCGGCTGACGCCGGGAAGCGAGGGGATCGGTTCCTCGCACCCCTGGCCCTCGCAGACGAACAGCGGCCAGATGAAATCGCTGGGGTGCAGCCGGTGCTCGGCGAGCATCGCCCGGATCCACGGGCTCGAGCGGCCGCGGCGCATTCGCAGGGCGGGGTAGGAAGCGGTCATGTAAGCCCTCTACCGTCATTCCCGCGCAAGCGGGAATCCCCCTTCTTCTTTTCCCCTGCGGAACAAGGAAGCTGGACCCCCGCTTACGCGGGGGTGACGAAAGACAGAGCCCTCCCCCGCCAGGCGATCCTGATCGTCAATGCGATGAGCCGAAGCGGCGAGGATGCGTTCGCGGCCGCGCGCGACCGGCTGGTCGAAGCGGGCATCGAGCTGATCGACGCGCGCGCGCTCGACGACGGCGACCGGCTCGATGGCGAAATCAAGGGGGCGATCGCCCGGGCGCCGATGGTGGTGGTCGGCGGCGGCGACGGCACCCTGTCCTCGGCGGTCGACCATTTCATCGGCACCGGCGTGGTCTTCGCACTGCTTCCGCTCGGCACCGCCAACAGCTTCGCCCGGGCGCTCGGAATCCCGATCGAGCTCGACGAGGCGGTCGCGGTCATCGCCGGCGGTGCGCGCAAGCGCATCGACCTTGGCGAGATCGACGGCGACTATTTCGCCAACAGCGCCTCGATCGGACTGTCGCCGATGATCGCCGAGAGCGTGCCGCACTGCCTCAAGAAGCTGCTCGGGCGTGTCGGCTATCTGGTCTGGGCGGTGCGCTGCGCCTTCGAATTCCAGCCTTTCCGGCTGAAGATCGAGGAAGGCGACAAGGTCCACCGGCTGTGGGCGACCGAGGTGAGGATCGCCAACGGCGGCCATTTCGGCGGAGTCGAGCTGGTCGAGACGGCCGAGCTCGACAGCGGCGAAATCGTCATCGA
>DATLGC010000196.1:0-2826 GCA_035540655.1 Sphingomicrobium sp. | reverse complement strand
GTCCGGCTGATCGAGGCGGTCGGCCAGTCCGGGCGGACCCTCACCGAGATCATGGACTCCATGCCCAGGTCGGTCGCATCGACGCTCGCGCCGTCGGCGGCAAGGCGTTCGCGCACTTCCTCGACGATGGCGAACTTGCGGGGCTCGTCGACCTGGAAGCGCATTTCGGGCGTGGCGACCGACCTGGGCATGGAGTCCATGATCTCGGTGAGGGTCCGCCCGGACTGGCCGACCGCCTCGATCAGCCGGACGGCGGCATACAGCGCGTCGTCGAAGCCGTACCAGCGATGCTGAAAGAAGATGTGGCCGCTCATCTCGCCTGCCAGCGGCGCTCCGGTCTCCTTCATCTTCGACTTGATCAGGCTATGGCCGGTCTTCCACATCACAGGCTTGCCGCCGAGCTCGGCGATTCGGTCGAACAGCGTCTGGCTGGCCTTGACGTCGGCGATGATGGTCGCTCCGGGGCAATCGCGGAGCACGGCCTCGGCGAGGATCATCACCAGCTGGTCGCCCCAGATAACCCGGCCCTTGCCGTCGACCGCGCCGATCCGGTCGCCGTCGCCGTCGAACGCGATTCCGAAGTCGAGTCCCTTGTCGGCGACCAAGGCTTTCAAATCGGCGAGATTGGCCTCGACCGTCGGGTCGGGGTGATGGTTGGGGAAAGTGCCGTCGATCTCGGTATGGATGGCGTGATGCTCACCGGGTAGTCGGGCGATGAGGTCTTCCAGCACCGCCCCGGCGGCGCCGTTGCCGGCATCCCAGCCGACCCGGAACGGCTTGGCTTCAATGCCTTCAAGCAGCCGCGCGACATAAGCATCGGCGACATCGGCTTCTTCGACCTTGCCTTCGCCCTCGCTCCACCGGCCCTCGGCGCAGCGCCTGCCCAGCGCCTGGATCTCGTCGCCGAACAGGGAGCGTCCCTTAAGCAGCATCTTGAAGCCGTTGTAGTCGGCCGGATTGTGGCTGCCGGTGACCATGATCCCGCCGTCGACGCCCAAGTGATGGGTGGTGAAATAGAGCATCGGACTGGGACCAAGGCCTACCCGGACGACGTCGAGCCCGCCGGCGGTGAGGCCGTCGACCAGCGCCTGTTCGAGCAAGGGCGAATGGGTTCGGCCGTCGCGGCCGACGGCGATCCTTTTGGCCCCTTCCTCGCGCGCGAGCGCCGCATAGCTGCGGCCAAGGGCGAAGGCATCGGACTGGTCGAGCGTGTTCCCGACAATTCCGCGAATGTCATATTCGCGAAGGATGGTGGGGTTGAATATATGGGTCATTACGCCGCCGAACGTAGCGGCGACGGCTTTGTTCATCCAGTCGCGGCAATTGGTTCGACCGCGCCGGGATCGGGAATGGCGAGGCCGGCGATCATCTCGCGCAGCTCCTGGCGGGCGGTGATGTGGCCGAGGCCCACTTCGCCGAGCTGGGCGAGATCGAGCAGGGTCAGGCCCTTGGGGAATAGCTCGCGGTAGATGACCCGCTCGCCAAGACCGGGGATGACCCGGAAGCCGACGCGGCGGGCAAGCTCGTCGAGCGCGGCGCCGACCCGCCGCAGATTGTGGCTGTCGATATGCTGGAGGCGGTTGCGGAGCACCACCCAGTCGACGCTTCTCCCGGTGTTCTTCGCCCGCTGGGTGCGGCTGTTCCAGATCAGCTCGGCGTAGAAGCTCGGCTTGGTGATCTTGTAATTTTCCGGGTGGACCTGGCCGATCAGGTCGAGGTCGACGAAACTGTCGTTCATCGGCGTCACCAGCGTGTCGGCCATGAGGATTGCCGCCCGGGCGATGGGATCGTCACGGCCGGGAGTGTCGATGACGATGACGTCGGCATCCTCGCCAACCCGGGCGACTGCGGCGCGCAGCGCCTCCTCGCTTCCTCCGTCGAACACTTCATAGCGCGCCTGCGGCAGCTCCTTGTCGAGCCGGCGCATGGTCGCGTCGCGGTTCTCGAGGTAGCGGGCAAGGGTCCGCTGGCGGCTGTCGAGATCGATAGCCCCGACCCTGTGGCCCGAAGCGGCGAGCGCGATCGCAGTGTGGACCGCGGTCGTCGACTTGCCGGTGCCGCCCTTTTCATTGGCGAAGATGACGAAATGCGGATTGGTCATGGCGCTTGATCTTTCCCCCCGGCGGGCCGCAAAGCACCGCTGGACAATGGTTTATCCGAGGGGGGGCGGCCGTGCAAATCATCCGTGCCGGTGAAGATTTGGCATCGGCGCTGGGCGCGCTCCGCTCCGGCGGGCACAAGCTGGCGCTGGTCCCGACCATGGGCGCGCTCCATGCCGGCCACATGGCGCTGGTCGCGGAGGCGAAGCGGCGGGCGGGGCGGGTGGCGGCGACGATTTTCGTCAACCCAAAGCAGTTCGGCAAAGGCGAGGACCTCGACCGCTATCCGCGGCAGGAGGCGGCGGACGCCGGGATGCTCGAGGCGGCCGGGTGCGACCTGCTTTGGCTGCCGGGCCTAGGCGATATCTATCCTGACGGCTTTGCCACCAGCGTCACGGTCGCCGGATTGTCGGAGCGGTGGGAAGGCGAGGCGCGGCCGGGCCATTTCGACGGAGTCGCCACCGTCGTCGCCAGGCTTTTGCTGTCGGTTCGGCCCGATATGGCGCTGTTCGGCGAAAAGGATTTCCAGCAGCTGGCAATGATCCGGCGAATGGCCGCCGACCTTGGCCTGGGCGTCGAGATCGTGCCGGTTGCAACCATTCGCGATGCCGACGGCCTCGCGCTGTCTTCGCGCAACGCCTATCTTTCGCCAGACGAGCGCAAGCGGGCGGCTGCCTTGCCGGAAGCGCTTCGGGAAGCGGGCAATCGCATTGCGGCAGGCGATGAC
>DATLGC010000195.1:0-10088 GCA_035540655.1 Sphingomicrobium sp. | reverse complement strand
GAATGCCCCCGCAGGTCGTCGGCGAAGGCAAGGGCGTCGTCAAATTCTTCAACCCGCAGAAGGGCTTCGGCTTCATCGTTCGCGAGGATGGCGGAGAGGATGTATTCGTCCACATTTCCGCAGTCGAGCAGGCGGGACTGACCGACCTTGCCGACGGCCAGCCGCTGGAATTCACGCTGGTCGATCGCGGCGGGCGCGTTTCGGCGACCAATATCAAGATCGACGGCGATCCGCTGCCGGTCGAGCGTGGCTCCGGCGGTGGCGCCGGCGCCGGCGGTGGCGGCCAGCAGCGTCAGCTGACCGGTGAAAAGGCCAGCGGCACGGTCAAATTCTTCAATGCGATGAAGGGTTTCGGTTTCATCCAGCGCGACGACGGCCAGCCTGATGCGTTCGTTCACATCTCGGCTGTCGAGCGGGCCGGAATGCCAACCCTCAACGAGGGCGACCGGCTCGAGTTCGAGATCGAGGTCGATCGCCGCGGCAAATATGCGGCGGTGAACCTGCAGCCGGCCCAGTAAGCAGTTCGACGAGCGGGAATGAGGCGCCCGTCCGGATCATCCGGGCGGGCGTTTTTTTGAATCAGCTTGCCATCGCCCGGAGGGTTTCGACCCGGTCCGCCTCATCCGCCGGCTTGTCGGTGCGGATTCGGCTGATCCTCGGAAAGCGCATCGCCAGCCCCGACTTGTGACGGCTCGACGGGTGGATCGAATCGAAGGCGACTTCCAGCACCAGCGCCTTTTCGACCTCGCGGACCGGGCCGAAGCGCTGCACGGTATGGCCGCGCACCCATCGGTCCAGCCATTTCAGCTCTTCGTCGGTGAAGCCGAAATAGGCCTTGCCGACGGGGAGCAGCTCGCCGCTCTCGCTCCAGCAGCCGAACGTATAGTCCGAATAATAGCTCGACCTTCTGCCCGAGCCGCGCTGGGCGTACATCAGCACGCAGTCGGCTGTGAGCGGATCGCGCTTCCATTTGTACCACAGGCCGGTCCGGCGCCCGGAGACATAGGCGCTGTCGCGGCGCTTAAGCATGATCCCCTCGATCGCCGCGTCACGGGCCTGGCCGCGAAGTTCCTCGAGCTGGTCGAAGGAGGTGGCATCGATCAGCCGAGAGACGTCGAAGCGCTCAGGATCGAGTCCGGCGGCAAGACGCTCCAGCCGAGTGCGCCGCTCGGTCCACGGCCGTTCGCGCAGGTCCTCGGCACCGTCGAAGAGAATGTCGTACAGCCGGACGAAGGCGGGATAAGCGGATAGCATTTTCTGGCTTACCGACTTTCGGCCCAGCCTCTGCTGGAGCGCGTTGAAGCCGGCGGCCGCCCCGCCATGCTGCTCGGCGCCCTGGCCCGTGCCTCGGACCAGAAGCTCGCCGTCGAGCACCCCGGGCGTCCGGAAGGCTTCGGCGATTTCGGGGAAGCTGCCGGAAATGTCGTCGCCGGTCCGACTGTAGAGCCGAGTCTGCCCGCCCGTGTGGACCAGCTGAACCCGGATTCCGTCCCACTTCCACTCGGCCGCATAGTCATTGAGCGAGAGCTTCGTATCGCCGAGCGGATGGGCGAGCATGAACGGCCGGAACACCGGCACGTCGCGCGGGGTCGGCTGCGGACCGCGCCCTTCCGCCCAGGCGAACAGCTCGGAATAGGGAGGGGACAGACCGTGCCAGACCTCCTCGACCGCATCGACGTCGAGGCCGAACGCCTGGGCCAGCGCCTGCTTTGCCAGCCTGGCGCTGATTCCGACTCGAAGCTCGCCGGTCGCCAGCTTGAGCAGCGCATAGCGGCCCGACGCATCGAGATGGTCGAGCATGGCGGCGAGCAGGCGGGGCGCTTCCAGCTTGCCGGCCGAACGCAGCCTTTCGATCGCGGCAGCAATTCCGAGCGTTCCGTCGTCGATCTCGGGCAATCCATCGTCGGCCGTCGGCCACAGCAGCGCGACCGTCTCGGCGGTGTCGCCGACATAGTCGCGGCTCATGTGGAACAGCACCGGATCGATCCGCTCCTCGGCGAGCGCCCGGATCGCCGCCGGTTTGACGTGGGCGATGTCGAGCGAACCGGTCAGCGCGCCGAGCGCTACTCCGCGATCCGGGTCGGGAGACTGCTTGAGATAATCGCCGATCAGCCCGAGCTTGCTATTGCGCGAACGGGTGTAGACGAGGTCGTCGAGCAGCTGCGAGAAGGCGCGCATGGCGCCGTAACGAAGCGCGGCTGCGGCTGTTTCCCTTAGTTCAGGCGGGCGGCAAGCGCGGCGAGGATCGTCGCTCGATCCGCCTCGGACCGGCTGTCCAGCGCCTCGTCGACATGCTCGAGGCAGCAGCGCATGGTCACCCGGTGCCCGGGGAGCAGCGCCAACTGGGCTGTGCAGCGGGCAAGCCCCTCCAATGCGGCGAGGCCGTTGCGTGCAGCGACGTCGCGGATCGCATCCATCTGTTCGTGAATGTCGAGCGGTGACAGGCGGGCCGCCTTGGTCTGGATCTCGGCGATTCGCTCGCCGAGCTGGCGGCGGACGATGTTGAGCGAATCAGCCATGACCATTCCCTTCGTCGCGGAAGCTTCGCGCACTATGGTTAAGGGGCGGTTACAGCCTGGCTTCAACTTGACAAATGCGACTCTGGCGGTCATTGGGCAGCGCGTCGAGCGGCCGCCTAGCGCCGCTTTCTTTGTTTCTAGCATTGGGACCTGGGTGCGATGGCCAAGCCGGCAACCGTCAAGATCAAGCTCGTCAGCACGGCCGATACCGGCTTCTTCTACGTGACCAAGAAGAATCCGAGGACCCAGACCGAGAAATTGACCTTCCGCAAGTACGACCCGGTGGTTCGCAAGCACGTCGACTTCAAGGAAGCGAAGATCAAGTAATCCGCTTCGGCGAGGCCGGGCTAGCCGCGGCCTCTGTCCGGACTTGCTCCGGCAGCTTCCACCGCCTTGCCGCCCTCCAGCAGCTCGCTGACCTGCTCGACGAAGCGCACCACCGATATCGGTTTCGACACATAGGCCTGGGCGCCTGCGTCGCGGATTCGCTCCTCGTCGCCGATCGCCGAATAAGCCGTCACCGCCATGATCGGCACCTCGCGCAATCGCTCGTCGGCGCGAATCTCGCGAATCAGCTCCATTCCGCTGACATGCGGCAGCTGGATGTCGGTGATCACCAGGTCCGGCTCGAGATGGCGGGCGGCGTCGAGCGCCATCCGGCTGTCGGTCACCGCCTGCGGTTCATGACCATGGGCGGCGAGCAGGTCGCAGAACAGCTTGATGTTGAGGGCGTTGTCCTCGACTATCAGGATTTTCGCCAAGCCATCCCCCAAACTACGCCATGAGGCGAATATTAGGCCATGCAGCCCAATGAGACAAACGAGGCCGAGCTGCTTGCGCTCCGCGCGCTTGGCACGGCTCTGGAGGAAAAACGCCTGGCCGACCGCTTTTTGTCCCTGACCGGCCTGATCCCTCCCGAATTGAGACAGCGCGCCGGCGAGGCCCGGCTGCTCGCGGCCTTCCTCCGATTTCTCGAGGCGCACGAGCCGGACCTGCTCGCCGTCGCCGGGCAAATGGGGGTCGCTCCGGGCGATCTGGTCATCGCGCGCCGGGCTCTCGAGCAATGAACCGGCCTCTGCTCATCACCGACTGCGACGAGGTGCTCTTGCACATGGTCGGCCATTTCGCCGAATGGCTCGACGAGGAGCATCAGGTCGCCTTCGATCTCGAATGCGGCCAGTTTGCCGAGGCGATGACCGACCGGCGCACCGGCCGGCCGATGGCTTCGGAAAGCATATGGCCTTTGCTCGACGGCTTCTTCCGCACGGAGATGCACCGCCAGACACTCGTCCCGGGCGCGGTCGAGGCGCTCGGCACGATCGGCGAGATCGCCGACATCGTCATCCTCACCAATCTTGGCGACGAGGCGCATGGCTGGCGGGTCGACCAGCTCGGCCGGCATGGCATCCGCCATGAAGTGGTCTGCAACCAGGGCGGCAAGGGCGGGCCGGTTCGGGACCTTGTCGCCCGCCAGTCGGCCGACCGCTGCGTGTTCGTCGACGACCTTGCCGTTCACCATGCGTCGGTCGCCACGCACGCGCCGGAGGTGTGGCGGCTGCACATGGTAGCCGAGCCGAAAATCGCCCGCGTCGTGCCCCCGGCCGAGCACGCCCATGCGCGAATCGACGAATGGGTCGAGGCGACGCCCTGGATCCTTGATCGCCTGCAGGCTTGATTCGCGCTGCCCGCAATGCTTGGGGGCAGGCCCATGAGCATCGAACAGCGCCTTGCCGAGCTTGGCATCAGCCTTCCGCAAGCGGCCGCCCCGGTCGCTTCCTACGTTCCGGCCGTCGAGCATGGCGGCCTGCTGCACATCTCCGGGCAGATCAGCTTCGCCGAGGATGGGTCGCGGATCACAGGCCGGCTTGGCGAGGATTTGGGCCTCGATGAGGGAATCGCCGCGGCCCGCCGCTGCGGAGTGATGCTTCTGGCGCAGATGAAGGCGGCCCTGGGCTCGTTCGACCGGGTCGATCGGATCGTCAAGCTCGGCGTGTTCGTCAACAGCGCGCCGGCGTTCGTCGATCAGCCGAAGGTCGCCAACGGCGCCTCTGAGCTGATGCAGCAGGTGTTCGGCGAGGCCGGCCGCCACGCGCGAAGCGCGGTCGGGGTCGCGGTGCTTCCGCTCGGGGTCGCGGTCGAAGTCGACGCGATCGTCGCGGTTCGGCCCTAGTCGCCGAACGGCGGCCTCCCCATAAAAGGGGCATGGCCGACCGCGAATCCGAAATCATTGCGAGGATCGCGCCCGGCTTCGAGTCGGTCGATGCCGCCCAGTGGGACGCGATCGCCGGCGGCCACCCGTTCACCAGCCACGCCTTCCTTGCGAGCCTGGAGGCGTCGGCAAGCGTCGGCGCCGGCACCGGCTGGTCGCCCGCTCCGATCTTGGTTGAGGAAGAAGGGGCGCTCGCTGCCGCCGCTCCGGCTTTCCTCAAAAGCCACAGCCAGGGCGAATATGTGTTCGACCATGGCTGGGCCGACGCTTACGAGCGCGCCGGCGGCCGATATTATCCCAAGCTGCAGATCGCCGTGCCGTTCACGCCCGTGCCGGGGCCGCGCCTGCTCGGCTCACGGCCGCAGCAATTGCTCGCCGCCGCCGAGGCGCTGGTGCTTCAGAACGGCCTGTCATCGGCGCACATTACCTTCATTGACGATGGCGGCGCGGCCGAATGCCGGCGGCGCGGCTGGCTGATCCGCGAAGGCGTCCAATATCACTGGTTCAACCGCCACTATCGCGACTTCGACCATTTCCTCGGGGCGCTGACCAGCCGCAAGCGCAAGGCAATCCGCAAGGAACGGCAGTCGGCCGCGCTCGGCCTTGAATTCGTCGAGCTGCGCGGGTCGGACATCGGCCCGGCCGAGTGGGAGTCCATGTGGGCCTTCTATCAGGACACCGGCAACCGCAAATGGGGCCGCCCCTATCTCACCCGCGACTTCTTCGATCGCATCGGCGAGGCGCTTGGCGACAAGCTTCTGCTGTTTCTTGCCCGCCGAGGCGGCATGCCGGTCGCCGGCGCGCTCAACGTCATCGGCGAAGACACGCTCTACGGCCGCTACTGGGGCGCCATCGACGAAATGCCATTCCTCCATTTCGAGCTTTGCTATTATCGGGCGATGGATTGGGCGATCGCCAACGGCCTCGCCTGCGTTCAGGCCGGAGCCCAGGGCGAGCACAAGCTCGCTCGCGGCTATGAGCCCGTCGTCACCCGTTCGGCCCATTTCATCGCCGACGCCGGGTTCCGGGCCGCCGTCGCCGATTTCGTCGATCGCGAGCGCGAAGCGGTGAGACAGGAAATCGACTGGCTCCGGGAAGCCTTGCCCTACCGCTCCTCGGCTTCGGAATAGATCGCCACCCTTCGGCCGTTGCGATCGGCCATCCCGCGATACATGCCGGCCGTGTTGAAGCTCCACGCCATTTCGCCCTTGGGCGTGACCACAATGACGCCGCCGTCGCCGCCCAGTTCCTTGACCTCGGCCAGCACCGCGTCGGCGGCGGCCCGGCCGCTTGCGCCGCCCAGCCTGACCTGTGCGCAGATTTCTTGAGCGACTCCGACGCGGATGAAAAATTCGCCATGACCCGTGGCCGACACCGCGCAGGCGCGATCATCGGCATAGGTGCCGGCACCGATCACCGGCGAATCGCCGATCCGGTCCCAGCGCTTGCCGGTCATTCCGCCGGTCGAGGTGGCGGCGGCGACATGGCCGTTGCTGTCGAGCGCGACCGCTCCGACCGTGCCATATTTATATTCGATGTCGAGCGCGCTGACGTTCCTGGACTTGAACTCCTGCAGCTGTCGCCGCCGCTCGGGCGTTGCGAAATAGTCGGGGCCTGCCTGAGCGAGACCCTGCTCGCGGGAGAACTGGTCGGCGCCTGCTCCGGCCAGGAAGACGTGCGGGCTTTTCTCCATCACCGCGCGCGCCAGGCTGATTGGGTTCCTGGTCGCCGTCACACCGGCAACTGCGCCCGCCGCCCGGCTGCGGCCGTCCATGATCGATGCGTCGAGCGCATTCGTCTCGTCGAACGTGAAGACCGCGCCCCGGCCGGCGTTGAAATTGGGATCGTCCTCGAGCAGCTTGACCGCCGCTTCGACCGCATCGATCGCGCTTCCGCCGGCATCGAGCACCCGTGACCCGGCGTCGAGCGCGCGATTGAGCGCCGCCCGGATGTCGCGGTCCTTCTCCGGCGTCATTCGTGATCGCTCGATGGTCCCGGCGCCGCCGTGGATGACCAGCTTCCAGTCCTTTTGCTGCGCTTCGGCGGCAGTGGCCATGAACAATGCTCCAATCAACAGCGGCAAACGCATGTGGACACTCCCTTTTTCCGCCCCGGTCGCTCTAGCAGAGCGGCAGGGAGGGGCAAATCGGAGTCAGGCGACCTCGGCATCCGATTGACAGTGCCATCTTGTTTCCGATATTAAAGTGATATCAAATTAAGAAAACAGGGGAGGCTGTCATGGCCGTACAATCAATTGCACTCAGGACCAGCGGCGAGCGTGTCGCCGGGACGACCAGCGGCTACACCATGCTGCTCGTCCTGCTTGCCGCCATCGCGATGATCGTGTTCGGCATCTTCCGACTGACGCAGGCGGACCTCGGAGTCCTCACTTGGATCGGGGTGATCGGCGGCCCGATCGTGATGATTTTCATCGCCGCCGGTTTCTACATGCTGCAGCCCAATCAGGGCGCTGCAATCACCTTGTTCGGTGATTATCGCGGAACCGACCGGACGACCGGCCTGCGCTGGGTTCTGCCGTGGATGATCCGAAAGACGATCTCGGTGCGGATCCACAACAAGACTTCGGCCCGGCTGAAGGTCAACGACCTTCGCGGCAATCCGATCGAGATCGCCGCCAATGTCGTCTGGCGGGTCACCGACACCGCCCAGGCCCTGTTCGACGTCGATGACTATCACCAGTTCATCGACATCCAGATCGAAAGCGCGATTCGAACCATCGCCGGCAAATATCCCTATGACGACGTCGAACATAAGGAGGTGACCCTCCGCGCCGATGCCGAAATCGTCAATGGCGAGCTCGAGCAGGAGCTGCAGGAGCGGGTCGCCAGGGCCGGAGTGACGATCGACGAGGCGCGGATCATGCACCTCGCTTATGCGCAGGAAATCGCCCAGGCGATGCTTCGGCGCCAGCAGGCCGAAGCGGTGATCGCCGCTCGCGCCAAGCTGGTGCTCGGCGCCGTGTCGATGGTCGAGACGGCGCTCCAGCTGCTTTCGGAAAAGGACGTGGTCGAGCTCGACGACGAGCGCCGCGCGGCGATGGTTTCCAACCTGATGGTGGTGCTGTGCAGCGAGCGCGACACTCAGCCCGTGGTCAACGCCGGGACGCTTTACCAGTAACATGGCTGGCGGCGGCGATCGCAAGGCCTATCCGCTCCGGGTCGATCCGGCCCTGTGGGCGGCGGTCGAGCGCTGCGCCGCCGCCGACCTGCGAAGCGTCAATGCCCAGGTCGAAATGCTTATCCGCGAGGCGTTGAAGGCCCGCGGAGTCCGACTCGATCCGCCCGAGCCGCGCAAGCGGGGCCGACCGCCCAAGGAGAAGGAATGATGGCCGACTGGTTCGCACCCAAACGCTACGGTTATGGCGCCGGACTGCCGATCGCCTGGCAGGGCTGGGCGCTGCTGATCTTTTACGTGGCGGTGATCGCCGGCTCGCTGGCCGCATTTCACGACAAGCCATTGGTGATTTCCGCCATCGTGGTTCCGGTCACAATGCTTCTGCTTCTCGTCACCGCTCGGACCACTCGCGGCGGCTGGCGCTGGCGCTGGGGCAAGAGGAGCAGAAAATGATCGTCGGGCTGGTCGAGACGATCGCCGTCTTCGTCCGCCGCTAGCCGCCCGCCAACCGCAAGGCAGACTTTACCTGCCGGTAAGGACACTGTGGGAAGAAGCCCTACAGAAGGGCAAATAATGGCCGACTCCGTCCGATCAAATTCGCTCAGCTCGTACCTCGTCGCCGAACCGGCGGCCGCGACGGGCCACGACGACGCCGTCGATCATATTCTCGATGCCGTCCGGCAGCACCTCGGCATGGAAATCGCCTTTGCTTCGCGGATCGCGGATGGGCGTCGCCATTTCACCCATATCCGCGCCGACTTTCCGGTGCCCGCCGCCCCCGGCGATTCCGAGCCGCTGGAGGACACCTTCTGCCAGCGCATTCTTGAAGGGCGCCTTCCGGAGTTGATTCACCATGCGCCCGATCATGAGGCGGCGCATGAAGTGGCGCTGACCGCTGCCCTGCCGATTGGCTCCCACCTCAATGTGCCGCTTCGCCTGAGCGACGGAAAGCTGTACGGAACCTTCTGCTGCCTCAGTCGGCATAGCGACCGTTCGCTGACCGAGCGTGATCTCAACACGCTGCGCGCTTTTGCCGATCTCGCCGCGGTGCAGATCGAAACCGAGCTCAAGAACAGCCGCGCTCATGCCGCCGCCGTCGAACGGATCACCGGCGCGATTGCCCATGGGCAACCGGCGATCGTCCTTCAGCCGATCCACCGTCTTGACAGTAACGCCCCGGTCGGTGTCGAGGCGCTCGCCCGATTCCGGGACTCCGGCCACCGCTCGCCTTCCGCCTGGTTCAACGAAGCCGCTGGTGTCGGCCTAGCCGTCGATCTCGAACTGGCCGCGGTTAACGCCGCCATCCAGTCTCTGCCCTATGTGCCCGAGCCGGCCTATCTCGCCGTCAACCTGTCGCCGGCGGTCGCCATATCCGGCCCGCTCGAGGCGCTTGTCGACGCCGCTCCTGCCGATCGTTTGGTGCTCGAAATCACCGAACATGCCGAAGTCGAGGATTATACCGCTCTCAAGCGCGCTCTCGATCCTTTGCGCGGCAAGGTCCGGATCGCCATTGACGATGTCGGCGCCGGCTATTCCGGGCTTCGCCACATCCTTGTTCTCGAACCCGACATTCTAAAGCTCGACATGAGCCTCACGCGCGATGTTGATCGCGATTCGGCACGGCGCGCGCTGATCCACGCGATGGTCGAATTCGCCCGGGACATCGGCTGCACAATCGTCGCCGAGGGCGTTGAAAGCGATGGCGAACGGGCGGCGCTGCGTCATCTGGGCGTCGATTATGCGCAAGGCTGGCACTACAGCCGGCCGCTCCCCCCGGTGGCCGCTCAGCAATATTTACTGGGCGTGCAAACACAGTCGGACTCGCGCAAAACGATCGCGCCGGCCCGGCGGCGAAGCGCCGCCACCTGATTTCCCGCCTTGTGCCTGGCGCCTTTGCCGTCGCCGCCGCTCGCCCCTATATGCGCGCCATGTCGGTTCGCCCGTGGCGGGATATCGAGCGGCGCAAGTCGCGGCAGATCATGGTCGGCTCCGTGCCCGTGGGCGGAGACGCGCCGGTCAGCGTCCAGACCATGACCAACACGCCGACATCGGATGCAAAAGGGACCATCGACCAGGTCCGGCGGTGCGAGGAAGCCGGCGCCGACATCGTCCGGGTCTCCTGCCCGGACGTCGAAAGCACCGCCGCGCTCCGCGAGATCGTTCGCGCCGCCAGCGTGCCGATCGTCGCCGACATCCACTTCCACTACAAGCGCGCGCTCGAGGCT
>DATLGC010000194.1:0-2679 GCA_035540655.1 Sphingomicrobium sp. | reverse complement strand
GCATCGCCCGCACCAGGTCGCCGGTCATGGTGGTGAATTCGTGCAGGCCCGCTTCGTCCATGCCGGTCAGCGGTCCGATGATTTCGTGGACGTCGCCGCCCGAGCAGAAATTGCCGCCGGCGCCGGTGATGACGACCGCCTCGACCTCGCGGACGTCGTTCAGCGCCCGGAAGGTGTCGCGAAGCTCGGCGTAGCTGTCGAACGTCAGCGGGTTCTTTCGTTCGGGCCGGTTGAGCGTGATCGTCGCCACCCCGTCGGCGAAATCCCACAGGAAATGCCTTGGCGCGAAGGCGGCGGGGTCGAAGCTCATGCCGTCGAGCCTCCGTCGATGGTGATCGCGGCTCCGTTCACGTCGCGGCTTTCGGGCAGGCAGAGCGTCAGGATCGTGGCCGCGACCGCTTCCGGCTGGACCAGGCGGCCGCTCGCGTTCATTTCCGCGACCGCCTGGCGCGCTTGATCCGCCTCGCGCCCGGTCGCCCTGGCGATGCGCGCGATGGTCTCGTCCGCCATCGGCGTGTCGACGAACCCCGGGCAGACGGCATTCACCGTCATTGCCGACTGGGCGAACTCCTTCGCCAAGCTGCGCATCAGGCCGATCATTCCGTGCTTCGACGCCGCATAGGGCGCGGCGTAGGGCGCTCCTCGCAACCCCGCCACCGACGCGACAAAGATCAAGCGGCCATTGTCCGAGCCCAGCAGATCGTCGAGCGCGAGCTGCGCGCAGTCGAACGCCGAGGTGAGATTGGTGGCGATGATCCGGTCCCAGGTTTCGCGCGGCGTCCGGTCGAACGGCGCGCTGTCGCCGACACCGGCGTTGACGACCAGGATCGAAACCGGGCCGTGAGCCTCGCGCGCTTCGGCAAAGGCATGCTCAACCGAGGCTTTGTCGGTGACGTCGCACCGGAAGGCGCGGCCGCCGATTTCGCCGGCGATCTGCTCGAGCGGCTCCACCCGCCGGCCGAGCAGCGATAGACGAGCGCCGGCACCTGCCAGCGCTCGAGCCGCAGCGGCGCCGATACCGGTGCCGCCGCCGGTGATCAAAGCGTGCCTGCCGTCGAGCGACTTGCCCTCCATGGATTTCAGCATTGGCCGAACGGCAATGAGGTGGCAAGGCGGCGCGCGTGAAGCTTGCGATCCTCGAGACCGGCCGACCGCCCGGCGACCTTGCTGCGAAGTTCGGCGACTATCCGGCGATGTTCGCACGGCTGCTCGGCGATGGCTTCGATGTCGAAACCTACGATGTCGCGTCCGGTGAATTGCCGGCCGGTCCGTCGGACTACGACGCCTTTCTCATCACCGGTTCGCCGGCCGGGGTCTATGACCCGCTGCCGTGGATCGCGCCGCTGAGGGAGTTCATCCGTGCTGCCGGCGACCGCAAGATGGTCGGTGTCTGCTTCGGTCATCAGGCGATGGCGCAAGCGCTCGGCGGGCGGGTCGAGAAATCGCACAAGGGCTGGAGTGTCGGACTTCACCGCTACGGTGTCCTCAACTCCGCGCCGTGGATGGAGCGGGCCGAGACGATCGGTGTCCCGGTGTCGCACCAGGACCAGGTGGTCGTGCAGCCGCCGAACACCGAAGTCCTGGCCGCTTCCGGATTCACCCCGTTCGCGGCGCTCGCCTGGAGCGACCGGCCGGCGATTTCCTTCCAGTTCCACCCCGAGTTCGAGCCCGAATATGCCAAGGCGCTGATCGCGCACCGCAGCGAGCGCCTGCCTGACCCGGAGACCGCCATCGCCTCGCTCGACGCGCCAAACGACCGAGCAAAGGTGGCTGAATGGATCCGCAATTTCCTGAATTCATGAAAGCGAGAGGGAGCAAATGAAAACCCGCGCCGCCATTGCCTTCGAAGCCAAGAAGCCGCTCGAGATCGTCGAGCTCGACCTTGAAGGGCCGAAGGCCGGCGAGGTTCTGGTCGAGATCATGGCCACCGGCATCTGCCACACCGACGCCTACACCCTTGACGGCTACGACAGCGAGGGGATCTTCCCGTCGATCCTCGGCCATGAGGGCGCCGGCGTGGTGCGCGAGGTCGGGGCGGGCGTGACCAGCGTGAAGCCCGGCGACCATGTCATCCCCTTGTACACGCCGGAGTGCCGCCAGTGTAAGTCGTGCCTCAGCGGCAAGACCAATTTGTGCACCGCCATCCGGGCGACCCAGGGCAAGGGGCTGATGCCCGACGGCACCAGCCGCTTCTCCTACAAGGGCGAGACCATCTTCCACTACATGGGCTGCTCGACATTCTCGAATTTCACGGTTCTGCCGGAGATCGCCGTCGCCAGGATCCGCGACGACGCGCCGTTCCAGACGAGCTGCTACATAGGCTGCGGAGTAACGACGGGGGTCGGCGCGGTGGTCAACACGGCCAAGGTCGAGCCCGGCGCCAATGTTGTCGTGTTCGGGCTCGGCGGAATCGGCCTCAACGTCGTCCAGGGCGCCAGGCTGGTCGGCGCCAACCGGATCATCGGCATCGACATCAATCCCGACCGCGAGGAATGGGGCCGCAGGTTCGGGATGACCGATTTTCTCAACACCAAGGGAATGAGCCGTGAGGAAATCGTCGCCAAGGTCGTCGAGCTGACCGACGGCGGCGCCGACTATAGCTTCGACTGCACCGGCAACACCGAAGTGATGCGCACGGCGCTCGAATGCTGCCACCGCGGCTGGGGCGAGTCGATCATC
>DATLGC010000193.1:0-5272 GCA_035540655.1 Sphingomicrobium sp. | reverse complement strand
AGGCTGTCGTTGATCACGTAAGGCCTTTTTTCGCCGGCGCCGATGGCCATGATCATCCCTTGCGGCGGATTGATGACCGCGTCGAACTGGGTGATCCCGTACATGCCCATGTTGGAGATGCTCGCCGTGCCGCCTTGATATTCGTGCGGCTGCAGCTTGCCCTCTTTCGCTCGGCCCGCCAGCTCCTTCATCTCGGTCGCGATCGCCGACACGCTCTTGGCATCGGCGCCAGTGATGATCGGAGTGATGAGACCGCCAGGGATCGCGACCGCGACCGAAATGTCGGCTCGGCTGTACTTGATCAGCTGATCGCCGGCGAAGCTGACATTGCACTCGGGCACCTCGACCAGCGCCTGCGCGAGCGCCTTGATGAGGAGGTCGTTGACGCTCAGCTTGATTCCGCGGCTTTCGAGGCCGGCGTTCAATTCGGAGCGAAGTTTCAATAACGCGTCGAGGCGCACATCGACCGTCAGGTAGATATGCGGGATCGTCTGCTTTGCCTCGGTCAGCCTGCGAGCGATCGTCTTGCGCATGTTTGAAAGCTTGACCGCCTCGTGCGGAATCTCGGTTTCAAAAGGCTGGGCGGGCGCAGCTGCGGCCTGAGGCGCAGCGGCTGCCGGCTGCGGCCGGGCGGCAGCGCCGCCAGCGGCAGTCCCGAGATCGGCCCGCACGATGCGCCCGCCGGGGCCCGAGCCCTGGATGGAGGAAAGGTCGATCCCCTGCGCCTCCGCCAGTCTTCGCGCCAGCGGCGAAGCCTTGATCCGCTGCCCGTCGGACTTCGGCGCCGCCGGCGCAGCGGCAGGGGCCGGCGTCTCGACCGGCGCCTTGGCGATGTCCGAATCCTTGCCGGGGGCAGCGCCATATCCTTTAACTTCGGGTTCTGACGTGGGCGCCGGTTCGTCGACGCGTGGCGCAGCCGAGGCGTCGTCGGGGCTTTCCCCTTCGCCGGCGAGCAACGCAATCGGCGTGCCGACCTTCACTCCATCACTGCCTTCCGGCACTAGGATCTTGGCAATCGTCCCCTCGTCCACCGCCTCGAACTCCATGGTCGCCTTGTCGGTCTCGATTTCGGCGAGCACATCGCCCGACTTCACCTCGTCGCCTTCCTTGACCAGCCATTTGGCGAGCGTCCCTTCCTCCATCGTCGGCGACAAGGCGGGCATCTTGAGTTCGGTCGGCATTGGAAATGTCTTTCCGATCTGCGCTGGGCGTCGCCGGGCACAAAGCCAATGCGGGGCGTGGGGTCAAGGGGCAGGCCCGCACTCGCCACGCTTGCGCTCGGCCGAGCTTTGGCGCAGCGTCAAAGCCGCCATGGGGGCCGAACAGCAGCTTCGCACATATCTGGTCGTCATCGACGACAGCGACGAAGCGCGCGTCGCGCTTCGCTTCGCTGCCCGGCGAGCGGCCAAGACAGGCGGAGCGGTCGAAGTGCTGGCAATCATCGAGCCGCAGGATTTCGTCCAGTGGGGCGGGGTGCAGGCCGCGATCGAGGAGGAGCAGCGCCTCCGGATCGAGGGCATCGTCAGCGCCGCAGTTGGCGAGATCCTCGACGAAGCGGGAGTCAAGGCAAGCATCATTGTCCGCCACGGCGAGCCGGTGAGGGTAGTGCGCGAGTTCGTCGGCGAGCGCGAGGAGGTGGCGGCGCTGGTCCTCGGCGCTGCGCCGAGCGGCAGCCCCGGGCCACTGGTCGCCAATTTCACCGGGAACGATTCGGGCAAGCTGCCCTGCCCCGTGATGATCATCCCCGGCTCGCTGTCCGAGGAAAGGCTCGAGCAGCTGAGCTAGATCACGCGGGCGAGAATTGCGCAGAGTGCCACGCATCCCACCTCGTCCTCTTGCGTAAACCGTGCCTCAGTCGGGCTGTCGAGATCGAGCACTGCAAGCAGCTCGCCGTCCCGCACGATCGGCACGACCAGCTCGCTTCGTGACTCGACATCGCACGCAATGTGCCCGGGGAAGGCGTGGACATCGTCGACCCGCTGGACCTCGAGCGTTTCCGCGGCGGTGCCGCATACCCCCTTGCCGAAGGGAATTCGAATGCAGGCGGGGCGGCCCTGAAACGGGCCAAGCACCAGCTCCCCGCCGACATTGCGGTAGAAACCGGCCCAATTGAGATCGGGCAGAGATTCCCAAATGAGGGCGGCGGCATTGGCCAGGTTGGCAATCGGGTCGGATTCTCCAGCGGTCAGTGCCTCGATCGCTGCGGCGATTTCGCCGTAGAGGACCGGCTTGTCGGACGCATCGAACTTAAAGTCATACATCAGTCGAAATCTACCTTTCCACGCGCCTGTTTGACCGCGCTGCGCTGCTTCTTCCGATCAACCCGCTCCGCCTTGGCCGCCCGGCTCGGCCGAGTCGGCTTGCGCTTGCGCGGGGCGATATGGGCCTTCGCAATTATCTCTGCCAGCCGCCGCCTGGCGTCCTGCCGATTCGCTTCCTGAGTGCGGAAGCGGCGGGCGGTGATGAGAAGCTCGCCAGACCCGGTCAGCCTGGTGCCGGCGATCGTCTTCAGCCGCTCGTATACCTCCGGCGGAATGCCAAGGCGGAAAACGTCGACGCGTAGCTGCACGGCTGTCGCGACCTTGTTGACGTTCTGGCCGCCCGGACCGGTGGCCGCGAGGAAGGTTTCGCTCAGCGCCTCCTCCGGCACGGTAACATCCTCAGGCCGCATCTCGCCACTCGCCAAAGTGACTGGGAAGCGGTGCCATCGCGTCGATCATTCCATACTTTTCGCGGAGCACGACGAGCCGCGAGGCGTGGAGCAGCATCGGGCCGCCTGGAACTCCGTAGACCCGATCGCCGACGATCCCACGACCGAACCCTTCGCGCGCATGCACCCGGATCTGGTGAGTCCGTCCGGTGACCGGCTGGAATTCGACCAGGCTCGATCCATGGCGAACCGCGAGGCAACGCCAGTTGGTGACAGCCTGCTGTCCGCCGGGATCGCCAACCATCCGCCAACCCGCCTCAGCGCTCGACCGCTTCGACAGCGGAATCTCGATGACGCCTGATTCTTCGCCAATTTCGCCGGCAATCACAGCCACATAATATTTCCGGACGCGCCTTTCCTCGAAGGCGTGCTGGAAAGCGGCTCGAGCCCGCGAATTACGGGCGAGAAGCAAGCAGCCGGATGTGTCCTGATCGAGCCTGTGCATCGGCACCGGCGACGAGCGAAACCCGCACCTGAGCTCGGCGAGGCGGGCGCTGAGGCTGTCGCCGCCGCGCCGCGGGGGGTCGACGGGCAGCCCGGCCGGCTTGTCGACGACGATAGCCTCGCCGTCGATGAACAATATGCGATCCTCGAGCATCAGCGACGCGATTGCCGACCACGCCGGGTCCTGTCCATCCGCGGCTTGCGGGCGCCGCCATAGCTGCCCTCGGGAAGCTCGAAGCGAAGCGAGCCCGAGACCGGATTGGCTTCGGCGAGGCGAAGCGTCAGCTTCTGCCCCACTCGATAGGTTTCACCGCTGTGCTCCCCGACAAGCGCCCTGGCCGCCTCGTCGTAACGGAAATATTCCTGGCCGAGGTCCTTCGCGAAGACCAGCCCGTCGCCACCGAGGTCGGTGACGGTGGCGAAGAAGCCGAACGGCTGCACGCCAGTGATTCGGCATTCGACCAGCTGGCCGACGCGGTCGGCTAGGAAAGCGGCGACATAGCGGTCGATCGTGTCGCGTTCGGCTTCCATCCCGCGGCGTTCGAGCATCGAAATCTGCTCGCCGATCTGTTCGAACTTGCCGTCCTCGCCGGATGGCAGGCCGCCCTCGCCGAGGCGGTAGGCGCTGACCAGCGAGCGATGGACGAGTAGGTCTGCGTAACGCCGGATGGGCGAGGTGAAATGGGCGTAGGTCGCGAGCGCCAGTCCGAAGTGGCCGAGCCGCTCGGGGCCGTAGCGCGCCTGCATCTGGGTGCGCAGAAGCTGCTCCATGATTTCCGTGCGGGCATCGCTGTCGCCGGTCCGCTCGATGATCCGGTTGAAGGTCGACGGCTTGACCACCTGGCCAAGCGTAAACTCGATACCGAAGGTGGCGAGATAATCTTTGAGCGCGACCAGCTTCTCGCGGCTCGGAGCCTCGTGGACCCGGTACATCACCGGCGCCTTCTTCGCCTCGAGCGCGCGGGCTGCGGCGACATTGGCCGCGATCATATAATCCTCGACCAGCCGGTGGGCGTCGAGCCGGTCGCGCGGAGCAACCGACATGATTCGGCCCTTTTCGTCGAGCATCACCCGCCGCTCGGGAAGATCGAGCTCGAGCGGCTCGCGCGCATCGCGGGCCGCGAGCAAAGCTTGCCAGCAACTCCACAGCGGCTTCAGCGACTCATCGACGATCTGCTTGGGAACCGAGCCTTGGACGTCGGGCATGGAGCAGGGGGAGGAGGCGAGATCGATCCGTTCCTCGCCGGCGGCATCGATCGCGGCCTGGGCATCCTCATAGGCAATATTTGCCACGACAGAAATCTTTGCGCGCGTGAAACGCCAGCTCTTGAGGGTCCCGTCCCTGGCGATGGTCAGGTGACAGGCCATCGCCGCGCGATGCTCGCCGGCTTTCAATGAGCAGATGTCGGCCGACAATTCCTCAGGCAGCATCGGCACCACCCGATCGGGGAAATAGACGCTGTTGCCGCGCGCCCGCGCCTCGCGGTCGAGCTCGGAAGCCGGGCGGACATAATAAGAGACGTCGGCGATGGCGACGATCGCCTTCCAGCCGCCGGCATTGCCTGGATCGTCGTCCGGAGCCGCCCAGATGGCGTCGTCATGGTCGCGCGCGTCGGCCGGATCGATCGCGACGATCGGCAGGTGCGTCAGGTCCTCGCGCTCCCCGAGCGGGAGCTTGGAGACGCGGTGCGCCTCGTCGATCGCCTCGTCGCGGAATTCGTGGCGGAGGCCATGCTTGTGGATGGCGATCAGGCTGAAGCTGCGCGGCGCGAACGGGTCGCCGAGCACCGCGTCGACCCGGGCCCCGGCCCGCGGCGGCCGGCCGCTGACTTCGCACAGCACGAGGTCGCCGGGCTGCGCGTCCTTGAGCTCGGTAATGGCAAGCTCGCGCCGCTCCTTCTTGTCGACCGGCGACAGCCAGAAGCTCGTCCCTTCCTGCTTGACCACGCCGAGCACCAGCTCGGCCGACCGGGCGAGCTTCTTCATCGGATGGGCGACGTGGCCCTCGCCGCGCTGCTCGGTGCGCGCCAGAACCCTGTCGCCGATGCCGAGCGCGCTGCGCCGGCTGCGCTCGATCACCCGTATTCGCGGCGGCGAACCTTCGCCCTGCCACTGCTC
>DATLGC010000192.1:0-3144 GCA_035540655.1 Sphingomicrobium sp. | reverse complement strand
CTCGTCGGCGAGCAGCATCGCCTCCGTATAGAGGGCGTCAATCAGCCGCGGAGTGATTCGCACTTCGGGCGGGGCGGAATCGTTCGAATCGTCCATCACCTGCAGCCTGCCACGATGAGAGGCCGGAGTGAACGCCTGATTGACATCGCCGGTCCGTCCGCCCCCACAGACGTCCCAGAGTGGGACGGTCAGGCGATGATGTCGGGCGTATTGCGATCGAGCAGAAGCTGAATCTCGTCCTTTAGCCTGAGCTTGCGCTTCTTGAGCCGGGCGATCTCGAGCTGGTCGGTCTCGCCGCAATCGAGACGGGCGGCGATTTCCGAATCGAGCCGGCGATGCTCGGCCTTGAGCGCATCGAGCTGCTGCGCAATGTCCTCATTCATCGGCCGACAGCCTAACGCAAAGCCCGGGCGGCGTCACGAAGCGGCGGCGCGGCGGGTCGGTTCGTGCCGACGCCGAGCCGCACGGAATGGCAAGACAAAGCCGGCGATTCGTGATTTACTGCGGGGTGCTGTCACTCGTGGTCAGGAAAGGAATTGCACCGATGGACAAGGCACCTGTCGAGGAACTGGCATCAAAGCACGCAGCTCTCGACGCTCTTATCGATGAGGAAGAGCACCGCCCGCTCCCCGACATGATTAAACTCCACGAGCTCAAGAAGGAAAAGCTCAGGCTCAAGGACGAACTCGCCGGCCATTTCCATTAGGGAATAACCGTCCGCCGGGGCGGCATTGCCGTCCTCGCCAGTCCCCCGGACTGGCTGTGCGCGTCAATCGTCCCGGGACACCTTTTCGATCCGCTCGTGGCGTTCCTGCGCCTCCAGGGTCATTGTTGCAATCGGCCGGGCCTCGAGCCGAGCCAGCGAAATCGGTTCTCCAGTCACGTCGCAATAGCCATATTCGCCCTCGTAGAGGCGGCGGATCGCGCAATCGATCTTGGCGATCAGCTTGCGCTGCCGGTCGCGAGTGCGAAGCTCGATCGACCAGTCGGTCTCGCTCGACGCGCGATCGGCCAGGTCCGGCTCACGAAGCGAATCGACCTGAAGCTGAGCCATGGTCGCCCGCGATTCCTCGATGACCCCTTCCTTCCAGGCCTTGAGCTTGCGCAGGAAATAGGCGCGCTGGGTGTCGCACATGAACTCTTCGTCTTCCGAAGGGCGATAGCCCTCCGAGAGAATGATACGATCGAATGGTAGTGGTTCGCCGCCGTAAAGGTCGACAAGTGCCGTGGCCATAATCCCTCCCCAGAACGCCCGCCGCCTGCCGCGACCAGCCCCGGTCCGGCCGGAGGCGATTATTTGAGATTTTACCGAGAGTTACGGTCGGAAAAATCCCTAATCCCCGAGCCAGCGCCTATAAATAAGCGCCGGAGGCTTAACAAGCACTGACCCGCGCTCGCTGAAGAAAACACCAACATGTTGCGAATATGGCGCAATCACCGGCGTTGCCGAGGTCGGAATCGTCCCCCATAGGTCTGCCGATGCGCATCCTTCTCACCAACGACGATGGTGTTCACGCCCGCGGCCTCGCCTTGCTCGAATCCGTCGCCAGGCGGCTGTCGGACGACATCTGGATCGTCGCTCCCGCCGAGGAGCAGTCCGGAACCGGCCATTCGCTGACGCTCACCCAGCCGGTCCGTCTTCGCCGCCACGACGACCGGCGGTTCTCGGTTACCGGAACTCCGACCGACGCGGTCATGCTGGCGCTCGCCCATGTGATGAAGGACAGCCCGCCCGACCTCATCCTGTCGGGGATCAACCGCGGCGCGAACCTTGCCGAGGACGTCACTTATTCGGGCACCGTTTCGGCGGCGATGGAAGGCGCGCTCGCGGGGGTGCGCTCGATCGCGCTCAGCCAGAGCTATGCGCGCGAAGGCATGGGCGACACGGTCCCCTTCGCCGCCGCCGAAGCCTGGGCCGAGCGCGTGCTTGCACCGCTCGCCGAGCAGGAGATGGCCCCCGGAACGCTGTTGAACGTCAACTTCCCGGCGCTTCCTCCCGAAGACGTGCTTGGAATTCGCGTCTGCAGACAGGGAATCCGCGACTATGGCCGACTGCGCATCGTCCAGCGAACCGACCCTCGCGGCTATGATTATTTCTGGTTCGGCCTCGGGCCAATGGTCCAGACGCCGAGCCATTCCACCGACCTCGAAGCCATCGCCGACGGCTACATATCGGTCACCCCGCTGCACCTCGACCTGACTCACGAACCGTCGTTCGACGCGCTCTGCCCCTTGTTCGAGAATGCCGAGCGCAAGGTGCGGCAATCCGGCTAGCGGGCGCAGCGATGAGATGCGCCGTGATTCCCGGCGCAATCGGCTTGCCGGGCGTCCTTGCAAATGCTGCTATGGCAGGACGAGCAGCAGTCGAAAGCTTGGGCAAATCCGCATGACGGGCAATTCACAAGGCGGCCTGCTACAATCGGCTCGGGCAATCTACCGTTTCATGTCGAAGCAGCGCCGCCGCCACTTCTGGCTGGCGCTGGCGTTGATGTTGATTGGCGGCGGAGCGGAGCTGCTGAGCATTGGCGCGGTCATTCCCTTCCTCGCCCTTCTGGCGGGCGGCGCTGAAACCGGCAAATTCGCCTGGCTCGGCGGCCTGTTCGATTTTCTCGGCGCGACCTCTTACGGCCAGCAGCTCGCCTGGACGGCCGGGATATTCATGGCCGCCGCCATCCTGGCCGCGGCAGTCCGCATATTGCTGGCGTGGACCACCCAGAGCCTCGCACTGTTTCTGGGCCACGAGCTTTCCGTCGAGGTCCAGCGGCGAGTGCTTCTCCAGCCCTATGCCTATCACGTCAGTCACAGCTCGAGCGAGATCGTCGCTTCTCTCGACAAGGTGCAGATCCTGATATTCGCCATCGTGATTCAATTGATGCAGGCCACGGCGGCAGTGGTGATCTCGCTGTTCATCATCGGCGCCCTCATGCAAGTCGACCTGTTCACGGTCGCCATCGCCGCGGCAACCTTCGCCAGCATCTACGGGCTTTGGGCGACAGCGGTCCGCCGCCCGCTCAGCCGCTATTCGCGGATCGCCGCCCGCGGCTACGACGAACGCGTGCAGATGGTGCAGGAAGGACTTGGCGGAATCCGCGAAATCATCCTCGATCATTCGCAGCGCGCCTATCTGGAAAAGTTCGCCGACAT
>DATLGC010000191.1:0-33175 GCA_035540655.1 Sphingomicrobium sp. | reverse complement strand
ACCAGCAGCGACTGCGGCCGAATCTGGTCGCTGAGCGCACCGGCGGGATAGGCTAGCGCAAGATAGCCGACGCTGAACAGGACAAGCGCCAGCGGCGACAGTGCCGGAGTGAGCCCAAGCTCCATCCCGCGAAGGATCAGGAAGCCTTCCGAGAAGCGGGCGAGCATGAACAAGAAGCCAATGCCAAGCAGGCGCCTGGTGTGCGGATGCAGGTCGCGGAACCCGGCCAGGAACGTCCGCGGCTCGGGCGGAGCCGAGTGCTTCTCCGGCTCGCGCAGGGCGACGATGATGAGGAGGACTGCTGCGACTGCCGGGACGGCGGCGATCCAGAAGACGGCTCGGATGTCGTTGGCCAAGGCGAACATCAGGCCGATGGCGACCAGCGGTGCAAGCAAGGCTCCGACCGTGTCGAGCGACTGGCGCAGGCCGAAGGCGCGGCCGCGGATTTTCGGCGGGGTCTCGTCGGCGATCATCGCATCGCGTGGGCTGCCGCGAATGCCCTTGCCGACGCGATCGGAAAAGCGGGCGACCATCAGCCAGCCGGCGTTGGTGGCGATCGCGAACAAGGGTTTCGACAATGCGGCGAGCCCGTAGCCCGCGAGGATCCACGGCTTGCGACGCCGGCTCCGGTCGGACAGGCGCCCCGACACCAGCTTGGCAAAGGAGCTGGTCGCCTCGCCGACCCCGTCGATCGCCCCCATCGCCACCGCGGGAAGGCCCAGGGTCACCGTGATGAATGCGGGCAGAAGCGCGTGGTAGATCTCGCTCGAAAGGTCGGTGAGCATGCTGACGAAGCCCAGTACCCAGACGTTTCGGGGAAGGCGGCCGGCTGTTTTCACGCCTCGGTGTTTGCGGGGAAGGCGGCGGCGAAGCAATCCACCGGGGCGTAGCGGCGCTGCCTTGCTCAGCTCGTAATGACAGATGCGGCGGTCAACATTGCATCGTTCCGAACATTTGTTAGTGTGCAAGCATGTTCGGGGGATCCAATCCAGCGGCGCTCGCGGCGCGCTTCGCCCAGGTGGCGGAAGCCTATGTCGCCGACAGTCCCGCCGAGCGCGCCGATCGGGCGAGGCGGGCGTTGCTTGCCGCGGTCCAGGCCCACGAGCCGGCCAGCCTCAACCAGGTGGCATCGGCGGTCGAGCGCGGAGCGCCCGCGGTCAGTCGGTCGATCGACGTGCTTGTTCGCGCCGGGCTGATCGAGCGAACCGCCGATCCGGACAACCGGCGGCGCCTGGCGATGCGGCTGACCCAGAGCGGCCGCGAGCTCCTGTCACGCCCATGCGCTAGCGGCGGAGCGCTTGCCGCACGGTTCCAGCGGCTTGCGCCGAGCGAGCTTCGCGCAATCGAGCGCGCGGTCGAGATTCTCGAGCGGCCCTAGCTTTTCTTCGCCCGCTTGCGGCGGGTTTCCCAGCCCTTTTTGGCGGCTTCGCTGCGGCTCGACTTGCGGCCCGAGCCGGCGTTCTTGCCGCCCTTGTCCTGCTTGTTGACCGTCGCCCAGGCGCGCCGCTCGGCCTCGTCCTTGGACACTCCGCGCTTGCGATAGCCTTCCTCGATATGCTCGGCCTTCCGGTCCTGCTTTCCGGTATATGCGCCGCGGGGCATGGTCACCTCCTCAAGATTGCCTTCGGCGGCTGAAACGCTCGGCGGGCGGCCGCGTTGCCGCGCCGCGTTGCAACATTGGCGACCTGGCCCTACATGCGCGGCTCACTCGAACCCGGAAAATCCACATGAATTTGCGCAACGTGGCGATCATCGCCCACGTCGATCACGGCAAGACGACGCTCGTCGACCAGCTCTTCCGCCAGTCCGGCACCTTCCGCGACAACCAGCGTGTCGAGGAGCGGGCGATGGATTCGAACGACCTCGAGAAGGAGCGGGGAATCACCATCCTCGCCAAATGCACCAGCGTCGAATGGCCGAGGGAGAATCCGACGACCCGGATCAATATTGTCGACACCCCGGGCCACGCCGATTTCGGCGCCGAGGTCGAGCGCATCCTTTCCATGGTCGACGGGGTGATCCTGCTGGTCGATGCGGCCGAGGGGCCGATGCCGCAAACCAAGTTCGTCACCGGCAAGGCGCTGGCGCTCGGCCTGCGGCCGATCGTCGTCGTCAACAAGATCGACCGGCCGGACGCGCGCCCGGCCGAAGTGCTCGACGAAGTGTTCGAGCTGTTCCTCAACCTCGACGCCAGCGACGAGCAGCTCGATTTCCCGACGCTCTACGCAAGCGGCCGCGCCGGCTATGCCGGGACCAGCGATGACGTCCGCTCGGGCGACCTGACGCCCCTGTTCGAGTCGATCGTCGGCCACGTCCCGGCGCCCGATCTCGATCCGCAGGGCGAGTTCAAGATGCTCGCCACGCTGCTCGACCGCGACCCGTTCCTCGGCCGGATCCTCACCGGCCGGATCGAGAGCGGCCGGCTCGAGGTCAACGCTCCGATCAAGGCGATCGACGTCAACGGCAAGCCGGTCGAGGAAGGAAGAGCGACCAAACTGTTCGCCTTCCAGGGCCTCGAGCGGGTAGCGGTCGACAGCGCCCAGGCGGGCGACATCGTCGCCATCGCCGGGCTGATGAATGCGACCGTGTCGAACACCATCGCCGAGCCTGTCGCGACCGAGCCGCTGCCGGCGCGCGAGATCGACCCGCCGACCCTGGCGATGAGCTTCGCGGTCAACGACAGCCCCTATGCCGGCCGCGACGGCGACAAGGTGCAGAGCCGAGTGATCCGCGAGCGGCTGGAGCGCGAGGCCGAGGGCAATGTCGCCATCCGGGTCGCCACGGCGGCCGACAATGACAGCTTCGAGGTCGCCGGCCGCGGCGAGCTCCAGCTCGGCGTCCTCATCGAGACGCTTCGCCGCGAGGGCTTCGAGCTGTCGATCAGCCGCCCTCGCGTGCTGTTCCGCGACGGCCCAAATGGCCGCGAGGAGCCGTATGAGACGGTCGTGGTCGACGTCGACGACGAGTTCACCGGAACGGTCATCGACAAGATGGCGCTGCGCAAGGCGGAAATGACCGACATGCGCCCGTCGGGCGGCGGCAAGACCCGGCTGACCTTCTCGGCGCCGAGCCGGGGCCTCATCGGCTATCACGGCGAGTTCCTGTCCGACACGCGCGGCACCGGCATCATGAACCGGCTGTTCGAGCGCTACGGGCCGTACAAGGGGCCGATCCAGGGCCGTCAGAACGGGGTGCTGATCTCGATGGAGCAGGGCAAGGCGGTCGCCTACGCACTCAACGCCCTCGAGGAACGCGGGGTGCTGTTCATCTCGCCCGGCGAGGACCTCTACGAGGGGATGGTGATCGGCGAGAACGCCAAGCCGCAGGACCTCGAGGTCAACCCGCTCAAGTCGAAGCAGCTGACCAACTTCCGCGCCAGCGGCAAGGACGAGGGCATCCGCCTGACCCCGCCGCGGCGAATGAGCCTCGAGCAGGCGATCGCCTATATCCAGGACGACGAATTGGTCGAGGTCACTCCCAAGGTCATCCGCATTCGCAAGCGCTACCTCGACCCGCACGAGCGCAAACGGCAGTCGCGGAAGGCCGAGGCAGCCTAGGCGACCGCTCAGGAAACACGCCTTGATTTGCGCGAATTCAGTGAGATAGGTTCAACCGGCGTCTGGCAAAGACGGCTCGCGCCTTCCGGGTTGCATAGCGGAGAAGAAACTTGAGCGGGGCCAACCTGCCGGCGGAAGCCATTTATGACGCCATCCTCGATGATGACTGGTTCGCCGAACTGCCGTCGGTCATGGCGCGCCGGTACGGGGGCCGGTCCTGCAACATGCTATGGGGGATGCGGGACGGGTCACACCACGTGCTGGCCAAATGCGGCTATTATCCCGACGCGGAGCTGGCCAATTACCTCGACAATTTTGCCGACAAGGACATCTGGGCGCAAAGGGCGCTCGCCCCCGATCGAGTCAACCGGGCGCACGATGTCGAAGGCTTCGTCTCGAAACACGAATATGAGCAAAGCGAATTCTATAATGACTGGATTCGCGCGATGGGCGACGACGCTTATTATTGCGTCGGCATGATGCTCAACACGTCGTGGGGGACGGGGCTGATCGGAATCCACAAGGGCAAGTCGCAAGACGGATTTTCCGACGCTTCGGTAAAATTGCTTTCCGATGACGGAGTTCACCTCCGCAAGCTGTTCGCCGTCCGCGGCCGGCTTGCCGCGCTGGTCGACAGCGAGCGAAAAGGGAGCCAATTGCTCGACGTCGTCAAGCATCCGGTGATGTCCGTCACGCGCGATGGCCGCCTGGTGAAGGCCAACGCCGCTGCAGATGCCGTCCTGGCCTTCGGCCAATCCCTGTTCATCAGGAACGGCGTGGTGCGAGCAATCTCCCCGCCCGATGAAAAGCAATTGCACCAGGCCATCCGAAAAGCATCGCAGCCGGACAATCCCGTCGCCTCGGCGGTGGCAATCGGCCGGTCGGGACCAAACCCGACGCATGTGACGGTCATGCCCCTTCGGTGGGATCACGGGCCCCGCCTCGCCGTGCTCATGCTCGGCCTTGGTGAAGCACCCTCGGCGACGACGGGCCAGCTCCGTACGCTGTTCCAACTGTCCAGCGCCGAGGCGGACCTCGCCATTCGGCTGTCGCAAGGGGCATCCCCCGCCGCCATCGCGGCCGAGCGAGGCGTTTCGGTGGGAACCGTGCGAAGCCAGCTGAAATCTGTCTATTCGAAGATGCAATGTAGCCGGCAGGCGGAGGTCGTCGCGCTGATCAAGAGCCTGCCAAACGGATTTTCTGCCTAGTAAGCCGCTGCTAACCTAGCATTTTTTGCAGCGTGGAAGCGTTTTTACCCCATTTGGGAGATGCGGCGGACCGAGGTCCATGCGACGTCCCGCACGCGCTCCGGCGCCTAGCTTATTCTCACTAAATCGGGGGTTTTCATGACGTTTCGCATATTATTCGCTGCCGCATTGCTTGCCGGCGCGGCATCGCCGGCACTCGCTCAAACGGATTCGGGGGGAATGAGCGTCGGGATCACCGGCGGAACGCTCGGGATCGGTCCCGAAGTCGGCTTTCGCAGCAATGGCTTCGGCGCTCGCGGAAGCGTCACCTTCCTCGGAATAAGCCGCGAAATCGACTCCGACGGCGTCAACTATGACGGCAGCCTCAGGCTGCGCTCGTTCGGCGGGTCGGCCGATCTTTATCCGTTTGGCGGCGGCTTCCGGCTTTCCGCCGGCGCGCGAATCAGCGGCAACCGGATCGCGCTTCGGGCACGGCCAACCGAGGATGTCGAGATCGGCGACAATGTCTACACGCCCGAGGAGATCGGCGAGATCACCGGACGCGTTCGGGCCAACCGCTTCGCCCCGACGTTGACCGCCGGCTGGGGCGGCGGCTTGACCAAGGGAGTCAAATTCGGTGCCGACGCCGGGATCATGTTCCAGGGCCGGCCGAGGGTCTCGTCGCTGCGAACGACCGGGATGCTGAACAGCCCGGAATTCCAGGCCGACATCGAGCGCGAGCGCCGCGAAGTCGAAGACGATATCGACAATTTCAAAGTCTATCCGATCCTGCAGTTCTCGCTCGGCTACAGGTTCTGATAGAAAACGGTCGCGCGGGTCGGTTGGCCAGCCAACCGGCCCGCGGGCCAAACAGCATCGGCCGCTTCGAGCCGCGTTTCTAACTGGCAACTCCTGCCGCCATAGGCGTTATGGCGGAGATGGACCAAGAGACCGAGAATGCTGCTGACGAAGCCTCCGCCGGCGTAAGCCCGGAGCGCTGGGACTCGACTCGGCTCGGACCGCGCAACCTGTGGCCGCAGGAGCTGTGCACCCTGGTCGACGTGATAAACGGCTCCTCGCAGCCGATGTTCATCGTCTGGGGACCGGAGCAGATTCTCCTCTACAACGACGCTTATTCGCAGATACTGGCGGGCAAGCATCCGGATGCGTTCGGGCGCCCGTTCCTCGAAGTGTGGAGCGAGATAAGCAGCGACATCGCCCTGATCGTCGAGCAGGCTTATTCCGGTCAGCCGATCCACATGCAGGATATCACCCTGTCCATGGAGCGGCGCGGCTACCGCGAAGAAGCGCACTTCGCCTTCTCCTACACGCCGGTGCGCGACCGATCCGGAGAGGTGCAGGGCTTCCTCTGCGCCTGCGTCGAGACGACCGCACGGGTCATTGCCGATCGCAACTGGCTGGCCGAACGCGACCGGCTGGCGCTGATGTTCGAGCAGGCCCCCGGCATCATCGCCGTGACGGATGGGCCGAACCACGAAATTGTGCTCGCCAATGCCGCTTTCCGCGACCTGTTCGGCGGACGCGACTTCGTCGGCTTGTCCGTGGCCGAGGCCATACCGGAAGTGGCAGAACAGGGTTTCGTCGCGCTTCTCGACCGGGTCTTTGCGACTGGCGAGCCGTTCGTCGCCGAGGGCGCCAGACTTTTGCTGGTGCCAAAACCGGGTGACGATCCGGTCGAGCATTTCATGGACTTCGTCTATCAGCCGATGCGAAGCGCGGCCGGGGTCGTGACCGGCATTTTCGCCCAGGGCGTCGACGTCACCGACCGCAAGATCGCCGAAGGCAGACTAAGGCGACTGAACGAGACGCTGGAGCAGAGGGTGGCCGAGGAAGTCGCCGCCCGCCTCAAGACGGAAGATGCTCTGCGCCAAAGCCAGAAGATGGAGGCGATCGGCCAGCTTACCGGAGGGGTCGCGCACGATTTCAACAATTTGCTGACGATCATCCGGTCGTCGGCCGAGCTTCTGCTGCGGATCGATCTCCCCGACGAGAAGCGGCGGCGATACCTCGAGGCGATATCGGAGACGGCCGACCGGGCGGCGCGGCTCACCGGCCAGCTGCTTGCCTTCGCCCGCCGCCAGGCGCTCAAGCCCGAAGTGTTCGATGCGACGGCGCGCGTCGAATCAATCGCCGACATGCTTCGAACGGTCGTCGGTGCGCGAGTCCAGCTGGTAACCAGCGCCGACCGCGGTTCCTGTTTTGTCGAGGCGGACGCGGCCCAGTTCGAATCGGCGCTGGTCAACATGGCGGTCAATGCCCGCGACGCGATGGACGGCCAGGGTCGGCTGACCATCGCCGTCAGGCCCGCGAAAAACGGGGACTCCCCGGGCGAGTTCGTCGCGATCACCGTCAGCGACACCGGCCGAGGAATCCCGCCCGAACAGCTCGAGCATATTTTCGAGCCCTTTTTCACGACCAAGGAGGTCGGCAAGGGGACCGGCCTGGGGCTGAGCCAGGTCTATGGCTTCGCCAAGCAATCGGGCGGGGAAATCACCGTCGAAAGCCGGCTGGGAGAGGGGTCCAGCTTCACCATGCTTTTGCCACGCGCATCGGAAGAAGCGCTTGAAGACGCCGACATCGAGCCGACGTCGGCGCGCGCGGAGCGGCGCGGCCACATCCTCGTCGTCGAGGATAATGGGCAGGTGGGCGACTTTTCGACCAGGCTGCTCGAAGAGCTCGGTTTCGAGACAAGCTGGGTGCAGAACGCGGAGGCGGCCATCCAGTGCATCGAGCAGGGGCCGGAACGCTTCGCGGCCGTCTTCTCGGACGTCGTCATGCCCGGGAGAAGCGGACTTGAGCTAGGCAAGGAAATCCGCGAGCGCTGGCCCCAATTGCCGGTCGTCCTGACCAGTGGCTACAGCCACATTGTCGCCGAGGGCGGCACCGACGGATTCATTCTTCTGAAAAAGCCCTATTCGATCGAGGGCCTGATGAGCGTGCTTGCCCAAGCCATGCAATCGCCCCAGCCGAATGGCTCGAACGGCCGATAATCATCCGCCCCTTCAGCCCAGGGCGATGTCGAGCACGAGCATCGCCGCAAGGCCGATCATCAACGCCGCCGTGGCTCGGCCGCGAGCGCCTTCGCGGTGGACGGCCGGAATGAGCTCGGCGGCGACGATGTAGAGCATCGCGCCCGCCGCCCAGCCCATTGCCACCGGCAGGACCGGAGCGACCAGCGAGACCAGGGTGACGGCGATTAAGGCGCCGAGCGGCTCCATCACTCCGGTCGCGCCGCTGACCAGAACCGCCTTGCCGCGCGACCAGCCCAGAGTCAGCAGCGCGCCCGCAACCGCCAGGCCTTCGGGCAGGTTCTGGACGCCGATGCCGATCGCCGTGCCGAGCGCCACCCGGTAATCGTCGGCGGCAAAGCCCACTCCGACCGCTGCGCCTTCGGGCAGGTTGTGAGCGGTCATGGCAATGACCAGGAGCCAGACCCTCTGGTGCGCCTGCCGAACGTCGGGAGGCAGCGTTTGACCCAGGGCGATCCCGGACAGGCGATCCGACCTGCGCAGCCAGTCGAGCGACGCGGCACCGACCAGCACGGCCATGCCCACCATCAGCGCGGCCGCGAAATCGCCATGGCCGGCACGGTTCGCGAAGTTCGCCGCAGGGACGATCAGCGACAGATAGGAAGCCGAGAGCATGACCCCGGCCGCAAAGCCGAGCAACACGTCCTGCCTGGCGGCCGCCTTGCCGCGGCCGAGCAGGATTGCCGCCGCTCCGACCAGCGTTGCAAAGCCGGTGGCGAGCCCTGCAAGGGTTCCGGTGGCAATGGTCGCCCAGTCCAATCAGCGCTCCGCCAGCTCGAGCACGACGCGCCACTCGTCCTCGCGAACAGGGGCGACCGACAGTCGCGATTGGCGAATAAGCTCCATCTTCGCCAAACGCGGCTCGGCCTTGATCGCCCCCAGCGTCACCGGCCCGAGCGGCCGAACCGGCTCGACCCTGACCGAGACCCAGTCGGGGTCCTTCGGGTCGGGCTCGGCGCCGCGGACGACGCGCATGATGCCGACCACCGCCTTGTCGGTCATGCTGTGGTAGAAGAAGGCCTCGTCGCCGGGCTTCATCGCCTTGAGGTGGAGGCGGGCGGCATTATTGCGAACGCCGTCCCATTCCGTCGCGCGATCGCGCGCCAGATCATCCCAGCTGTAACTCGCCGGTTCCGACTTCATCAGCCAATAGGCCATCGCATCTCCTGTCCCAAAGCGCCCTAATTGCTTTGTCGAAAGGTTGGAAGTGGGCGGATTTCGGCCACTTTTTCTGTCGATTTATTCATTTTCTCAACAGGTTCCGCCTTTCATCCCAAGCATTGCTCAACTCATCGCCGGGTGGGTTGGATTCTTCACGCCGATCCGTATCTGGGCTTCAGCAATTGAGAGCGAGGGGCCCGAAGCGCGAGGCGCCGGGTCCGAGGGCAAGACGGACGATCCTCAACGTTATGCGACGCGAGGTGCCTTGGCGCCTTCGGCGAGGCTCGGCCGCACAGGCAAAAGGCAAATAATGATCAAGCTTCTGGGAAGCCGCGGTGCGTCCGCGGTGATGGGACTTTTCATGCTTGCGACCGCCTCGGGCGCCGCTTCGGCACCGACCGCGGCGACGGTCACTTCGGCGGTGCAGGCAGGCGCGGTGGACACGTCGGCCGCCCCCCTCGGCCGGTCAGCGACCGTCACGCTCGGAAACGGACAGTCGATCCAGGCGACTGCCGCCCAGTCGGCTTCGGCCCCGGTGACCACGGCCGCCGCGCTCACCCAGCTCCCCTTCGCTCTGGCCCAGTCGCTGCCGCTCAGCGCGATGGTCGCGCTCAACAGCGCCGGCGCCGAGCTCGACGAGCAGGCGCACTGCATCGCGGTGGCCGTCTATCATGAGGCGCGCGGGGAATCGCTCGAGGGCCAGCTCGCGGTGGCGCGAGTCATCATGAACCGCACCGCTTCGGCCAAATATCCGGATAGCTGGTGCAAGGTGGTCAAGCAGCCCTGGCAGTTCTCGTTCGTCAATCCGCGCACCGGCCGCTACCCGGCCGTCAACCAGCGTTCGGAAGCGTGGACCAAGGCGCAGGCGATCACCCGCATCGCCACCGCCAATGCGGCGCCGATCCTGAGCGACGACGTCCTGTGGTACCACGCCGATTACGTCGCTCCGTCCTGGGGCCGGCGGCTGACCTTCGTCGAGAAGATCGGCACCCACATTTTCTACCGCGCGTAACAGCGGCGAGCGCCCGGCCGGTCGGCCGGGCGCTCCAGTTTTCGATCAGATGCAAATCCACCAGCGATAGCCGACCCCGCTCTTGACGGCCTAACTCGTTCCGAACCGGCGCTTTCGTGAGCGGTTCATTAAACTTTCGTTGGCATGGCGCCACACGAATGAGCGCCACTCGCCTCGCTCCCGCCGGCCGAAACTGCCGTCAGCCCGCCCAGCTGTCGAACCAATTGTCGCGCCTGTCGCAGCTGATGTTGCTGGCGGTCACCCTTGTAACCTTCGCCGGCCTGTATTGGTCGACCTTGCGAAGCGACGAAATCTCTGTCGAGCGTCAGTCGCGCGTCGCTCATCATTCGATCGAGCTTGCGCTCGACGAACTGGCCCTGCAGCAGGAAACGGTCGCGATCTGGGACGAGAGCGCCGAGAAGATGGTGACCGATCCGCTCGATCATCAATGGCTCTTCGACAACCTCGGTTCCTGGCTCAACCGAATCTTCGCCCACGATGCCACGTTTCTGCTCGACGGACAGGACCGGCCGGTCCAAGCCGTCGTCGACGGTCGGCGCGTCGCGATTGACCGCTATGGCGAGCTCGCCGGCGATCTTGCGCCGCTGGTCGACACTCTGCGTGGCAGGAACCAGGCGGCGAATGGCCGGCACGACCGCCATCCGGGGCAGCGGCTCCACGCCAATGCCAGCGTGCGAACCACTCCGCGGTCGGCCCACCGTACGCGCTTGACCCTGGTCGGCGGCCGGCCGGCGGCAGCGAGCGCGATGCTGATCAAGCCGTCGACCGAAGATTATGTCCGGCCGAAGGGCAACTGGCCGATCCTGATCAGCGTCCGCTTCCTCGACGGCAGTTTCATGAAGGAGTTGCAGGCACGGCATCTGATCGACGATGCGCGCTATTCGCGGGCCGAGGACAATGATTCCGAGGAACAGGCCCTTCCGCTCCTGACCGAGGACGGCAGGCATCTGGGTTATCTGATCTGGAGGCCCGAGCTCCCGGGTAGCCGGCTCCTTCAGCAGCTTCTGCCAGCAACCGCGCTCGGCATTGCGGTCCTGGCGATCATGATGCTGCTTCTGACCCGAAGCTTGAAGCACACCTTGCGAGAGCGCGCGGCATTCGAGGCTCGAGCAGCGCATCTTGCATTCCACGATTCCCTTACCGGGCTTCCCAACCGGGCACTGCTCAACGACCGGCTGCAGGCGAGCCTGTCGGACGCGAGCCGGGAGCCGCTGGCGTTGCTGCTGATCGACCTCGATCGTTTCAAGCAGGTCAACGATACGCTGGGCCACCTGGCCGGCGATCAGCTGATCCGCGAGTTCGCGGCCCGGCTGCTAAGGCTTGCCCGTCCACGAGACACGGTTGCGAGGCTCGGCGGCGACGAGTTCGCGGTAATCCTCGTCGACGGCTGGCGGCGAGGGGACGTTGAACGGCTTTGCCAGTCGATCATCGAGGTGTTCTCGGTCCCGTTCAAATTGCTCGGTACCCAGGTGTTTGGCGGCGCCAGTATCGGTGCGGTCTATTGCGACAAAGGGCGTGGCGATGCGACCGAGATGCTGCGACGCGCCGATGTTGCGCTTTACCAGGCAAAGGCATCGGGTCGCGGCCAGGCGCGGATCTTCGAGCCGTGGATGGATGAAAATGGCAAGTTGCGGGCACGGCTCGAGGGCGACCTGCGCGAGGCGCTCAAAGTCGATCAACTGGCATTGTGGAGCCAGCCTCAGGTCGGGCGCGACGGCAAGGCCCTTGGGCAAGAGTTGTTGCTTCGCTGGCGCCATCCTTCGCTGGGGTTCATCAGTCCGCAGGACATCATTCCGCTGGCCGAGGAAACCGGCTTGATCCTGCCGATCGGCGAATGGGTGCTTCGCCAGGCCGCCAAGGCGGCCATCGACGCATCGTCGCAATTCACTGCGGTCAACCTGTCGCCGCTGCAGCTCGCCCAGCCGGATTTTGCCGATCGCCTGACGGCGATCTTCGCCGGTCTCGATCCGCAGCGCATCGAGCTTGAGGTGACGGAGCAAATCCTGCTCGACGAGTCGACCAACGCGGCGCACAATCTGCACCAGCTTCGCCGCAACGGATTTCGAATCGCGCTCGATGATTTCGGCACCGGCTATTCGTCCCTGAGCTACCTTCGCCAATTGTCGGTCGACAAGATCAAGATCGACCGAAGCTTTGTCGCCGACCTGCCCAATTCGGCCGAAGCCCGCGCGATCGTCGCCGCCATCGTCACACTCGGCAGGGCGCTCGGTCTCACCGTGTCGGCAGAGGGCGTGGAAACGAAGGGTCAGGCCGATATCCTGCTGACCGCCGGCTGCGACCAGCTCCAAGGCTTTCTGTTCGGCGCTCCCCAGCCACTGCCCGGGCCGATCGGCGAACGCGCGGCAAGCTAGGGCCTAAAGGCGCATCACTCCACGCCTCGGCTCGCGCAGCCCGAGCGTTTCGGAAGTGAGCGGGGCTCCGGCGTCGAGCAAGGCCTGGCGGCGGCGCGGGATGTCGCTGCTCAGCTGGATCCGTTCGAAGTCGAAAAGCCTGGCAAAGCAGCAATGACCGAGCGTTTCATCGACGAAGCGGGCCGTGCGCGGCCACCGCCCGCTGTCGATGTTGAAACCGGCATAAGCGGCATTGCGGAAAAAGGTGGCGATAGCGATGTCGGCAAGGCCTATGTCGCCGAACAGGAAACCGCTCTCCGGAAGCTGCGCTTCCAGATAGTCGAGCTCGCGCGGGACATGCTCGCTCAACGTCCGCTCGACGCGGTCGTGGTCGGGCTCCTCGCCCCATACCAAAGGGCGGACGTTGCGCTGATAGAACAGACCCCAGATGAGGATGTCGCCGAGGCGGCTGTCGGCATATTCCTCCAGCCAGCGCGCACGCGCCCGGTCCCTGGGACTGGCGGGCAGCAGCGGACGAGCCGGGAAGGCCTCGTCGAGCCAGGCGCAGATAACCGAGGAATCCGGGATGGTGAGGTCGCCGTCGACCAGCACCGGGATGCGCCGAAGCGGGCTCAGCCGCTCGAATTCGTCATTGCCGAAAAAGGGAGTGATCGGGTCGATCTCGAAGTCGAGCCCCTTCAGTTCCATGCAGGCCAGCACCTTCCGGACATAGGGGCTGACAAAGCTGCCGATGATCTTCATCGCGCCGCTGTCGCACAGTCGCGGCGCCGGTCAAAGAGCGACAATGCAGTCGTCAGGCAATGCCCATGACGTGGCCCAATCGCCCTTCATTCTTGAATTGCTCGACGCAACCCGGATCGAGTGCCTGCTCGAACCTAATGCCGCACTCATCTCGAGCGGACCAGGCGACATGAGCGAGGATTTCGACGAGACCGACCTTTACGAGCAGCTCGTCGCCGTCTTTCGGCAAGTCGCGGCCTCGCAACTTCGCGCCACTGGAGCATAGGTCCTCGACGACCACGGAACGCGCCTTTTCGAGGGTCAAAGCCGCGCCCGCCAGGACCACACGTTCCCGGCACGCACGGCGACGGCCGCCGGGCCCATCAACTCTTTTACCGAAAACAGGCATCATGAATACTCCTATGATACCCCCCGCGCCTTCGCTAACCCCGTTTGGGTAAACAGCCGCTGAGCAGGCTTGCCTACCGTTCCCGTAACTATGACTGGGATGAGCTCATGATGGGTGGCAATAGCGGAAATCAGGGGAAAATGACGGCAGCTGAGCGCATCCGGCAAGCGGACGAAAAATTCGCCGCCTGTGCGACCCTGATGACTGGATATGCAATCGGAAAGGCTGGATGCCCCGCGTGGATTCGAACCACGATTGACGGATTCAGAGTCCGTAGTCTTACCATTAGACGACGGGGCAGCAGCCGGGCCGGGGCCGCGAGATAGAAAGCGCCCCCCTCCCTGTCAACGTGCGAGCGGGGGGACAGGTCAGCCGCCTTGCTCTTGGACCCCTTTGTGTGATTTAATCCGCATTAAGTCAGCCGTCCCGCTGGGCGGCGAAGGATAGAACGGATTGGTTCGATGGCGCAAAGTGTCGCCAGCGCGCCGGCAGCGCCGCAGGGCGCCGGGCCGGCAGCATCAAGGCCGACGGAGCGGCGGCACGGCTATCGTCACACCTATGGAGCGGTCGACCTCGGCACCAACAACTGCCGGCTGCTGATCGCGCGCCCGTCCAACGGCGCCTTCACCGTCGTCGACGCATTTTCCCGGATCGTTCGGCTGGGCGAGGGACTGTCGCAAAGCGGGCGGCTGTCGGACGAGGCGATGGACCGGGCGATCGAGGCGCTCGCGGTCTGCGCCGACAAGCTCAGGCGGCGCAACGTGTCGCTGTCGCGGTCGGTCGCGACCGAGGCCTGCCGCCGAGCGGCCAACGGCCGCGAGTTTGCCGAGCGAGTCCGCCGAGAAACCGGAGTCGTGCTCGACATCATTCCGCCGCAGGAAGAAGCGCGGCTCGCCGTGCTCGGCTGCCACAAATTGCTCGAGCCCGGCGACGGCCCGGCGCTGATCTTCGATATCGGCGGAGGTTCGACCGAGCTCGTGCTGGTCGAACAGTCCGCCGCCGGTCCGAAGATCCGAAGCTGGTGGAGTGCGCCGTGGGGCGTCGTCTCGCTGACCGAAAGCGAGGGCCGGGAGGCAATCGAGGGCAAGGACCGGGTCGCTGCCTACGGTCGGATGCGCGAGCGCGTGCGCCGGTCTTTCGCCAGGTTTGCCGAAACCCTGCCCGACGAGCGCGAGGGGATCCGGCTGCTCGGCACCAGCGGCACGGTGACCACCCTGGCCAGCGTCCACCTGGCGCTTCCCGCCTACGACCGCCGGGCGGTCGACGGGCTGCACGTGCCAATCGAATCGATGCGGCGGATCAGCACGATGATCTCCGAGATGGATTATGCCGAACGCTCCAGCCTTCCGTGCATCGGCTCCGAGCGCGCCGACCTGGTGGTCGCCGGCTGCGCGATCCTCGAGGCGATCCTCGAAATCTGGCCGGCCCGTAATCTCGGCATCGCCGACCGCGGCATCCGCGAAGGCATATTGCGATCGCTCATGGCCCGTGACGGGCATCAATTGTGAAACGGGTGAAGACCGCCAAGGGCCGCAAAATCTCGTCGACACGCTGGCTGGAGCGCCAACTCAACGACCCCTATGTGCGCCGCGCCAAGGCGGAAAATTACCGCAGCCGGGCCGCCTACAAGTTGCTCGAGCTCGACGAGCGCTTCGGCTTGCTCAAGGGCGTGCGAAATGTTGTCGACCTTGGCATCGCTCCGGGCGGATGGAGCCAGGTCGTTCGCCGCCGGTCGCCCAAGGCGAGCGTGGTAGGAATCGATTTTCTCCCCACCGACCCGATCGATGGAGTCACCATCCTCGAGATGGATTTCATGGACGAGGATGCGCCCGAGCGTTTGAAAGAGGCCCTGGGCGGAGCGGCCGACCTGGTGCTTTCCGACATGGCGGCGAACACGGTCGGGCATCCCCAGACCGACCATTTGCGCACCATGGGGCTTGTCGAGGCGGGACTGGAGTTTGCCATCGAAGTGCTCCGGCCGGGCGGCGCCTATGTCGCCAAGGTGCTTGCCGGGGGCGCCGACAATCAGCTGGTCGCAGCGATGAAGCGCCATTTCGAGACCGTGAAACATGCCAAGCCGCCGGCGAGCCGCAAGGATTCGAGCGAATGGTACGTCGTCGCCCAGGGGTTCAAGGGCGGGGCAACGGAGCCAGGCGGAAACGACTGACGTTCGGCGGAACCCGGCCCGACACCGCCCGTTGCCTGCAAAACAGCCGGAGGTCGTCCTGGTCGAGCGGGAGAAGCCGCGACAGCGCAGCATTGGCGACATCGCCCGCAACGTGTGGCACGAAGCCGTCACCGACCGTGCGATGCTTTCGGCCGGCGGGCTCGCCTTCTTCGCGCTGTTCGGACTTCTACCGGCGATCGCCGCGGTCGGAGCGATTTACGGGCTGCTGATTCCGGCTTCCACCCTTGAAGCGCAAATCGGCTCGCTCGAGGAGACATTTCCCGAGCCGGTCATCACCATGCTGCGCGAGTTCGTCAGCGAAGTGCCGCGCGGCTTCGGTCTTGGAGTCGGGCTGGCTGCAAATCTGGCGATCGTGCTGTGGACCGTGCAGCGTTCGGCGTCCGGCTTCATCACGGCGCTCAACCTCGTGCACGATCTCGAGGAGGAACGGGGCCTGATCAAACGCGAAGTCGCGGCGCTGTGGATTGCCGGCGCGAGCCTGGCACTCATCGCCGTTTCGCTCTTGCTCATCGTCGTCCTGCCTTTGGGCGCACCTGCTTTCGGCTCGCCTTTCGACCGGCTGGTCATGATCGGACGATGGCCGCTCGCCGCGGCGCTCTTCCTGCTTTACCTCTGGGGCGTGTACCGGATCGCGCCTGCCGAGCCGCCGCGCAAGGCGAAGTGGATCAGCATCGGCGCGCTTGTAGCCCTAGGCCTTTGGCTGGCCGCTTCGGGCCTGTTCTCGCTCTATGTGTCGGTGATCGGCGGATTCAGCCCTTATTATGGCTCGGCGACGGCACCGGTCGTGCTGCTCGCCTGGCTCTTCATCACTGCCTGGGTGGTGCTGATCGGCGCGGAGGTGAACGAACAGCTGGTCGAAATGCATGACGGCAAGCCGAGGGACGATCTCAAGGACAAGGTGGATCACGCCTAGAGGCGAATTCCCGGTGGAGCCGCGTCAGCCGCGCCTGCGCGCGTTGGCGACCGCCTTCTTGAGCTCCTCGTAGCCGACCGCGCCGTGGAGAATGCGATCGCCGACGACGAACATCGGCGTTCCGCTTGCGCCAAGCTGGCTGGCAAGCTCGAAGTTGCGCTTGAGCTCGGCCTCGATGTCGGCGGCGTCGGAAATCACGGGAGGGACGTTGGCCGCCTGGGCGGCAGCCGCGATTGTCTGGGGGTTCGGCCGGCCGGCCTCGAAAAGCGCATCGTGATATTGCTTGAAGCGCCCGGCCTTGGAGGCGGCGAGCGACACGCGCGCGGCCGCGACGCTGTCGGCCCCGAGGATCGGGAATTCGCGGTAGACCACCCGAAGGCCCTTGTCCTCATTCAGCAATTGCTCGACGTGCGGCAGGCTGGCCTTGCAATAGCCGCAGGCATAATCGAAGAATTCGACCAGTACGACATCGGGCTTGTCGGCACCCTTCCAGGATGAAGCAAAGGGCGTTTCAAGCGCCGCCCGATTGGCTGCCAGCATCGGCGCGGTATCCCGGTCGCGAAGGGCGTCGGCGGCTTCCGCGAGGATTTGCGGGTCGGCGAGCATGCCTTCGCGAACCATCCGCTTGGCAAGGAATTGCGGGGTGGCGGCGAACAGGATCAGCGCGGTCACAAGCGCTCCGATCACCCCTCCGGCAAGCCCGGCTGCCAGCCATCGCATATTATTGCGTTCGCTCACGGCGTCTTTCTTGGCGATCGAAGTTCTTGTCCTGCTTCCTCAGTTCGGCGCGCGACACCATGGCAATGTCCTGGGCCCGAAGATAGTCGGGAGTGCCTGCCGGGATCCCTTTCATGGCCATCTCGGCACTGGCCAGGGCGAGCTTCGGCTCGCGCTGGAGGTTGTTTCGCTCGGCCGTCGCCAGCGCGGCTCGCGCGCGGTCGCCCTCGCGCTCATAGATCATGCCCAGCTGATACCAGGCAAAAGGGTTCTGATTGTCGCGATTGACCGCCGCCCTGAGCAGCGATTTGGCTTCCCCCTGATACTCCCTCCGCTCGGTCGAAATGAGCGCATGCGCGAGCATTGACGCGATCAGCGGCTGGTCGCTGGCCAGCTCGGTCGCCTTGCGCAGCGGTGCGATGGCTTCGTGCGGCCGCCCGGATTCGAGCAGGATCTGGCCCTTCAGTTCGAGGAAAAAGGGGTTGTCCGGCTCCATGGCGAGCAGGGCGTCGGCTTCCGACAAAGCCTTTTCGGGATAAGCGCCGACATGATAGCCGTAGGCGCGGGCGTAATGAGCAGCGGCGCTCTTTTTGCTTTCGGGGTAACGGACCACTGCCTGTTTCGGATTGACGAAGCCGAACAGCTTGGCCTTCACGCGCTGGAAACGTTCTTCGAGTTCGGGGTCCGGAGGCCGATCCCAGGCCGGATCCTTCTTGTAGACTTCCTCGAGCGCGGCAATCCGTTCGCCCGACAGCGGGTGCGTGCGGTCGTAACTGTCCTTCTGGGGGATTGCCAGCCGGAATTCCTGATTCTGGAGCTTCTTGAAGAACTCGAGACTGCCCCGGCCACTAATGCCTGCTTCCGACAGGTAGCGGGCCCCCGCGAGGTCCGCAGAGCTTTCCTGGGCGCGAGTGAAGGCCAGGAACCGTCCAAGGGCGGCGCGCTGTCCGGCCATCATGATGCCGAGGCCTGCGTCGCCCGCACCGGCGGCCATAGCGATGACGCCAAGCACCATCGTCGCCAGCGTGATGCCCGTCGCATCGCGCGCACCGTCGGCCAGCCTGATAACATGGCCACCGGCCACATGGCCAAGCTCGTGAGCGACCACCGCCTGGACCTGGTTGACGTTGTCGGCGGCGGTAATCAGTCCGGACTGCAGGTAGACGATCTGGCCGCCGGCGACGAAGGCGTTGATTTCCTGATCGTTGATCAGGACGATCTTGACGTTCGCCGGGTCCATCCCGGCCGCCTGGATCAAGGGCCGCGAAATGTCGCGGAACAACAGTTCCGTCTCACTGTCGCGAAGCACCGTCTGCGCCGCAGCGGGCCTGGCAACCGCCAAGGCCAGGATCAGCGCAAGCATGATCATCCGCGCGACGCGGCTCAGCGGGATAGACATGGCCGTGCCTTTCCACTTTCGGGCTGAACCGGCGATGAAAGCCAGTCAGCCAATGTCGGCTAGCCGAAAGTCCGTTGCCACCAGCCGCTTCGCCGAGTCTCGCCCTCCGCCTGAGCGCCGCTGCCGGGGTCATTGTCGGCGCTTGGCACCGGTTCCGGCTCGGTGGCCCGGGGTTGGGGCGCTGGTTCAGTGGCGACCTTTCTCGCTCTCGAGCGGCGCTTGGGCTTCACTTCCTCTGACTCGCCCGCGGTTTCAGCAGGCAGCGCTTCGGCCGGAGCGGGCTGGGGTATCTCGACGCTGTCGGTTTCCTCGGCTTTGCGGGCGCGGGGGCGCCGGCGGGTTTTGGGCCTGGGTTCCTCCGGTGCGGCGACTTCGGCGATCGGCTCCTCCCGAGCGAGCGGGCGCTCTACCATCGGCGAGCTGTCGGCTTCGACCGAAGCCTCCTCGGCGGCGGTCTCCGCCTTGCCGCCGCGTCGCCGGCGGCGAGGCTTCTTTGAAGCTTCCGCTTCCACCTCGGCGGACGGCTGGGTTTCGGCCTCGACAGGCTGGGTTTCTTCCTCGACCTGCCGCGCGCCTTCCTCCGACGACGCGCTTTCCTCGGCAGCAGCGCCTTCGCGCCTCCGGCCGCGTCCGCCGCGGCGCCGCCGCCGTCGGCGCCGTCCGCCGCGGTCGCCTTCCTCGCGCCCGGCTTCGGCCTGATCGCCGATGTCGGCCGAATCTTCGTCCTCGCTCAGTTCGCTATCGAGCTCGAGCTCTTCGTCAGTCGAGTCTTCGTCATCTTTCGGAGCAATTGCCACCGGTCGCTGGGCCACCACGGGCGGCGGACCGGAGCTCTCGACGGTCATTTTCGCACCCTCGAAGCTCTCGTTGATCGCGACTTCGATCGAAACACCGTAGCGTGCCTCGATGTCGCCAAGCTCGGAGCGCTTCTTGTTGAGCACGTAGATTGCCGCTTCGCGGCCGGCGCGAAGCAGGATCTTGTCGCCGCGGCCGCGGGCCGCTTCGTCCTCGATAATGCGGAGCGCCGACAGACCGGCCGATGCGGCGGTTCGCATAAGGCCGGTTCCCTCGCAATGCGCGCAAGGTTTGGTCGAGGCTTCCAGCACGCCGGTGCGCAGGCGCTGGCGGCTCATTTCCATCAACCCGAAGCTCGAAATTCGGCCAACCTGGATTCGCGCCCGGTCGTTCTTCAGCGCTTCCTTCATCGCCTTTTCGACTTTGCGGACATGGCTCGACTGCTCCATGTCGATAAAGTCGATGACGATCAGGCCGGCCATGTCGCGCAGGCGCAGCTGCCGGGCGATTTCCGCCGCAGCCTCGAGGTTGGTGGCGTAGGCCGTCTGCTCGATATTGTGCTCGCGGGTCGAGCGTCCCGAGTTGATGTCGATCGACACCAGGGCTTCGGTCTGGTTGATGACCAGATAGCCGCCGGACTTCAGCTGGACGACCGGCTGGTACATGGCCGCCAGTTGATCCTCGGCTCCGTGCCGCTGGAAAAGGGGCGTCGTTTCCGAGTGCAACTGCACGCGGCGCACGTGGCTCGGCATCAGCAGCTTCATGTAGCCTCGGGCGGCCTTGTAGCCTTCCTCGCCCTCGACGATCACTTCATCGATCTCGCGGTGATAAAGGTCGCGGATCGCCCGCTTTACAAGGTCGCTGTCGCGATAGATCAGAGCCGGCGCGGTGCTGGTCAGCGTGTTCTCGCGAATCTCGTCCCACAGCCTGGCGAGATAGTCGAAGTCGCGCTTGATCTCGGTCTTGGTGCGCGACAGTCCGGCGGTTCGGACGATCAGCCCCATGGTCGACGGCAGCTTGAGGTCCGCCATGATCGACTTCAGCCGCTTGCGGTCGGCTCCGTTGGAAATTTTCCGACTGATCCCGCCGCCGTGGCTGGTGTTGGGCATCAGGACGCAATAGCGGCCGGCAAGCGACAGATAGGTGGTCAGGGCCGCGCCCTTGCTTCCACGCTCTTCCTTGACGACCTGGACCAGAAGCACCTGGCGGCGCTGGATGACGTCCTGGATCTTGTAGCGGCGGCGAAGCGCCTGGCGCTTCTTGCGAAGTTCGTCGGCAGCGCTTTCGTCAACCGGCGAACGGTTCGAGCCGGTGCCGGTTTCCTCGGAATCGCCATTGCCGCCAATATCGGCAGTATCGACGTCCGGTTCGTCGTGATGCTCTTCGTCGCCGTTTTCGTCGGTGACGTCTTCGTTGCCCGCTACCTCGGAGTCATATTCGGCGGCCCGCAACCGTTCTTCCTCGGCGGCGTGCTCGGCCTCCTCGCGGAGCAAGGCTTCCCGGTCGGCCTTGGGGATCTGGTAATAATCGGGATGGATTTCCGAGAAAGCGAGGAAGCCGTGGCGGTTGCCGCCAAAGTCGATAAACGCCGCCTGAAGCGACGGTTCGACACGGGTCACCTTGGCAAGATAGATATTCCCCTTGAGCTGTTTGTGCTCGGCGGATTCGAAGTCAAACTCCTCGATCCGGTTGCCCTTGACGACTGCGACCCGGGTTTCCTCCGGGTGGCGCGCGTCGATCAGCATGCGCATGGTCATTGAAATGTCTCCGGGCGTGCGGCAGCGGCGCGAGGGCCGAGGCGCGCGCATATGTTAGGGCCGCGCCGGCGCTTTGGGCCGGCGGGGCAAATGTCGCGTTTTGTGCATCTGCTGCATGAGTCATCCCGGCGAACGGCACGGGAAAGGCGTTCCGTGGCTCGATGGAGCGCGGACGGAAGGCATTTTTTGGAGTCATGCAGCATCAACCTGTGAGAGCCGCGAGCCGTTAGCGCAGCCCGCGACGCGTCTCCGCACGGCCCGGGGGCCGGCGGAACATTGCGGTTAGCACCCGCCCGCCAATGCCGCAACTGCAGAGGAACGGGGCCGACAAGCCGATAATTGCCCATTAACCATGATGGCGTGATACAAGCCTGTGTCGCAACCGCTTGCGGTGGGAGCATGACGACCGGAATGAAGGCAAAGGGTCCGCTCGCAGGGCTAGCGCTCGCCGCCGCGGGCGCGGCAGCGCTTCTGCTTGCCTTCAGTCCGGCAGAGGTCGGTGCCGCCTCCTCACTGGATCGGCCAGCGCTGGTCGGTGAAGCCAGACGCGGGAGCGTCACGGTCGAACTCGCCGCAGCGATCAGCGACGTCCCCATCGCCGGGCCGGCGGGAAGACCGATCGTGCTCATCGACCCCGGCCACGGCGGCCGCGACCCCGGTGCAAGCGGCGTTTCGGGCACCGTCAGGGAGAAGGCGCTCACCCTCGCGCTCGGCCGCGAGCTGCGCGACCTGCTGGTCGGGCGCGGCCGGGTCCGGGTGGCACTGACCCGCGAGGACGACCGGACGCTGTCGCTCGAGCAACGGGCGGCGGTCGCCCGCCGGCTTGGCGCCAGCCTGTTCCTGTCGCTTCACATGGATGCCGCGCCCAACGCTCACGCCAGAGGCGCCAGCGTCTATTCGCTGGCGGACGTCGCTTCGGACGCCGACGCCGCGCGATTCGCTCTGTCCGAAAACCAGGCGGGAGGCGTCGCGATCAACGAACGGGACGGTACGGTCAGGGCGATTCTTTCCGATCTTGCACTTCGCGAGCAGATGGACATTTCCGCCGGCCTCGCCGAGCGGGTGATCCGCAAAGCATCGGGACGGGTCATGCTTCGGCCCAATCCGCACCGCCATGCTGCTTTCCACGTGCTTCGCCGGGCGGAAGTGCCGGCCGTTCTGTTCGAAGCGGGATATATCAGCAATGCCGACGACGAGCTTTTGCTGTCGTCACCCGATTACCGTGCGAAGCTGGCGCTGGCGCTGGCTCAGGCGATCGAGGCGGACGTCGCCGCGCGCTCGCGCCGCTGAACATGCTTCCAGCGCCTGCCCGAACCGGCTAGAGACAAGCCAAGATGCGTTTCGATCGATTGTCCGTTCCTCGCCTTCCGCTTCCGGACCTGGTCAGCTTCAACCGTCGGGTGCGCGACCGGTTCGCGCCTTGGTTCGAGCGCCGCTGGGTTCGCTGGACCTCCTATGTCGGTGCCGGTGCCCTGGCCGCATTCGCCGCCATGTGGCTGTATGTTTCGAGCACCATTCCGTCGGCACAGGCGCTGCTCGCCTACCAGCCTCCGTTGCCGTCGAATGTCCGGGGCTACGATGGCAATCCGGTGCAGACCTTCGCCCGCGAACGGCGGGTCGAGCTGAGCTATGACGAATATCCACCGCTCATCGTCCAGGCGTTCATATCGGCCGAGGACAAGGCTTTTTTCACCCATGGCGGAATCGATTTCCCGAGCCTTGCCGGAGCAGTCTTCGATTTCACCCGCAAGACGCTGACGAGCGGCGACCGCGCACGGGGTGGTTCGACGATCACGCAGCAGGTGGCCAAGAACCTGCTTCAGGACAGCAGCTATAATATCGGGCGGAAGATCCGCGAGGCGATCCTCGCATTCCGCCTCGAATCCGTGCTGAGCAAGGAGCAGATTCTCGAGCTTTACCTCAATCAGATTTTCCTCGGCCGGAACGCCTATGGCGTTCAGGCGGCATCGAGGGCCTATTTCGACAAGGACGTGGCCGATCTCAATTTGCCCGAAGCGGCCTATCTGGCGGTGCTTCCGAAGGCCCCGTCCAACTATGATCCGCTGCGGGCGACCCAGCGAGCGCTCGACCGCCGCAACTACGTGCTCCGCGAAATGCAGCGCAACGGCTACATCACCCCCGAACAGCGGGCCGCTGCCTCGGCAACTTCGCTCGGTACGATCCGCTACGGAAGCAACGAGAAGTTCCGCCAGATGGGCGGCTATTTCATGGAAGAGGTTCGCCGCTCGCTGCTCAAAAGCTTCGGGGAAGCTGCCGAAGACGGGCCGAACAGCGTCTATGCCGGCGGTCTGTGGGTCCGGACATCGATGGTCCCGCACATGCAGGATGCGGCGGCCGAGTCGCTTCGCGAGGGCCTGGCTCGCTTCGATGGCGGACGCGGCTGGCAGGATCTCGAGCTCAACATAGACGTGGACGGCGACTGGCGAGGCGAACTTGCCCGCACCCCTGTCGGAACCGGCTTTCCCGACTGGCACAAGGCGGTTGTGCTGTCGAAGTCCGGAAACCAGGCGCAGATCGGCCTTGCCAACGGGTCTACCGCGGTGCTTCCGGCATCGGCCGCGCAGATGCCCAAGAGGGGTGTCGGCGGCGCGGCTTTCACTCACCTCCGCCCAGGCATGATCATCGTCGTCAAGGATAATGGCGGCGACAATTATGTGCTGCGCTCGATCCCGGAAGTGTCCGGCGGGTTCGTCGCACAGGAAGTCCGCACCGGCCGGGTGGTGGCGATGCAGGGCGGCTTCGACGCGATCGGCTCGTCCTATAATCGCGCGACCCAGGCGCTTCGCCAGCCGGGATCGGCGTTCAAGCCGATCGTCTATGAGGCCGCTCTGGAAAGCGGGATGACCCCCTCCTCGATCATCGTCGACGGGCCCTTCTGCGTCTGGCAGGGGGCGGGTCTCGGCAACAAATGTTTCGTCAACTTCGACCGGCGCTACGCCGGCGCCAAGACGATGCGCTGGGGAGTTGAACAGTCGCGCAACCTGATGACCGTCCGAGCTGCGTCCGAAACCGGAATGCAGAAGATCGTCGACGTTGCCCGCGAGCTCGGCCTCGGCGACTACCAGCCCTATCTTTCGATCTCGCTTGGGGCCGGCGACACCACTGTTCTCGCCCTGACCAATGCCTATGCGATCCTTGCCAATCACGGTCGCGAGGTGAAGCCTTCGATCATCGATTTCGTCCAGGACCGGAACGGCAGGGTCATCTACCGGGCGGACAAGCGCTGCCAGGTGATGGACAATTGCAACGCCGCCGACTGGGACGGCAAGCCGATGCCGCGCCCGCCGCTGAGGACCCGGCAATTGCTCGATCCAATGGCTTCGTTCCAGATGGTCCACATCCTGACCGGAGTCGTCGAGCGAGGAACGGCTACCGTCCTTCGCGACCTCAACCGTCCGCTGTTCGGCAAGACGGGGACGACGTCGGGCCCGACCAACGTCTGGTTCGTCGGCGGAACTCCGGACATCGTCGCTGGAGTCTATATCGGTTATGACCAGCCGAGGCCGATGGGCCACGGCGCGCAGGGCGGGAGGATCGCCGCGCCGATCTTCAAGCAATTCGCCCAGGCCGCGTTCAAGGACATGCCGGTGGTGCCTTTCGTTGCTCCGTCCGGGATTCGCTGGGCACGCATAGACCGTGCCTCAGGCCGGCGGGTGTTCGGCACTTTCCCGGTCACCGAGGATCCGCGCTCGCCGGTAATCTGGGAGGCGTTCCAGCCGCAGACCGAACCGAGGCGCGCATTCCGGAGGAGTCGCGGGCAGGGGAGCGACACGGCCGAAACCGCCGACCGGAGCGACGCGGCGCCTGTGCGGCAGGTGCGCCGGACTCGCCCGGCGCCGTCGCCGCAGCCTGAGGCAGCGCCGCCCGACGCTGCGCCTGTGCCCGCCGCCGCGACCTGACACCAAACCAAAGGACTGCCGATGCGCGCCGAAGCGCAAGCTTCTATCGATCAGATCAAAGCGGCGACCGCCTTGCTTCGCCGCTTCCTCGACTGGGATCGCGCGCTCAAGCGGCTCGAAGAACTGAACGCCAAGGTCGAAGAGCCGAGCCTTTGGAACGATCCCAAGGCCGCGCAGGAGGTGATGCGCGAGCGGCGCCGACTGGAAGAGGCGATCAGCGCGACCCGGTCTATCGAGCGCGAGCTCGACGACACGGCCGAGCTGATCGAGATGGCCGACGCCGAGGGCGACGATGCCATGGTCGATGACGCTGTCCGAAGCCTGGCCGAACTTGCCGAACGCGCCGAGCGCGACAAGGTCGCGGCCTTGCTCGCCGGCGAGGCCGACAGCAACAACAGCTATGTCGAGATCAACGCCGGCGCGGGCGGCACCGAGAGCCAGGACTGGGCGGAAATGCTGCAGCGCATGTACAGCCGCTGGGGCGAGCGGCACGGCTGCAAGGTCGAGCTGATCGACCATCACCCGGGCGAGCAGGCGGGCATCAAGTCGGCGACACTGCTGATCAAGGGCGAGAATGCCTATGGCAATCTGAAAACCGAAAGCGGGGTTCACCGATTGGTCCGGATCAGCCCCTACGACAGCTCGGCAAGACGCCACACCAGCTTCGCCAGCATCTGGGTCTATCCGGAGGTCGACGAGGACATCGATATTGCCGTCGAGGACAAGGACCTGAGGGTCGACACCTATCGTGCGTCCGGCGCCGGCGGACAGCATGTCAACACCACCGACAGCGCGGTGAGGATCACCCACATTCCGACGGGCATAGTCGTCGCCTGCCAGAACGAGCGCTCGCAGCACAAGAACCGCGCCTCGGCGATGAAGCAGTTGAAGGCGCGCCTCTATGAAGCCGAGCTGCAGCGGCGCGAAGCCGAGACCAATGCCGCCAATGCCGCCAAGACCGATATCGGCTGGGGCCATCAAATCCGCTCCTACGTCCTTCAGCCCTATCAGCTGGTGAAGGACTTGCGGACCGGAGTGACCTCGACTTCACCCGGCGACGTGCTTGACGGCGATCTCGATCGCTTCATCGCGGCAGCACTGGCGCAGCGCGTGACCGGCGAGCGGGTCGAGGTCGAGGATGTGGATTAGGGCCGCTCCGCTCCTGATCGCCGCGGCCATGCTTGCGGCTTGTCGCGAGGAACCGGGCGAGCCGCGATTCCCCAAGCCCCAGCGGGAAGTCGCCCAGATCGTCGGCGACAGCTTTTCGACCGAGGATGTCCGCGATCGGCGTGGCGAGGCCGAAGAAGTAATCCGGCTGGCTGGAATCGAAGCCGGCATGTGGGTAGCCGACGTCGGAGCGGGCGAAGGCTATTACACCGTCCGGCTGTCACCGGTGGTGGGGGAGGACGGCCGGGTGCTTGCCCAGGACATCATCCCGGAAACCATCGAGCGGCTCGCCCTTCGAGTGCAGCGCGAGCGGCTCGACAATGTCGCGGTCCGGCTCGGAACTCCGGACGACCCGAGGCTCCCGGCCCGCACCTTCGACCGAATTTTCCTCGTCCACATGTATCATGAGGTGACCAGCCCCTACGGCTTCCTGTGGCGGCTTCGAGAAGGACTCAAGCCGGGAGGGCAGATCATCGTCATCGATGCCGACCGGCCGATCCGCCGGCACGGGATGCCGCCCGATCTGCTTCGATGCGAGTTTGACGCCGTCGGGCTCGACCTGGATCGAATGATGCCCATCGCCTCCGGCGACGCCTATTTCGCCGCATTCCGGGCCGAGCGGCCGCGGCCGGATCCGCGGGACATCCGGCCCTGCAAGGCCTAGCGCGCTAGAGGTAGCCGAGCCGTCTCAGGCTGGTGCAGTCACCGCCGCCGAAAACCAAATGGTCGAGGATTGTGCAATCGAGTGCCTCGGCCGCGGCGGCAAGGCGGCGGGTAGCGCGGCAATCCGACTCGCTTGGCGTCGAATCTCCGCTTGGATGATTATGAGCGAGCACGATGCCGGCACTGCCGTGCGCGGCAGCATCGGCGATGATTTCACGCAACGGGAATGGCGCGCCGGTCTCGTCACCGACATGGCGGGACAGGTGAAGGCAGCGGGCCTGGTCGTCGACATGGGCGACCCACAGTTGCTCGCGGCCCGGATCGGCGTCGGCGAAGCAACCTGCAAAGAAGTCGCGTGCTGAGGCCAGTCCATCGAGCTTCAGCGGAAGTTCGGCACGCTGAATTCGCATTTTGGCTGACTATCGGAACCACGCCGAGCGGGCGACGCGAACCGAATCTGATTTGGAGCAATTTTTGCTCTGTTTTGGATAAAGGTCGTCCGCCCTCCAGCCAAGACGCTTCGCTTGAGTTCCCCATTGTCCCGGCTAGGGTCGGGCAATGCGCCAATATCTCGATCTCATGCAGTCCATTGTCGACGGGGGCGTCGAGCAGATGGATCGCACCGGCACCGGCACACTGTCGCTGTTCGGGGCACAGATGCGCTTCGATCTCGGCGCCGGCTTTCCGTTGCTGACAACCAAGAAGCTCCATTTGCGATCTATCATCGTCGAGCTTTTGTGGTTCCTTCGCGGCGACACCAACATCCGCTGGCTTCAGGAGCGGAAGGTCGGAATCTGGGACGAATGGGCCGACGAGAACGGCGATCTCGGCCCGGTCTACGGCAAGCAATGGCGGTCGTGGGAAACGTCGGACGGCCGGACCATCGACCAGATCACGAAGCTGATCGAGCTCATCAAGCGCGACCCGGGGTCGCGCCGGCAAATCGTCACCGCCTGGAACCCCGGTGAAATCGACAGGATGGCGCTGGCTCCATGTCACTGCCTGTTCCAGACCCAGGTCGCGGCCGGAAGGCTCAACCTGCAACTTTATCAGCGCAGCGCCGACATCTTCCTCGGAGTTCCGTTCAACATCGCCAGCTATGCGCTTCTCGCCCATATGCTCGCCCGGGAATGCGGGCTGGAGCCGGGGGTGTTCGTGTGGACCGGCGGCGACTGCCATTTATACTCGAACCACGTCGACCAGGCGCGGCTCCAGCTGACCCGCGAGCCCCGGCCGCTGCCAAAGCTGATCCTGAAGGACCGCGGCCAGTCGATCTTCGATTACGAGCCCGAGGATTTCGTCTTCGACAATTACGATCCGCATCCGCACATCGCCGCGCCCGTGGCGGTGTGAGTCCTGCGGGTCACAGTGCGGCGGAAATTGCGCTGCCGTAAGGAGCCACGCCCTTCTTCTAGCGTTCCGTTCATCCGGCAGACAGGAGAAGCCCTCATGTTCCAGAAAGTCGTGACTGTGGTTTTGATCAGCTCTTCGCTTGCAGTTGCCGCCTGCAACACGGTGCGGGGTGCCGCTCGAGACGTGAACTCGGTGGCCAATTGTACCGAGGATCTGATCAAGCAGGGCCGCTGCTAGGCTAACCGTTCTTTGCCGGCCGCTTTAGCTGGCGAAGGTAGTGGATACGTGCCACGGTCGCTTTGTTGAGGAAAGGGAGGGTGACCATGGTTCGGACTGCGATTACGGCGATCCTGATCGGCAGCGGCTTGGCGCTGGCCGCGTGCAACACCGTGCGCGGCGCGGCCGCCGACATCAATTCGGCAGCCAATTGCACCGAGAATGCGATCAAGCAGGGCCGCTGCTAAGGCCCAAAGCCTGGTAAACAAAAGCCCCGCCGGGCGACCGGCGGGGCTTCTTTTTTGCGCTATCCGCCCGATCAGCTTTGCAGATAATCGCCGGCGTCGGCATCCGTGCCGGCACCCGAGGGAGCAACCTCGGCCAGCGGATCGGCCTCGATCGCCGCTTCGGGCCCCTGAGCCAGCTCGGCGGCATGCTCCTCGGCGGCGCTGTTCGGAAGAACCAGCGATTCCTGAAGCTTGCGCTGGGCGGCACGAAGCGCCGTGTCGCGAGCCGAGGCGGCGACCCGCAGGCGGTTCATCCCGGCTCCTGTGCCGGCCGGGATCAGGCGGCCGACGATCACATTCTCCTTGAGACCCTGGAGATCGTCGATCTTGCCCTGGACCGCGGCCTCGGTCAGCACCCGGGTCGTTTCCTGGAAGGAAGCGGCCGAGATGAAGCTGCGGGTCTGCAGGCTGGCCTTGGTGATGCCGAGCAGCACCGGCTTGCCTTCGGCTCGCTTCTGCTTCTTGTCTAGGCGGGAGTTGATCGCGTCCATTTCCTCGCGGTCGACCTGCTCGCCGGGAAGCAGCGTCGTGTCGCCGCCGTCGGTGATCTCGACCTTCTGCAGCATCTGGCGAACGATCACCTCAATATGCTTGTCGTTGATCTTCACGCCCTGCAGTCGGTAGACTTCCTGGATCTCGCTGACGAGATATTCGGCGAGCGCCTCGACTCCGAGAACTTCGAGGATGTCGTGCGGATCCGGTGAACCGCCGACGAGATTGTCGCCGCGCTTCACGAAATCGCCTTCCTGGACCTCGATCACCTTGGACTTGGGGACCAGATATTCGACCGGATCCGACCCGTCGTCGGGGACGATCGCAATCTTCCGCTTGGCCTTATAGTCCTTCATGAAGGTGACCTTGCCCGACACCTTGGCGATGATCGCATTCTCCTTGGGCTTGCGCGCCTCGAACAGCTCGGCAACGCGCGGCAGACCGCCGGTGATGTCGCGGGTCCGGGCGGCTTCTCGCGGCATGCGCGCCAGAACTTCGCCGGCTTCGACCTGCTGCCCGTCCTCGACGGCGATAACCGTGCCGGGTGCGAGCCGGTAGACACCAGCCTCGCCGGCGTCGGCCCCGGTCAGGGTCAGGCGCGGGTGAAGCGTCTCCTTCTTGGTCTTGTTGGTGTCGTCGGTGACTTCCCGCTGCGAGATGCCGGTCGATTCGTCCGTCGTTTCGGTCAGCGTGCGGTTCTCGATCAGATCCTGATATTTCACCACGCCGGCACGCTCGGTGATCACCGGGCTGAAGGCCGGATCCCATTCGGCAATTCGATCGCCGCGGCTGACGATATGGCCGCTGTCGCACAGCAGATGCGCGCCATAGGGCAGGCGGTGGGTCGAAAGTTCGCGCCCGTCCATGTCGAGGATCGCGATCTCGCCCGAACGCGACAGCGAGCGGTGGCGGCCGCGCGGGTCGATGATCGTCGGCATGTCGCGGAACTCGATCGTGCCGTCGACCGGCGCTTCGAGGTTCGACTGCTCGTTGAGCTGGGCCGCGCCGCCGATGTGGAAGGTCCGCATCGTCAGCTGCGTGCCCGGCTCGCCGATCGACTGGGCGGCGATCACGCCAACCGCTTCGCCGATGTTGACCGGCGTTCCGCGAGCAAGGTCACGGCCGTAGCATTTGCCGCAAACACCCTGCCGCGAAGCGCAGACCAGGGGCGATCGGATCTTCACGCCCTGAAGCCCTATTTCCTCGATCCGGGCCACCATCGCCTCGTCGAGAAGCGAGCCTTCGGGAATGATCACCTCGCCCGACTTGGCATCGACGACATCCTCGGCAGTCGTGCGACCGAGAACCCGGTCGGCGAGCGAGGCGATGACCGCGCCGCCCTGGACGATCGCGCGCATCTCGAGCGCCCGGTCGGTGCCGCAATCCTCCTCGATGATCACCGCATCCTGACTGACATCGACTAGCCGGCGGGTGAGATAGCCCGAGTTGGCCGTCTTGAGCGCGGTGTCGGCAAGGCCCTTGCGGGCGCCGTGGGTCGAGTTGAAATATTCGAGAACGGTCAGCCCCTCCTTGAAGTTGGAGATGATCGGGGTCTCGATGATCTCGCCCGACGGCTTGGCCATCAGGCCGCGCATTCCGGCCAGCTGCTTGATCTGCGCCTGGCTTCCGCGGGCGCCCGAGTGGGCCATCATGTAGATCGAGTTGACCGGCGCCTCGCGGCCGTCCTCGCCCTTGGGAGTGGCGGAGATTTCCTTCATCATCTCCTGGGCAACGCGGTCGCCGCAGCGCGACCAGGCGTCGATCACCTTGTTGTACTTTTCCTGCTGGGTGATCAGTCCGTCCTGATATTGCTGCTCGTAATCCTTGACCAGCGTACGGGTCTCCTCGACCAACGTCTCCTTGGCGCCGGGGATGACCATGTCGTCCTTGCCGAAGCTGATCCCCGCGCTGAAGGCGTAACGGAAGCCCAGAGCCATGATTGCGTCGGCGAACAGCACTGTCTCCTTCTGGCCGGTGTGGCGATAGACGGTGTCGATGACGTCGCCGATCTCCTTCTTGGTCAGAAGCCGGTTGACGGTCTCGAACGGCACCTTGTGGCTCTTCGGAAGAGTCTCGCCGAGCAGCATTCGGCCAGCGGTGGTCTCGAAGCGCTTCATGTAGGTGTTGCCGTCCTCGTCGGTCTGCGGGACTCGGCTGATGATCTTGGAGTGCAGTGTGACTACGCCGGCGGCGAGGGCCTGGTGGACCTCCGCCATGTCGCTGAGCATCATGCCTTCGCCGGGTTCGCCCTCTTTCTCGAGGCTGAGGTAGTAGAGGCCGAGGACCATGTCCTGTGACGGAACGATGATCGGCTTGCCATTGGCGGGCGACAGGATGTTGTTGGTCGACATCATCAAAACGCGCGCCTCGAGCTGGGCTTCGAGGCTCAATGGCACGTGGACAGCCATCTGGTCGCCGTCGAAGTCGGCGTTGAACGCGGCGCAGACCAGCGGGTGAAGCTGGATTGCCTTGCCCTCGATCAGCACGGGCTCGAACGCCTGGATGCCGAGACGGTGGAGAGTCGGGGCGCGGTTCAGCAGCACTGGGTGCTCGCGGATGACCTCGTCGAGGATGTCCCAGACTTCCTTGCGCTCTTTCTCGACCCACTTCTTGGCCTGCTTGAGGGTCATCGAGAGGCCCTTGGCGTCGAGCCGCGAGTAGATGAACGGCTTGAACAGCTCGAGCGCCATCTTCTTGGGCAGCCCGCACTGGTGAAGCTTGAGCTCCGGACCGGTGACGATCACCGAGCGGCCCGAATAGTCGACGCGCTTGCCGAGCAAATTCTGGCGGAACCGGCCCTGCTTGCCCTTGAGCATGTCGGACAGCGACTTGAGCGGCCGCTTGTTGGCGCCGGTGATGGTCCGGCCGCGGCGGCCGTTGTCGAACAGAGCATCGACCGCTTCCTGGAGCATGCGCTTTTCGTTGCGGACGATGATGTCCGGAGCGCGCAGCTCCATCAGCCGCTTCAAGCGGTTGTTGCGGTTGATCACCCGGCGATAGAGATCGTTGAGGTCCGACGTGGCGAACCGCCCGCCGTCGAGCGGGACCAGGGGCCGAAGCTCGGGCGGAATGACCGGGACTACGTCGAGGATCATCCATTCGGGACGGTTGCCCGATTCGAGGAAGCTCTCGACCACCTTCAGGCGCTTGATGATCTTCTTTGGCTTCAGTTCCGACTTGGTTTCGGACAGCTCCTTGAGAAGCGCCTCCTTCTCGCCTTCGAGGTCGAGGTCGATGAGCATGGTCTTGACCGCCTCGGCGCCGATCCCCGCCGAAAAGGCGTCCTCGCCATATTCATCCTGGGCGGCGATCAGCTCGTCCTCGGTGAGCAGCTGGAACTTCTCCAGCGCCGTCAGGCCAGGCTCGATGACCACGTAGGATTCGAAATAGAGCACGCGCTCGAGCTGCTTGAGCTGCATGTCGAGCAGCAGGCCGATGCGGCTCGGAAGCGACTTTAGGAACCAGATGTGAGCGACTGGGGCGGCGAGCTCGATATGGCCCATGCGCTCGCGCCGAACCTTCGACACGGTCACTTCGACGCCGCACTTCTCGCACACAATTCCCTTGTATTTCATGCGCTTGTACTTGCCGCACAAGCATTCGTAATCCTTGATCGGGCCGAAGATGCGGGCGCAGAAAAGACCGTCCCGCTCGGGCTTGAACGTGCGGTAGTTAATCGTCTCGGGCTTCTTGATCTCGCCGAACGACCAGGAACGGATGCGCTCCGGCGAAGCGATGCCGATCTGGATCTGGTCGAAAGTCTCCGGCTTGGCGACCGGGTTGGCGAAGTTGGTCAGTTCATTCATCTCTTTTTCCCTT
>DATLGC010000190.1:0-3603 GCA_035540655.1 Sphingomicrobium sp. | reverse complement strand
GTCACGGTCATAGCCGCCAAGGCCGAAAAAATCCGAGGCCTTTTCGACGTCGTCACAGCCCGCGCTGTCGCCCGGCTCGATCTTCTCCTCGACTTGTCCCACCATCTGTCCACAAAAAACACGGTCTGGGTGCTGCCAAAGGGCCAAAGCGCACAATCCGAACTGGCGGAGGCAAGGCGAAGCTGGCAGTGTGAGGCCCGGAGCGAGCCGAGCTGCACCGATCCGCAATCGGCGATCCTGGTGCTGACCAAGGTGAGAAAGCGGGGACGATGATCCGCATTGTGGTAGCGAACCAGAAGGGCGGCGTCGGCAAGACGACGACGGCGATCAATCTCGCCACCGCGCTCGCCGCGATCGGCTGGAAGGTCCTGCTGATCGACCTCGACCCGCAGGGCAATGCTTCGACCGGACTTGGCGTGCCGCCTTCGCGCCGCGAGCGATCGAGCTATGACGTATTGATAGGCAACGCCGGCCTTACCGAGGCGGCGGTGGCGACTCGGGTTCCGCGCCTCGACCTCGCGCCCGCCACCATGGACCTGTCGGGCGCCGAGGTCGAACTGGTCGCGCTCGACGATCGCGCTCACCGGCTGGACCAGGCGCTGTCCGCCGCTCCACCGGGACGCTGGGACGTCTGCCTGATCGACTGTCCGCCTTCGCTCGGCCTGCTGACGGTCAATGCGCTGGTCGCCTCGCGCCACCTGCTCGTGCCGTTGCAATGCGAGTTCTTCGCGCTCGAGGGGCTCAGCCAGCTTCTTCAGACGGTCGAGCGGATCCGGCTCGCCTTCAACCCCGAGCTGCAGATCCTCGGCGTGGCGCTGACCATGTTCGATCGGCGCAACAACCTGTCGCAGCAGGTTGCCGACGATGTCCGCGCCTGCCTCGGCCCGGCGGTGTTCGACACGGTGGTTCCGCGCAACGTGCGGCTGTCGGAAGCACCCAGCCACGGCCTGCCGGCGCTGATCTACGACCTGCGCTGCCCGGGCTCCGAGGCTTATGTCCGGCTCGCCCGCGAGCTGATCGCCCGCTTGCCGCGCCAGGCTGAGGCGGCATGAGCAAGAAGCCGGTCTCCGGGCTTGGCCGAGGACTGTCGGCCTTGATCGACGATGCGGCGCGCCCCGTCGCCGACGAATCGCCGACTGTCTCGCGCGGCGGCGTCAGGGAGGTCGAGATCGGACGTATTCGGCCCAATCCCAACCAGCCGCGGGTGCAGTTCAGCGAGGAATCGATCGACGAGCTCGCCGATTCGATCGCCGAGCGCGGAGTGCTCCAGCCGATCCTGCTTCGCCCGCACGGCGACGGGTTCGAGATCGTCGCCGGTGAACGGCGCTGGCGGGCGGCGCAGCGGGCCCGGCTTCACACCATCCCGGCGATGGTCCGCGAGATGGACGATTCGGCCACCGCCGAGGTCGCCCTGATCGAGAATATCCAGCGCGAGGATCTGAACGCGATCGAGGAGGCAGAAGGCTACCGCCAGCTTGTCGAGCGATACGGCCATAGCCAGGAAGACATTGCCAGGATCGTCCACAAATCCCGCAGCCACGTGGCTAACTTGTTGAGATTGCTTGATCTTCCCCAATTCGTTCGGGAATCACTGCTGCGCGGCGAAATCAGCATGGGCCATGCGAGGGCGGTCGCCGCAGCCTCAGACCCCGAGGGACTGACCAGGGAAATCGTCGCCAAGGGCCTCTCGGTCCGCCAGGCCGAGGCGAAGGCGCGCCGAGCCAGGCAAAGCGGTGACAAGGAACTGGTCCTGACCGAGCGTCGGGTCGATGCCGACCTCGTCGCGCTCGAGCGCCAGCTGGGCGACATGCTGGGGGTGAAGGTCCGCATCGCCCACAACGGCACCGCCGGCACGGTCACCCTTCACTACAGCAGCCTCGACCAGCTCGACATTATCTGCCAGCGCCTGTCGGGCGAACCGATTTAGGGCCAAGCGGCCGAGCGCAGTCCAGAGGATTGCGAAGCAATCGTCGAGCAGGGCGAAGAGACCGCGAAGTGCCCGGCCGACCACCGGCTGCAGGCCGAGTGGATCGACGGCACGAATTGACTTCGTGCCGGCGCAACCGGTTAAAACCGCGCCCTAGCGTGGGGCGTCGGCTTCTACTATCGCCGCCGAGCGGCCGCCCGGGAAATTGCCACCAGCTCTTCCGCCAGGGCTTCGCTTCCCGGCGGCGGGCCTTTTGCCAGAAGCGATCGCTCGAGCCGCCCGGCGCGCTCGGCCACGGTCGCCAGGCCCTTGGCGTCCCACCTTCGAAGCAAATCGCCAACCAAATCCTTGTCCTTGAAAAACAACGATCTTTCGATTGACGCCATGACGGCGTCGGTCCGCTCGCCCTGCTCGACCCGGGCCCTTGCCGGAGCAATCTGGAGCAATCGTCGCTGAAGCGCCCGGATGACCGGGATCGGCTCAACCCCAGCCGGCGCTTGCGCCAGCTCGGCGGCGAGCTGGGCGGTCTCGCCGGCCAGGGCAAGGTCGGCGAGCCTCGTCAGGCTGGTTTCGCCCATGTCGGCGCCGACGGCGTCAATCGCCTCGTGATCGAGCGGCTGCGGCCGGTCCGGCGCGGCGTCGAGATAGCAGGCCAGCTTGGCCAGCTCCTGCGCGGCGATGGCGCGGTCGTTGCGGCACGCAGCGGCGAGCCGGGCGGCGACGTCGGGCCGCACCCGCAGGCCCGCCTGCCGGGCGAGTTCCGTCACCATTTGCTCGGCCTCCTTTCCGTCGGGCGCATAAGCGGCGAAAGCAATCGCCGCGCCGCTCTTTTCGGCCAGGCCGAGGAGCCGCGAGCTTTTGCGCAAGGCGCCGGCGATGGCGATGACCGGGCTTTCCCCGGGCGGCGCCTGGAGCAGCGCTTCGACCGCGTCGGCGATCTCCTCGGCCGCCGGCTCGACCCAGATGGCGCGGCGGCCGCCGAACAGGCCGATCGCGGCGGCCTCGTCGGCAAGCAGGGCCGGGTCGGATTTCACCGCGCTTGCGCTGACCGTGGTCTTCTCCGCGCCGAGCGCGGTGAGCAGCCGCTCGCCGTGGGCGCGGGACTGCGATTCGTCGCCGCCGTAGAAGAGATAGAATCGGACGTTCGGGTTCGGACGGTCGAGCGCGACGGCAAGATTGCCCTTGGCGAGCTTCATTGCGGCTGTGCGCTTCGGACAGCGAACAGGCCGAGCCGGGCGACGATCTGGTCGGCGACCACTTCGCTCAGCCGTTCGGCGGCGGTCTGCTCGGCCGCGATGGTCGCATATTCGGAACTGACAACATCGATTCCAGCGTCGGATCCGGCCGCCGCATCGAGCACCACCGAGCCCGACGCGAGCTCGATCAGACGATAGCGGGCGCGGAGCGTTCGCCGCTCGCGGGTCGCGGCGCGGTCGCCGCGGATGCCCAGCCCGATGATCGTATCGTCAAGCTCGACCTCGAGGCGATAGACGGGCGCGTCGTCGCCAGTGGCGGCCAGCCGCTCGACCAATTTGTTGCGCACCAGCCAGCCGACCCGCCCCTCGATCGGCGCCACCTCCATCGACCGCAGGGTGACTGCCGCCGGGCTGCTCGACCCGCCGCCGTAGAGCGGCCTCAGAGCGCAGGCGGACAGCGACAGTGCCAGCGCCGCAAGG
>DATLGC010000189.1:0-12210 GCA_035540655.1 Sphingomicrobium sp. | reverse complement strand
GATTTAAGCACACTGCGGCAGCACCGTCAGCCACGGCTCCTCACAACTCTATTGCGAGATGTTCGCAAGGCCCGACGAGGATGCCACTCTTGGCGATCAATGCGTCGCCGCCCTTACTCACAAGATTCGTGAAGCGCAGCTTACCGTCGTCCTCCTTGTAAAAGGTGTAAAGCTCGACCGAGCGTGCGCCACTCAGGTAAAAGACAGCAAATGCGGAGTCTGACCGGCCTCCCCGTAGCTTCTGCACGACGGCGCCTTCTCCGACAGCTGAATGCCGCTCCCTAGAAGCATCCTTGAAGATGAGATCGTAGGAGTCATCCGCTCCCTTCACGACGTAGAAATGGCCGTCCCTGATAGTATCTTCCGTAAAGCCCGACTCCTCCTCTGACACCATGCCAATCCGGGGAAAGTAGCTATATCCTTTAGAAGCGCCACATGAGGCCACCAGCTGCTGTCCTTCCCTCAGCGGAAGATGCGGTACTTTCGCCTCTGCGTCAGGCTCAACCAGCCGCTGACCGATCAGCATGCCATCACACGAGGCGAGTAGCAGTAGTGGAAGGGTGACATTGAGACTTCGCCCCATCGCGCGCTCCCATCACAAAGCGATTGGCATCAACCTAGCACACGATCAGTCTAGCGGTCGCCCCGCCAGCCGAGCGCACGCGTGGCAGGTAAATTGACATTTTCCGTGCGCTTCCTTCCCGCGTATCCGCTGGCGCATAAGAAGCTACTCTTGATTTGAGCATCTGCCACAGCCACGCTCCAATACAGACAATAGAAAGTCTTGGGGCGACATGGATTACTCTGCACGCCTGGAAACGCGTCGCGTGACGGCCAGGAAGTGGATGTGGCTTCCTGCGCTTGCACTCACTGCTGCATGCGATTCTTCGTTAGTTCGGGAAGCGAAGCAGGCGGAACGGGATGGCCGGATAATCAGCAATGAATTGATGTCGGGTATGTATCCGAAATCATTTCGTCCCGGCCGGCCTCCGTATCTTGAAAGGGATTTTGAGGCTGGAGCGGACTTCATATGCGATGAGATCAAAATCAAACTTGAGCGAGACATCTGCTCGGAACCACAAATCAATTGGAGGTGAGTGTAAACCTGAAATGCCCACAATGGGTCAAGCGGACGTTGAGATTACATTCTGAGCAAGGGTCCCGCCGTTACAAACACGGGTGGCGCAAGGTCGGGAACAGGCCTAAATGGAGTTGCGCAGTGCAACGCGTAGCTTTGTGAAGGACTCGCCCGTGGCGACGGCCACCCATCTACTCACCGAAAAGGAGGCTCTCGCCCGGCCCGAGCCCGAGGCGGTGGTGGTGCGCTTTGCCGGAGACAGCGGCGACGGCATGCAGCTGACTGGCGGCCAGTTCACTCTGTCGACCGCGCTCGCCGGCAACGACCTTGCGACCTTCCCCGACTTCCCGGCCGAAATCCGCGCGCCGCAGGGGACGACCTTCGGAGTTTCCGCTTTCCAGATCAATTTCGGCAGCTGCTCGATCGAAACCGCGGGCGACCAGCCCGACGTTCTGATTGCGATGAACCCGGCGGCGCTCAAGGTGAACGCCGACCAGCTTCGCGACGGCGGGCTGATCATCGCCGACGAGGGCGAGTTCACCCCTCGCAACCTGACCAAGGCCGGCTACGAGTCCAATCCGCTCGAGGACGGAAGCCTTGCCAGATGGCAGCTCGTCCATTTCAACATCTCGCAGCTGACCCTGGATGCGGTGAAGCCCTTCGGCCTCGGCAACAAGGAAGCGCTGCGCTGCAAGAACATGTGGACTTTGGGCCTCGCGCTGTGGATGTTCGACCGCGATCGCGAGCCGATCGTCCAGTGGCTCAGGACCAAATTCGCCAAGGCACCCGAGCTCGCCGAGGCCAATATCGCCGCGCTCAATGCCGGCCATGCTTATGGCGAGACGGTCGAGATGGGGGCGCCGTTCAAGCAGCACCATATCGCACCCGCGCCGGCCGAGCCTGGTCTATATCGAACCGTCACCGGCGCCGAGGCGCTGGCGCTCGGCCTCGTCGCCGGCAGCCAGCTCGCCGGGCTGCAGATGTTCTTCGGCTCCTATCCGATCACGCCCGCCAGCCCGCTGCTGCACCATCTCGCCCGCCTCAAGGAATATGGCATCGTCACCTTCCAGGCCGAGGACGAGATCGCCGCCATTTGCGCGGCGATCGGCGCTTCCTATGCCGGCCAGCTCGGGGTCACGTCCTCCTCGGGCCCGGGCATCGCGCTGAAGACCGAGGCGATCGGTCTGGCAGTGATGACCGAGCTTCCGCTGGTGGTGGTCAATTCGCAGCGCGGCGGGCCGTCGACCGGCCTTCCGACCAAGACCGAGCAGTCCGACCTCTATCAGGCGGTCTACGGCCGCAATGCTGATTCGCCGCTGCCGGTAATCGCCGCGCGCTCGCCGGCCGACGCCTTCGACTGCGCGATCGAGGCGTGCCGGATCGCCAGCCGATTCATGACCCCGGTGATGCTTCTGACCGACGGCTATATCGCCAATGCCGCCGAGCCGTGGAAGGTGCCGGACATGAGCGGCTACCAGCCGTTTCCGGTAGAGTTCCATGACGCTCCGCCGGCGGAAGGCGAGGGGGTAATGCCCTATGCCCGCAACGCCGATCTCGCCCGGCCATGGATCAGGCCGGGAACACCGGGCCTCGAGCACCGAATCGGCGGAATCGAGAAGCAGCCCGGCACCGGCAACATCGACTATAGCCCCCAGGCGCATGCCGAAATGACCCGTCTGCGCGCCGCCAAGGTTGCCAAGGTCGCGGAAACGACGCCCGATCAGGATGTGTGCCTCGGCCATGCCTCGGGCGATCTGGCGGTGGTCGGCTGGGGCTCGACCTTCGGGCCGATCCACCAGGCGGTGCGCCGCGCCCGCAATCGCGGCCTCGACGTCAGCCACATCCACGTCCGCCACATCTGGCCGCTGCCCCGCAACCTGGGCGAGCTGCTCCGCGGTTTCCGCAGGGTCATCGTTCCGGAAATGAACAGCGGCCAGTTCAAGACCTTGCTTCGCGACCAGTATCTGGTCGACGCCCGGCCGCTGACCAAGGTGTCCGGCCACCCGTTTAGAATTGCCGAGATCGAGGCGGCAATCGCGGCGGCAATCGACGAAATGGCGGGCAACGATGCGTGACTGCCTGCGAAAAACCAACAGGGCTCCTCGCGCAGCTAGGAAGACTCCTAGGATTTTGCGGACAGGATAGGAGGAACGCGCATGAAGCCGATGAATGTCTTTCCGATGGTGATGATGCTGATCGTCGTGGTCGGGATCATCTACTGGCTGCTGGGATAGCCGAATGAACGAACTGACCAGGGTCACGACGGCCAAGGACTGGGCGAGCGACCAGGAGGTCCGCTGGTGCCCGGGCTGCGGCGACTATGCGGTGCTGAAGGCGGTGCAGCGGACCATGCCCGACCTTGGCGTGGCGCGCGAAAAAACAGTGTTCGTCAGCGGCATCGGCTGCTCGAGCCGCTTTCCTTATTACATGGCGACCTACGGCTTCCACACCATCCATGGCCGCGCTCCCGCCTTCGCAACCGGGATCAAGCTCGCCAATCCCGAGCTCGACGTGTGGATCATCACCGGCGACGGCGATGCGCTGTCGATCGGCGGCAACCACACGATGCATGTGCTCAGGCGCAACCTCGACTGTCAGATCCTGCTGTTCAACAATGAGATCTACGGGCTGACCAAGGGTCAATATTCGCCGACCAGCCGGGTCGGCACGCGCTCGCCTTCGACTCCGTTCGGGTCGGTCGACCGGCCGGTCACGCCGTGCATGTTCGCGCTCGGGTCGGGGGCGCGATTCGTCGCCCGCGGCATCGACGTTCACAAGGCGCTGCCCGAAGTGCTCAAGGCGGCCCACGCCCACAAGGGTGCGAGCTTCGTCGAAATCTACCAGAATTGCGTCGTCTATAATGACGACGTCTTCGCCTCCTTCACCCAGCGCGATGTCGCTTCCGACAAGCAGCTGTGGGTCAAGCCCGGCGAGAAGATGCTGTTCGCCGGCGGCGCCAGGGGCCTCGCGCTCGACACCGAGAAATTGATGCTGAAGATCGTCGAGGGCGACGATCCCTCGGTTCTGGTGCACGACCCGAAGAACAAGGGCGTCGCGGCGATGCTGATTGAAATGCCGCCAAGCTTCCCGGTCGCGCTCGGCGTGATCTACGAGGATCCGGCGCCGACCTTCGAAAGCGCCGTCATCGAGCAGAACCGCGCCGCCGCGCAAGGCAAGGCGCCGGACCTTCAGGCACTGGTTTCCAAAGGCCAGAGCTGGCAGGTCACCAAGGAACCGCGCGAGCTGTAGCTCAGCCAATTCTCGGTCCCGTTCGGCCTGAGCTTGTCGAAGGGCTGTATTTCCTGTTTTTAAGAGACGGGCAGTCCCTCGACAGGCTCGGGACGAACGGTTGAGGTGACGCACAGCCACATGGACAATCTGACGCACAGCCTCGCCGGCGCCTTGCTTGGCCAGCTCGGCCTCAAGCGGCTGACCGGCCGGGCGATGGGCACGTTGATCATCGCCGCCAACCTGCCCGACATCGATGCGCTCTACAGCTTCGGCGGCACCGGCCTCGGATTCCGCCGCGGGATCACCCACGGGCCTGCCGCCATGCTGGTGCTGCCGGTCGCGCTCACCGGCCTGGTCCTCGCTTTCGACCGTGTCTGGCCGAAGCGCGACGGGATACCCGTGCGTCCGGCGATGATCCTTCTGCTGGCATTCATCGGCACGCTCAGCCATCCCGTGCTCGACTGGCTGAACAGCTATGGAATCCGCTTGCTCGAGCCCTTGTCGAGCCGCTGGTTCTATGGCGACACCCTGTTCATCATCGATGTCTGGCTGTGGTTCGCATTGCTCGCCGCGGTCCATCGCTCGCAGATCCTCGAGCGGCGCGGCCGAAGTGATTGGCGAAGGCCTGCATTATGGGGCTTCGCCGCCATCGCCGCTTATGTCGCGGCCAATTTCGCCTTTACCACGGTCGCGGAGCGAAAGACGGAGCAAAGGCTGATCGCCCGGCACGGGGTTCAACCCACCCTGGTCGTCGCCAACCCCGTGCCGCTGACCCCATGGCGACGGGAAATGCTGTGGCGCGACGCCTCGCGACATGGCAACGGTATATTTTCGCCTGGCGAAGGCCTTCGACTCGACCCTCGGATGGCCCCCAACCGACTCGATCACCCCGCGCTTGGCCGCGCCGCCTCCAGGGACGAGAAAGTTCGGGCTTTCCTCTTCTGGTCGCGAATGCCGGTCGTCGTGGAACAGGACGGGCGCGCATTCCTGACCGACCAGCGTTTCCTCGCCCGTGGCGGCTCGAGCTTCCAGGTGCCGCTCGACAGCGACAGCGGTTCGCAATAGTCGGGTGGCCATGGGCACGAGGGGCGAGCATCTTCTGCGCGCCGATCGCGCGTTCGCCACAGGCGGCGGCCTCGTAGCGCGCCTTGCCGCTCCGGCCTTCCGCCGGGTGATTGCCGAAATCGACGGGCGGCTGGGGATGGGCGGAATCGACGCGATACTGCCGGACGGAACCCATCGGCGGCTCGGCTTCCGATCGCCCGGACCGGCGGCGCGGGTCGAGCTCAACAGCTGGATGGCGCTGGTTCGCCTCGCGACATCGGGCTCGGTTGGCTGGTACAAGGCCTGGTCGCTTGGCGAATGGTCCAGCCCCGATCCCGTCATCCTGTTCGAATTGTTCAGCGCCAATGCCGTGCCGCTCGGCCAGGTCGCGCGGGCCAAGGGGCCGGCGCGATGGGTCAACTGGCTCGCCCACCGGCTACGCGACAACGCGCCGCGAAAGGCGCGGGCGAACATCGCCGCGCATTACGACCTCGGCAATGATTTCTATGCCGCTTGGCTCGATTCGACGATGACCTATTCCTCTGCGCGCTTTGCCTCTCCGACCGAGAGCCTCGAGGCGGCGCAGCTGCGCAAGATCAACGCTCTTCTCGACCGGCTGCACCTGGAGCCGGGGCAGCGGCTGCTCGAAATCGGTTGCGGATGGGGCAGCCTTGCAGTCGAGGCCGCAAAGCGCGGCGTGCATGTGGTTGGCCTGACATTGTCATCGCATCAAAAAGATTGGGCTGAAGCAAAGGTTGCAGAACACAAACTAGAATCTAGCGTCGAGATTCGCCTGCAGGATTATCGCCACATCGCCGAGCAGTTCGATGCCGTCGCTTCGGTCGAGATGGTCGAGGCGGTCGGGCGGCGCTGGTGGGGTGCGTATCTTGACTGCATTGCCCGCAATCTGAAGCCCGGCGGGAGGTCGGCGCTGCAGTTCATCAGCATGGATCACCGTCTGTTCGATCGCTATGCCGCCAATCCCGACTTCATCCAGACCTACATTTTTCCAGGTGGCATGTTGCTCGATGAGCCGCGCTTCGAGGCGCTGGCGTCCGAACGCGGGCTGACCTGGGACGATCGCGAAGGCTTCGCGCTCGATTATGCCGAAACGCTCAAGCGATGGCGCGAGCGCTATGGCGTTGCAGTCGATCGCGGCGACCTTGCCGGCTTCGGCGAGGCCTTCCATGACCTGTGGCTTTATTATCTGATGTATTGCGAAGGCGGCTTTCGCGGCGGGGCAATCGACGTCGCCCAGGTGACCCTCACCAGAGCCTAGCCGTCGGCTTCGGCCCGCGTGGTTTGTCCGCTCGGCGCATCTTCCGACAGCAGGCGGTCGAGGATGAAGGCGGCGACCGTCTCCGGCGGCTTGACGCTGTCAGGCTCCTCGCCCGGAAAGGCTAGCGCTCGCATCCGCGTCCGCGTCGCGCCCGGGTCGACGATATGGACCCGAATCTTGCCAAAGCGCCGGGTCTCTTCGGCATAGGCGCCAAGCAAGGTCTCGAACGCGGCTTTCGACGCGCCATAGGCACCCCAGAAGGCGCGCGGCTCCCGGCCAACGGAAGAGGTGATGCCGACGATTTCGGCGCGGTTCGATGCGCGCAGAAGCGGGTCGAAGGCCGCGATCAGCGCCTGGTTGGCGGCGACGTTGAGAGTCAGCAGCCGCGCGAACTCCTTGGCGTCGATATGCTCGACCGGGGTCAGTGATCCGAGCATTGCCGCGTTGAGGACGAGGACGTCGAGCGCTTCCCAGCGCTCGGCAATGGCGCTGGCAAGCTTGCCGATCGCCTCGGGCTGGGCGAGGTCGAGCGGCGCGATGGTCGCGCTTCCGCCCGCATCATGGATGCGGTCCTCGATCTCCTCGAGCGCGCTGGACGTGCGGGCGGTGAGGATCACATGGGCGCCTTTGGCGGCGAGGGCTTCTGCGGTGGCTGCGCCGATGCCGCGGCTGGCGCCGGTGACAAGCGCGAGCTTGCCGGAAAGAGGCTTCGAATCGGTCATTGCAAGCGCGTTTAGCGGTTGGCGACGAGGGAAAGCGAGCCGTCCTTGTCCTTCTCCGACACATCGGTGAGGATGGTCGGGTAATCGCCGGTGAAGCAGGCGTCGCAGCGCTGGGGGCTTGCTTCGTCGCGTTCGTCGCCGAGCGCCCGGTACAGGCCTTCGATCGAGATGAAGGCGAGGCTGTCCGCCTTGATATAATCGCGCATCTGCTCGACGCTCATTTGCGCCGCCAGCAGCTTGGCCCGTTCCGGCGTGTCGACCCCGTAAAAGCAGCTGTGCCGGGTCGGCGGCGAAGCGATCCGCAAATGCACCTCGCGCGCTCCGGCATCGCGCATCATCTGGACGATCTTCACCGATGTCGTGCCGCGGACGATCGAATCGTCGATGAGGACGATCCGCTTGCCGTCGACCAGCGCCGAATTGGCATTGTGCTTCAGTTTCACGCCGAGGTGGCGAACCTCCTGGCTCGGCTGGATGAAGGTCCGGCCGACATAGTGCGAACGGATGATCCCGAGCTCGAAGGGAATGCCGCTCGCCTGGCTGAAGCCGATCGCGGCCGGAACGCCGCTGTCGGGCACCGGAACGACATAATCGGCCGCGACCGGCGATTCGCGGGAAAGCTCGGCGCCGATATTCTTGCGCACTTCGTAGACCGACTTGCCCTCGGCGACCGAGTCGGGCCGCGAGAAATAGACCTGCTCGAACAGGCACGGGCGCGGCTCGGCCTTGGCCAGCGGCCGGAATGAGCGCAGCCCCGAATTGTTGACGATGATCAGCTCGCCCGGCTCGACGTCGCGGATGAAGGTCGCGCCGATCACGTCGAGTGCGACGGTCTCGGATGCGAAAATGGTCGCCTCGCCAAGCTTGCCCATGACCAGCGGCCGAATGCCAAGCGGATCGCGGCAGGCGATCAGCCCCTGATCGGTCAGCACGAGCAGCGAATAGGCCCCTTCGACCTGGCGAAGCGCGTCGGTCAGACGGTCGAGGAGCGTCGTATATTGGGAGGTTGCGACGAGGTGGATGATCACCTCGGTGTCGCTGGTCGACTGGAAGATCGAACCGCGGCGGTTGAGCGTCCGCCGAAGCTTCATCGCGTTCGACAGATTGCCGTTATGGGCGACCGCGAAGCCGCCGTCGTTCAGTTCCGCGAACAGCGGCTGGACATTGCGAAGCGCAGTCTCGCCGGTGGTCGAGTAGCGGACATGGCCGATGGCGCAGCCGCCGGCGAGGCTACGGATCACCTCGTCGCGGTCGAAATTGCCGGCGACATGGCCCATCGCCCGGTGCGAATGGAACTGCGTTCCGTCGAAGCTGGTGATCCCCGCCGCTTCCTGGCCGCGGTGCTGGAGGGCGTGCAGCCCCAATGCGACGAAGCTCGCGGCATTGTCGGCGCCCCACAGGCCGAAAACGCCGCATTCCTCGCGCAGCTTGTCGTCGTCGAACGGATTCGTCGTCAGCATGTCGTGGCCCACCCCTGCGCCGAATACTCCATATAGGAAGCCGCCGGCGCTTTGTCGCCTCTCCGCTGAACCGGGGTTGAAGGGCGGCTTGACGTTTACGGAAAGGGAAAGCAAAGCCAGACGCGATGGATTCGGCGCGCGGGCAATATTCTATCGGGGAAATGTGCGAGGCCTTCGCGGTCACCGCCCGGGCGCTCCGTTTTTACGAGGACGAGAAGCTGATCGCGCCCGAACGGCGCGGCACCGTTCGCCTCTATTCCGACCGCGACCGGGCCCGGCTGACCTGGATCCTCCGCGGCAAAAGGGTCGGCTTCTCCCTCGGCGAAATCCGCGAGCTTCTCGATCTTTACGACCTTGGCGACCAGCAGGAGACGCAGCGCCGGGTGACGCTCCAGCGCTGCCGGGAGCGGATCGCCGCGCTCAAGCGCCAGAAGGACGACATCGACGCCACCATCGCCGAGCTCGAGGGGTTCACCGCCCTGATCGACACGAAACAGGAAGGGAATGCGACCTAATGCCGACCTATACCGCGCCGGTTCGCGAGACCCGCTACGTGCTCGACCACGTCGTCGGCCTGCAGAAACATTCGAACCTTCCGGGCTTCGCCAACGCCACTCCCGACATCGTCGAGGCGATCCTCGAGGAGGGCGGGCGGTTCGCCGCCGAGGTGCTGGCGCCCTTGAACCGGATCGGCGACGACGAGGGGTGCATCCGCCACGACGACGGCTCGGTGACCACGCCCCCGGGCTTCAAGGAGGCGTACCGGCAATTTTGCGAAGGCGGCTGGACCACCTTGTCGGCGCCCGAGGAATATGGCGGCCAGGGGCTTCCGCAGGTGCTCTCGACGGCGATCAGCGAATATGTGCTGTCCGCCAACCAGTCGTTCGAAATGTACCACGGGCTCACCGCCGGAGCGATCGCCGCGCTGGTCATCAAGGGCAGCGACGAGCAGAAGTCCACCTATCTGCCCAACATGGTGGCCGGCCGCTGGACCGGGACGATGAACCTGACCGAGCCGCATTGCGGCACCGACCTCGGCCTGCTCAAGACCCGCGCCGAGCCGAACGGCGACGGCAGCTATGCGATCACCGGCACCAAGATCTTCATCTCCTCGGGCGAGCATGACCTGTCGGAAAACATCATCCACATGGTGCTCGCCAAGATCGCCGGAGCGCCCGACAATGTGAAGGGCATCTCGCTGTTCGTCGTGCCCAAATTCCTGGTCAACGCGGATGGCGGCATCGGCGATCGCAACGCGGTCACCTGCGGAGCGATCGAAAAGAAGATGGGAATCCACGGCAACTCGACCTGCGTGCTCAATTATGACGGCGCCAGGGGCTGGCTGGTCGGCGAGCCGGAAAAGGGCCTGGCGGCAATGTTCATCATGATGAATGCGGCCCGCCTCGGAGTCGGCCTGCAGGGCCTCGCCCAGGGCGAGGTCGCCTATCAGAATGCCGTCGCTTATGCCCGCGACCGACGCCAGGGCCGGGCGCTCAAGGCCGACGATCGCCAGCCGGATGCCAGGGCGGACCCGTTGCTCGTCCACCCCGACGTCCGCCGGATGCTGATGGAGGCGCGCGCCTTCAACCAGGCGGCCCGTGCTCTGGTGTTGTGGGGAGCGCTCCAGGTCGATCTGACCCGCCGCTCGCAAAGCGAGGAGGAGAGGCAGCAGGCCGACGATCTGGTTTCGCTGCTTACCCCTGTCATCAAGGGTTACCTCACCGACCGCGGGTTCGAGGCGACCGTTCTCGCGCAGCAGGTGTTCGGCGGCCACGGCTATATCCGCGAACATGGCATGGAGCAGTTCGTCCGCGATGCCCGAATTGCCCAGATCTACGAAGGCACGAACGGGATTCAGGCGATGGACCTCGTCGGGCGGAAGCTCGGCAAGGACGGCGGTCGGGCGGTCCGCGCCTTGTTCGACCTGATCGGGCGCGAAATCGAAGAGGCGAGGACAGCCGGCGACCCGGCCGGATTGGCCGCGGCGCTCGAGCCGGCGCTCGGCGACCTCCAGGGCTCGACGCTATGGCTTGCCCAGCATGGAATGGCCGATCCGAACAATGCCGGCGCCGGCGCCTATGCCTATATGCAGCTGATGGGCGTGGTCGCGCTCGGCTGGATGTGGCTCAAGATGGCCGGCGCCTCGGCCCGACTGGTCGACGATCCGGCCGAAGACCGCAAGTTCCACGAATCGAAGCTGGTCACCGCCCGCTTCTATGCCGAGCGCGAGCTGCCGATGACCCGGACCCTGCGCCGAAGGGTCGAGGCGGGGGCCGAGACGGTGATGCAACTTCCGGAAGAGTTGTTCTAGCTCGCTTCGCGCTGGTCGACATACCAGGGCCGGAGCATCGTCACCTGGTTGCCGCGCTCCTTCTTGGGCGCCAGCCGGGCAAGGTCGAAGGTTTCGTTGAACTGGACCCCGAACCGGCCTGACTGCGCCCAGCGGACAATCCCCATGACCGGCCCGGCGCCGACGATATCGATGGTGACCGCCTGGCCTGGCGTAACCGCCTCAGCGCATTCGACCAGGGCGCCCATTGCCGACATGTTGCGCAGCCGGATTTCGATCACCTTGCCGTCGATGCCGGCGACCGCCCGGCGCATCAGCCGGTGCCTCGGCTCGCGAATGCATTGGTATCCGTCGGCTTCGACCGTGACTCGGTTGGCGAGCTCCCGCGCCGCCTCGGCGGCCGCCGGCCGGCCGAAGATATAGCCCTGGACCTGGCTGCAGCCGAGCTCTCGGATCAGGTGGAGGTCGTCGTGGGTCTCGACGCCTTCGGCACAGGTGTCCATGCCGAGGCTTTCGGCCAGGGTGACAATGGCACGGATGATCGCGCTGTTTCGGCTGGCCTTCGAGGCAGCGCCCCGGACGAAGCTCTGGTCGATCTTGATCTTGTCGAACGGCGCCTTCTTCAAATAGCCGAGCGAGCTGTAGCCGGTGCCGAAATCGTCGAGCGCGAGCCGCACGCCAACGCGCTTGAGCCGCGCGAACGTGTCGTCGGTGGCGTCCCCCTCGGCCAGGAACACGCCCTCGGTAATCTCGAGTTCCAGCCGCTCGGCCCGAACGCCGTGGCGGCGGAGAAGGGCTTCAACCAGGCTGACGATCTGGGGATCATTGAACTGGATCGGCGACAGGTTGACCGCAATCCGCACGTGATCGGGCCATCGGGTCGCCTCGGCGAGAGCGGTTTCCATTACCCAGTTGCCGATCGGGCCGATCATCCCGCATTCCTCCGCGAGGGGAATGAACTTGTCTGGCGAAATCGGGCCGCGAACCGCGTGAGTCCAGCGGACAAGCGCTTCGAAGCCGCAGATTTCCTCGCCGGCGGCGCGCACGATCGGCTGGTAAACGACCGAAAGCTCACCTCTCTCGATGGCCTGGCGAAGATCGTTTTC
>DATLGC010000188.1:0-11388 GCA_035540655.1 Sphingomicrobium sp. | reverse complement strand
CGCCGCGGTCGAGGCGGGGCTGGTGGCGCTTGCCGTTGCCGGCATCGTCGGCACGGTGGTCGGCGCTTATTATTATCTGAAGATCGTCAAGATCATGTATTTTGACGATCCCGCAGAGCCGTTCGCACGGCTCCGCCAGCCGGTGCAGGGCGCGCTGATCCTGCTCGCCGCGCTGATCGTTTCGCCGCTGGGCTATCTGCTCATCGGCCCGCTCGGCGGCCTTGCCGACCGCGCCGCAGGGTCTCTGTTCTGAGCCGCATCCGGATTGTCGAGCGCACTGGCTCGACGAATGCCGATCTTCTCGCCGATGTCTCGGTCGCCGAGGGCGACTGGCTGGTCGCGCTAGCCCAAGACTCCGGCCGCGGCCGCCAGGGCCGTGAGTGGGTCAGCCAGAGCGGGAATTTCTTCGGGAGCACCTTGGTCGAGCTCGGATCCGACGATCCGCCTGCGCCGACCCTGTCCCTCGCTGCGGGTCTGGCGCTGATCGAGGCGCTTGATGCTGCCGTTCCAGGCGGGCCGCTGATGCTCAAGTGGCCCAACGATCTTCTGCTCGGCGGAAAGAAGCTCGCCGGGATATTGCTCGAGCGCAGCGGCGCCCGGGTCGTCGCCGGCTTCGGAGTCAACCTCGCCTCGGCGCCGCTGTCGGTCGCCGCCTCGCTCGGCGGTGCGATCAGTCCGCAGGTCTTCGCGCCCTTGCTCGCCGGCGGCTTCGCCCGACTGTTGGCGCTCTGGCGAAGTGCGCCAGGCGAGGCCATGGCCCGCGCCTGGCTTGCCCGCGCCCATACAATCGGCACGCCGCTCACCGTACATTCCGGCCCCGGTCAAACTGTCAGCGGCAGCTTCGCCGGCATCGAGCCGGACGGCGCGTTGCGGCTTCGGCTGCCCGACGGCAGCGAGGAGATCGTGCGCGCCGGGGATGTCGAGTCGTGAACGTTCCGCGGGACCGCTAGGGCACCGAGCCATGCTGCTTGCCATTGACGCCGGCAATACCAACCTCGTCTTCGCCCTGGTCGAGGGGCGGGCGATCAAGGCGCGGTGGCGGATCGCCACCGACCCGCGACGAACGGCCGACCAATATGCAGTCTGGCTTCACCAGCTGCTCGAGCTCGAAGGCTATGCCAAGGCCGATATCGATGCGGTAATCATCGGCACGGTCGTGCCGCGCGCGCTGCACAATCTCGAAGTTCTGGCGAGCAAATATTTCCACGTCGAGCCGCTGATCGCCGGCGTGGGTCCCGCTGCCTGGCCGATAGAGCTCGACGTCGACGAGCCGCATAATGTCGGTGCGGACCGCGCGCTCAACGCCATCGCCGCCCATGCCAAGCATTCGGGGGACCTCATCGTAATCGACTTCGGGACGGCGACGACGTTCGACGTCGTCTCGGAGGCGGGCGCTTACACAGGCGGAATCATCGCGCCCGGCATTAATCTGTCGCTCGACGCTTTAGTCAGCGCCGCCGCCAAGCTGCCGCGCATCGCCATCGAATCGCCCCGGGACAGGAGCGTGATCGGCCGAACCACCGAAAGCCAGATGCTGACCGGCATTTACTGGGGATATGTGGCGATGCTCGAAGGCCTCGTCTATCGGCTGAAACGCGAGATCGGTCGCCCCGTCACCGTCGTCGCCACCGGCGGCCTCGCAGTGCTGTTCGACCAGCACAGCGACATCTTCGACGCGGTTGAGCCCGATCTGACGGTCCAGGGGTTGAGCCTGCTGTACGAGAAGGTTGCAGCGGGCGAATGATTCCAGGCGAGGAACTGCTGTTTTGCGCGCTCGGCGGGTCGGGCGAGATTGGCATGAACGTCAATCTCTACGGCTGCCGCGGCCAGTGGCTGATGGTCGACCTCGGCCTGACCTTCGCCGACTCGGAATACCCCGGGATCGACCTCATCCTCCCCGACCTCCAGTTCATCGAGCGGCAGTCGGACCGGTTGGCCGGGATTGTCCTCACCCACGGGCATGAGGACCATATCGGCGCGATCCCCTATCTCGCCTCCGACCTCAAGGCGCCGCTCTACGCTACCCCGTTCACCGCCGGCCTGATCGCCGGCAAGCTCGAGGAGGAGGGCCTGACCGGACAGGTCAAGCTCAACGTCGTCGAGCGCGACGGCGATTTCGTCGACATCGGCCCGTTCCGGATTCGTTATGTCGCGCTCGCCCATTCGATCCCCGAAGGCAATGGCGTCCTGATCGAAACGCCGTTCGGCCGGGTGTTCCACACCGGCGACTGGAAAATCGACGAGACTCCGGTGCTCGGCGAACCGTCAAGCCATGAGCCCCTCGAGCGGATCGGCGATAAAGGCGTGCTGGCTCTGGTGTGTGATTCGACCAACGTCTTCCAGGACGAAGCCTCGGGCTCGGAAGCCAGCGTCCACGAAGGACTTCGCGACGAGGTCGCCAGAGCTCGCGGCCGGGTGCTGGTCACGACGTTCGCCTCCAATGCCGCTCGGCTGCAGACGATCGGCCGGGTCGCCGAGGAAACCGGGCGCAAACTGTGCATCGCCGGCCGCTCGCTCGATCGAATCCTCCAAGTCTCGCAAGCGACCGGCTATCTGACCGATTTCCCGCCGCCGATTCGCTTCGACGAAGCGATGAGGCTGCCTCGCAACGAGGTTTTGATCATCGCTACCGGCGGTCAGGGCGAGCCACGCGCGGCGCTTGGGCGAATCGCTTTCGGCAACCACGACCTCAAGCTCACCGACGGCGACACGGTAATCTTTTCGACCAAGATTATTCCCGGCAACGAAATCGCCATCGGCCGGATCATGAACGCTTTGTCCGACCTTGGCATTCTGATCGTCACCGAAAAGCAGGCGCACGTGCACGTCTCCGGCCATCCCGGCCGGCCGGAACTGGTGGCAATGTACGATTGGGTACGGCCCCGGATCGTCATTCCGGTCCACGGAGAGCCGCGGCACTTGGCGGAACACGCTCGGCTAGCGCTTGCTCATGGCGTCCCGGCCGCTATCCACCAGCAAGATGGCGATTTGGTTCGGCTAGCCCCCGACGGGCCGAAGAAGCTCGACGAGGTTCGCGTCGGGCGGCTGGTTCTAGACGGCGACGTCATCTTGCCCGCCGACGGCTCGACGATCAACGAACGCAGGCGAATCGGCCTCGGCGGCTTGATCACCGTCACGGTCCCGGTGCGCGCAAACGGCGATCTGGCCGGCGCGCCACTCGTCAAACCATTTGGAGTGCCCGTCGAGGCCGATCGTGAGGACTTCATTGCCGATGCCGGCGAAGCGGCCGCCCATGCCTATCGATCTGGTGCCGACGAGGAGAAGGTCCGCGAGGCTGTTCGGCTAGCCGTTCGCCGCTGCGCGACCTTGTGGACCGGAAAGAAACCATTGGTCGACGTGACGATGCTCAAGGTCGGTTGAGCGGGCGCACTGCGATGCAGATCGGATCGATCCTCGCCATTTATTTCCTGTTTTTCGTCGCGAGCGCTTTCGTTCTTCTGCCGTTCGGAGTGAAGACCGACGAAGAGGTCGGTGCGGAGAAGGTGCCGGGCCAGGCGGACAGCGCTCCGCACCACTTCGATCTCAAGCGGCACCTAGGCAAGGCGGCGCTGCTCGCTCTGCTGCTGTTCGTCTTGTTTTACGCCAACTGGAATTTTGGCTGGATCGAGGCCGACGACCTCGATTTCTATCACGGCCGGGGTTAGCGGCGTCGATCGACTGCTTGGGCGAGTGCGGCGTAAAGCTTGCCCATGTCCGACGACATCAAGGTCACTGCGATCATTGCGCCCTCGCGCTCGGCGAGCACTCGGCGAAGCATCGATTCGAAATCGTGGACGTAGCGATTGACCGATCTTTGGAACTCGCCGTCACTCTCGTAATGGGAGCCAATGGCGCGGTTTTCGCTGCCGCTCAACAGCCTGACGGCGCGCCGCGTGAATATCCCGCGATTGCCCTTCAGATAGCTATCCCAGGCCTTCTCATCGACCTCGTCGGCAAGAATCTTGCCGACATCGATGGCGGCCGAGTTCATCGAATCGATCAGCAGTGCGACCCGGCGGGCAAAGGCTTCGCTGTCCTTTTCGCGCTGCTCGGCATTGGTCTGCTCGATATGCTGTTCGAGCGCCGAGGCGCTCTGGCCGAGAGTGAGCATCTGGCCCGTGAGCCGTTGCGAGGCGGCGCGCGCGGCGTCGACGGACCGGGCAGCGGCCAGGTCGACTTCGCGCAGCCGGTCCTCGATGCCCTCGCGGATCGCCTTTTCCAAGGCCTCTCGCACCGCGTCTGACAGCTGGGCCGCCCCCTCGGGGATCACTTCGGCGATCGCCGTACGCGCCCGCTCGGCGGCATGGGCTGCGGCGTCGCGCACCTGCACCATCGCCGCGACCAATGCCGGCGCGGTTTCACCGCTTAGCTCGCTCGCCTGCTTTTGCGCTTGGGCGACTGCTGAAGACAATTCAGCGAGGCGAGACTCTGCAATGCTAACTCCTTCGTCGACGGACCCCAGTAGAGCGCTGAGCTGGTCCTGCTGCTCCCCGATGGCAGCGCCGGTCTGGGTCATGCGCTCGCTCGCCTCGACCGCGGCATCACGCACCCAGTCGATTTCCGGGCGGGCCTGCTCTGCGGTTTCCCGAAGCCGGGCAGCGCCGCCCTCTGCGTCGGCTATGGCGCTGTTGAGCTGATCGCGTACGTCGCCGGCTAGCTGGGCGATGTTGTCGCGAAGAGCGGTCGTCCGTTCGGCGAGATTGCCGATGGCCCCGTCCTGGGTTCCCGCCTGGTCGGCCAGGGCGTCGAGCTCGGCTCGGGCGCGGGACAATGATCCGAGGAAATGCGTAGCGCGTTCGTCGCCATGGGCCGCAAGTTCCGTGAAGCGCTGGTCGATCAAGGTCAGCCCGCGATCGATCTCGGCGATCATTCGCTGGGAGACCCGGTCCTGCTCGGCGACTTGGGCGCTAAGTCCATCGAGCGAGGCGCTCGCCGCGGCGAGTCTCGTGCCGAGCGCATCGGCGGCGTCGATTCCCGCGCGACCGAGGCCTGCGGAGGCCTGCTCGACCAAAGCCGAGACGGCTGACGATTGGGTATCAATCCCCGACCGGATTTCGTCTAGCGCCGCGGCGGTGCGCTCAAGCAGGGCATCGACCGCAGTGGAGAAGCCCGATTCCGCATCGCCAATACGTGCCGAAGCGGCGGCTCCGGCGCTTTCGATCTGCGTCAGGTGGCCGATCAGCCGCTGGGCTGCCGAGGCAACCATTTCGTCGGCCTCGCGAGTGCGCTCGGCGAGGGACGTCACCTGGCTTTCGAACGAGGCGGCGCGATCGATCGATTCAGTGCCGGCATTGCGCAGCTGCTCGGCCATCGAACGCGCGCTGGCCTCCGCTTTGGGCAGGTCTTCAAGCAGCACGCCGATATCGCGGCGCGCCGAATCGGCGGCCCGGTCGAGAGCTTCGCCATGGGCGACCAGCCGCTCGCTGCTCGAATCGAGCTCGCGGGTCACTCCATCAAGCTTGCCAGTCGTCTCGTCGCCAAGCTGCATCAGCCGCTGAGCCATGGTCGAAAGGGACTGCTGGCTGTCGTCGAGCCGCTCGCGAAGCACTCCGAGGAGCGCTTCCAGCGAGCGCGCTTCGGTGCGCATTGCCACTACCGACCGGGTAAATCGCTCGGCTTCCTTGCGTCGGGTCCGGCCGAACATGATCCAGACCAGGCCGAGCAATGCCAGCGGTCCGGCGACTATCGCAATCCACTGGGCGATGGCGGGGGACGACAAGGGCTCGGCTGCGATTGCGCGCCCGGCCGACCAGGCAGCATAAGCGATCCACAACACTGCAAGCAGCGTCAGCCCCCACCCGAGCACTGCTCGGCCACCAGCCGCGCTCTCATGAGCCTCGGCCCTGGTTTCCTCCCACTGTAGCCGGTCGAAACCGTCGATATCGATGGAGTCCCTGCCTTCGGTGAAAGGCTGTTCGGGATGGCGGAGCGGCTCGTCGGCGCGCTGGGTGCTGGCGGTCATGATAGGTCAGTTTACCATCTTTGGGCTGTCAAGAAAGCGATTAGAAAGGCATGAAAGGATGCTTCGGCAGCGGAAGCGGGGGGATGGAGCGGGTCATGGCGCTGGGAGCGCTGATCGGAGCCTATCAGGAAGACGAATCGGGCGGCCTTCGCGCGCTCCTGCCTTTATCGGGCCGTACGCTGGTCGAATATCAGGTACGCTGCGCCGCGGCGGCGGGAGCGTCGCCGATCGTCGTCCTCGTGGAGCGAGTCCCGGTCGCTCTCCAGGACGCGGTTGAGAGTCTGCGCAATGAAGGCTTGGTGGTTACTCCGGTCAGCGATGGGCTTGAGGCGGCGAGCCGGTTCGAGGCTGGCGCGCTGGTGCTACTGGTCGGCGATGGAATTGTTCCTCCGGCCGACCTGCTGGCCGAGCTGGCCGAATCCGGTGAACCGGCGGTGGTCACCGTCCCGGACGATGAACGGCATCAGGGCTTCGAACGAATCGATGCCGAGAGCCGCTGGGGCGGGCTGGCGGTCATCGAGGCGCGGCTGCTCGGCTCGACCGCGGCGATGCTCGGTGACTGGGACCTGCCATCGACGCTCCTGAGACGCACGCTCCAGGATGGGGCGCTGCTGGTGCCGGCCAGCGACCTACGAGAGCCATTGCTCGCCGAGGAAGCTGAATCACTGCACGATTTTGATCGGCGGCTCCTCGTGGCCTCCCGGGGAGCACGTCGCGACTGGGCGAGCCGTTTCGTCCTGCCGATTGTTGAGGATCTGGTCACCGAACGGCTGCTTGAGACGCGGGTGAAGCCTGAAGTGCTGATCTGGGTGGCCCTGCTTCTGACCCTCGCCGGCGCTTTTGCTTTCACCCGCGGGTGGCTCGGCGCGGGCCTGGCGCTGCTGGTGCTCGCGACCCCGCTGGACCTGGCGGCGCGGCGGCTTTCGACGTTACGCCTTCGTCCGCTTCCGGCACGACTGCTGTCTCGGCTGTTGTTATGGCCTGCTACCGGAATTGCCCTGGTGTCGCTTGGCTGGTGGACCGCGGTCACCGGCGCCGGTTGGTGGAGCCTCGTCGCGTCGCTTGCGGCGGCGGCTTTTGCGGAGGCGGCGCGAGTCGAGCGGGGCCATCAGGAGGTACCGGGGCAAGTGCTGTTGTTTTCCAGGCGCAACGCGATCATCGCGGCGATCCCCTTCGCGATTGCCGGAGCCTGGGCCGCCTATCTCGCCGCAGCAGCGCTCTATGCGGCGATTTCCTTCTTTTATCTCCAGCACATCCGTCACCGAATCGTTTCGGATTGACGACGCATTAACTCAAACCGGATATTCCGGTCGGAAATGGCGCCCGAGGAATGGCCAATTGCTGCTCCGGCAGCCGACCGAGCGGTCGAACCCGCGCGCCCCGCGGGGCGTAGCCGATTGGATATCGTTCGTTCGGATTTCTTCCTCGATCCTGAAAAGCGCCTGACCGAACAGGAGCGGGCGCTGATGACCGCGCTGCTCGACAGCCTGGTGGCCCAGCTTGCCGACGACCTTCGCGCCGAGCTTCCGCTCGGTTTGGCGGCGGCCAACGACGGGGACGGCAGCCGGCTACTTGGCGATTTGCGCAGCTCCAGGCTGCTCGATCTTCCGCAACTCGTCGATCTGCTTCTTCGGCGCGCCGACGAGGAGCGAATCGCGGTAGCCGTGCGGGCCCATGGAGACGTTCGCCCCAACCGCCATCTGCAAAGCCTGGTTGCCGGCGACAGCCCGGACGTATCAGCAGCTGCCATGGCGCTGATTCTGGCCCGTGGTCGCCGCCGAGATCGCCTCGGTCAGCCTTTGGTGGAGCTGGACGACCTTGCGACTCCAACCGCTCGCAGCCTGGCCTACGCCATCGCTGCCGGACTGAGCAGGGGCAATCCTTCGAGCCAGGCGCCGCTCGCCGACGCCGTCGAGGCCGTGTTGGCCAGGCATGATCCCAGGCGCAGCGTCGCAACTCTCATCGCCAGTCTCGCCACTGCGATGGAACATTCCGGAATGCTTGATGATATTCGGCTCGGGGCGGCGGCCGAGGCGGGCGATGTCGGGCTTCTCGCCGAAGGGCTCGCCCGCCGCGCGGCGGTGCCCACCGCCGATGCGCTCGATCACCTTCTCGTCGGAGGCAACGGACGATTGGTGCTCCTCTTGCGAATGGCCGCAGCCTCGCGAGAACTCGCGGCCCGGATTCTTGCAGCACTTGGTGAACTCGTCGGAATTGGCAATCCCGGGCGTGAGATTGCCACCTTTGAATCGCTAAGCGACGATGAGGTGAGCGCTGCACGACAGCGCTTCGGGCATGCCACCGAATATCGCGATGCGTTAAGCGCGCTCGAGGCTGTAAATGGCAAGCGCAGCGCCTGAAAGGCCGCCCATCCTCGGCCGGGTCGACTCGACCGGGCGGCTGGTCGAAGCGGACCCGCAGCTGGCGGCGCTCCAGGCGGAAGCAGGTTCGCGGGTAGGATCCGTCCTTGCTATCCCGCAGCTCGCCGCGATCGTGCGGATGGCGCGCAACCTTCGGGTGCCTGTCACTAGGCCGGCAATTGCCGCCAGCGAAAAGCGCGACATCGACCTCGTCGTCAACGCCATTCCCGAGGGCAGCGACATTCGGCTGGTCATCGAAGGGTGGAACGAACGGGTTCCGTCCGGTCCGCGTCTCGCCCCTTTGTACGGCAGCGTGGCCGAAAGCGATTCCGTCGAGCCGGAATTGCATTGGGCGGTGGATGACCAGTTACGACTTGTCGCGCTTTCGCCCGAGCTGGCGGAAAGGCTCGGACTCGATCTGGGTGAGGTGATCGGTCAGCCTCTCACGCGGATTCTCAGGCTCGAAGAGGATGAATCTGGCGAGATGCCGCTGCTTGCTGGTCTCGCCGGGCGGCAGGGCTTTTCTGGGCAGAGGATTTCTGCTCGGACCGGCGGGTCGGCCGTCTTTCGCCTGAGTGGAGAAACGGTGCTGGACCGCGAGGGCAGTTTCGCTGGCTTTGAAGGTCGGGCCGAGCCGCTCGACGGAGCGCCGACGGGCGCCCCGGCTGACGCGTTTCCGCCGTCAGCAATCGACCAGGCGCTCGACGAGGCCCTGCGATCGCCGATCGACCGGATCATCCAATGTGCCGACCGGATCATTGAACGCGGCGACGGGCCTCTCCGAAGCGATTATGCTGCCTATGCGGCCGACATCTCGACCGCGGCACGCCACCTTCTCTCGGTCATCCGCTCGATGCGCGAGGAGCCCGGCGACGGCGGTGCCACTGTCGATCTGGCTGCACTGGCGGCGGAAGCCGTAATCATGCTTGAATCCTCCGCCGAAGGCCGGGGCGTCGCCATCCATATGGAGCTCAGCAGGTCGCTTCCCGCGCGAGGCGACGAGCGCGGAGTGATTCAAATTCTCGTCAACCTGATCGGCAATGCGGTTCGTCATTCGCCAGCAGGTTCGACCGTCAGCCTCTCGTTTCGATCCGATCAGGAACGCGCCTCGGCAATTGTCGCGGACGAAGGGCCGGGTATCGAACCTGCAGACCACGAGCGAATCTTCGAACGGTTCGAGCGCGCCGGAAGCAGTGACGACGGAACCGGTCTTGGTCTGGCAATAGCCCGCAGGCTGGCCCGCTCGATGGGGGGTGATATCACCCTCGACAGCAGGCCCGGCCAGGGTGCCCGCTTCACGCTGACGCTTCCACGCGCCTAGCGCTGGTCGACAGGCACGTAATCGCGCTTGGTGGCGCCGACATAGAGCTGGCGCGGGCGACCGATCTTCTGCTCGGGGTCGGAAATCATTTCATTCCACTGCGCAACCCAGCCGACGGTGCGGGCGAGCGCGAACAAGGCCGTGAACATCTCGGTCGGGAAGCCGATCGCGTTGAGGATCACGCCCGAATAGAAATCGACGTTCGGGTAGAGCTTCTTTTCGATGAAATAGTCGTCGCTGAGCGCGATTCGCTCGAGCTCGCGGGCGGTGTCGAGCACTGGATCGGAAATGCCCAGCTCGTCGAGCACTTCCTGCGCGGTCTGCTGCATGACCTTCGCCCGTGGGTCGTAATTCTTGTAGACCCGGTGGCCAAAACCCATCAGCCGGAATGGGTCGTCCTTGTCCTTCGCCCGGGCAATATATTCGGGGATATTCTCGGGCCGGCCGATCTCGCGCAGCATGTTGAGCGCCGCTTCGTTGGCGCCGCCATGGGCTGGACCCCACAGGCAGGCGATCCCGGCGGCGATGCAGGCGAACGGGTTGGCGCCCGACGAGCCGGCGAGGCGAACGGTCGAGGTCGATGCGTTCTGCTCATGATCGGCGTGAAGGATGAAAATCCGCCGCATCGCCCGCTCGATGACCGGGTTCACCTCATAGGCTTCGGCAGGAACGCCGAAAGTCATCCTGAGGAAATTGCCGGTGTAGGAGAGGCTGTTGTCCGGATACATGAACGGCTGGCCGATCGAATATTTGAAGGCCATGGCGGCGATCGTCGGCATCTTGGCGATCAGCCGGTGCGAGGCGATCATCCTCTGCTCGGGGTCGGTGATGTCGGTGCTGTCGTGGTAGAATGCCGACAAAGCCCCGACCACTCCGCACATGATCGCCATTGGGTGGGCGTCCCGGCGGAACCCGCGGTAGAAGGTCATGAGCTGCTCGTGCAGCATGGTATGGCGCGAGATGGTGTAGGTGAACTGCTCGAGCTCGGAGCGCGATGGCAACTCGCCGTGGACCAGAAGGTAGGAAACCTCCATGAACGTGGACTTTTCCGCAAGCTGGTCGATCGGATAGCCGCGGTGGAGGAGGATGCCTTCCTCACCGTCTATGTAGGTGATCGCGCTCTTGCAGCTGGCGGTGGAAGTGAAGCCGGGATCGAAGGTGAACATTCCGGTTTCGCCGTAGAGCTTGCGGATGTCGATGACCTCCGGGCCGACCGACCCGGGCAGGACCGGATAGGACTTGTCGCCGCCCGGCGCGTTGAGGGTCACCGTCTTGTCAGTCATTCACTCCGCTCCACCATCTGATCGGCAATCCGTTGCAGGCTCTCGCACTGCCCCAGCAAGGCGAGGACGTCAAAGATTCCGGGCGAGGTCGTTCGCCCGGTAAGCGCCGCGCGCAGCGGCTGTGCGAGCTTGCCCAGCTTGAGACCCGCTTCATCCGCGACCGCGCGAACCGCCGCCTCTATGTTTTCGGGGCTCCATTCCCCAATCTCGGACAGCTTTTCGTGGGTAAGCCGTAAATGCCCGCGGCTGTTGTCGGTGAGGAACGCGACGGCCGCTTCGTCGAGTTGCAGGGGGCGGCTGGCAAAGAGGAAATGGGCGCCGTCTGCCAGCTGGTTGAGATCGTGGGCCCGGGCCTTGAGTTCCGGCATGGCGCGAACAAGCAGGTCGAGCCGGTCTTCCGAAAGGCCAAGGTTCGGCGCAACCAGGCCAGCCAGCCGCTTGTCGTCGGCGGCGCGGATGTAT
>DATLGC010000187.1:0-8291 GCA_035540655.1 Sphingomicrobium sp. | reverse complement strand
GCCAACCAGGGCACCGAATTCCTGTTCGGACCGAGCGAGACCAACCCGCTGGCCAACACCTTCGCCATCGCCGCTCTGCCGGTGATCATCTTCTTCGCCTCGCTGGTCGCCATCCTCTACCACCTCGGGATCATGCAGCGGGTGGTGCGCTGGGTCGGCGGGGCGATCGCCTGGGTGACCGGAATCAGCCGGGTCGAATCGCTCGCCGCCGCCGCCAATATCTTCGTCGGCCAGTCCGAATCGCCATTGGTCGTTCGGCCCTATCTCGCCGCTTTGCCGCCCTCGCGCCTGTTCACCATCATGTGCGTCGGCATGGCCGGGGTCGCCGGAACCATCCTCGCCGCTTACGCCAGCCTGCTCGGCTCGGAATATCTGCCTTATCTGCTCGCCGCCGCCTTCATGTCGGCGCCCGGCGGAATCCTGATGGCCAAGATGATCATGCCCGACGATTTGCCGGCGAAGGACGAGCTTCCGCTCGGCCCGGCCTCGGCCGAGGAGGAGCAGGTCGACGTCGCCGAGACCTTCGAGGAAGGCGAGCGGCCGGCCAACGTCATCATGGCCGCCGCCCAGGGCGCCGCGACCGGCGTCAAGCTCGCCGTCGCCGTCGGCGCGATGGTGCTGAGCTTCGTCGCTCTGGTCGCTCTGGCCAACGGGCTATTGGGCGGCTTCGGCAACATGGTCGGAATCCCGGGCCTCAGCTTCCAGGGGCTGGTCGGCTATATCTTCGCCCCGATCATGTTCCTGATCGGAGTTCCGTGGAACGAGGCTGGGGTCGCCGGCGGGCTGTTCGGCACCAAGATCGTGCTCAACGAATTCGTCGCCTTCATCGACCTCGGCAATGCCGCCGGGCCGGCCGCGGCGTTGAGCGAGCGAAGCCGGGCGATCGTCACCTTCGCGCTCTGCGGATTCGCCAATTTCAGCTCGATCGCCATCCAGATGGCGGTGACCGGCGGCCTCGCCCCCAACCAGCGGCCGGTGATCGCCCGGCTCGGAATCCGCGCCCTGATCGCCGGAAGCCTCGCCAATCTGATGAGCGCCGCTCTGGCGAGCCTCATGCTTCCTTAGTCCGTCACCCTGAACTCGTTTCAGGGTCTATCTAGACAGCCGCACTGTGCTTCCCGCAAATGGATGCTGAAACAAGTTCAGCATGACGGTAAAGAGAATCATGGCCACGATCACCGACGACATCGCCTCCGTTTCCCTGAAGGACGCCGACCGCGACCCCGGCGGCTTCGCCGCAAAGCTCGGCCGAAGCTTCGAGGAATATGGCTTCGCCATCATCGCCGACCACGGCATACCCGACGATCTGATCCATCAGGCCGAGGACAAGGCAAAGGCCTTCTTCGCTCTGCCCGAGGAGGTGAAGCGCGAATACCACATCCCCGGCGGCGGCGGAGCGCGCGGCTACACGCCGTTCGGGATCGAGACCGCCAAGGGCGCCAAGGCGCACGACCTCAAGGAATTCTGGCACGTCGGCCGCGAGCTTCCCCCCGGCCACAACTTCCGCGACCATATGGGCGACAATCTCTGGCCCGAGGAAGTGGCGGGCTTCAAGGACACCTTCCTCACCCTATACGACACGTTCGACCGCACCGGCTTGAAGATCCTCAAGGCGATCGCCCGCTTCCTGAAGATCGACGAGGATTATTTCGTCGACACCGTGCGCGACGGCAATTCGGTGATGCGCCTGCTCCATTACCCGCCGATTACCGGCGAGCCGGGAAGCAACGTCCGCGCCGGCGCGCACGAGGACATCAACGCCATCACGCTTCTCCTCGGCGCCGAGGAAGCCGGGCTCGAGCTCTTGACCCGCGACAACCGCTGGATCCCGGTTTCGCCGAAACCCGGCGAGCTCGTCGTCAACATCGGCGACATGCTTCAGCGGCTGACCAACGGTCTGCTTCGCTCGACCACCCACCGCGTCGTCAACCCGCCGCCCGAGCGCCGGAGCCGCTCGCGCTATTCGATGCCCTTCTTCCTCCACTTCCGCTCGGACTATTGCATCGAGGCGTTGCCCGGCACCGTGCCCGAGGGCGAGCAGCCCAAATGGCCGCCGATCACCGCCAACGACTATCTCCAGGAGCGGCTGCGCGAGATCAAGCTGGTCTAAGCTGGCCGCCCGGTTCGCGCTCGATCGGCGACCCGTCGCCGGCCGGCTCACGCTGCATTGTCGAGCCGCTCGGCGAGCCACATCTTGATCAGCGCCTGGCGGGTGACCCCGCGCCGCTTCGCCTCGCGATCCAGCCGCTCGACCATCCATTGCGGGAAATCGACATTGACCCGCTTGGGCTCCAGGCCGGGGCGGCGGAAGCTCGACCAGTCAAGGTAATCCGCCATGTCCTCGCCGTCATCGAAGCGGCGGTCGAACTCTTCGGCGCTAATCGGTTTGGGTTTCATACTTCGCTGCCTCCTTCGGACGGGCGCGCCGGACCGAGATGATCCGGATCGCTTCGCCCCGAAACGTCACGACGGCCGACCACAGCTTGCCGTGGATTCTTCCGACCACCGTCCAGCGCGTCTCGCCCGGCCATTCGATTCGGCCGCTGACCTTCCGTTCGTCCAGCCAGAGCGCCTGAGCCTCCTCGAAGTCGATCCCGTGCTTCGCCTTGTTAGCCGCGCTCTTCGCCGGATCGAATTCGAACACGGGCAAGAGACTAGCAGAATTCCGGTATTAAAACTATACCTATTCCGCAGCAGCTTCTTTCAGATTTGCCGGGCCGAAGCCGTTCGGGATCAGCGCACCGATCGCGTGGCGCTCGATCGCCGAGCCGTCGCCGTTCGAAGCGATAATTTCGACATCGCGGCCGGACAGGCACGCCGCCTCGAAGATCGCCTGGCGGCAGCCGCCGCACGGCGTGCAGGTCATCGCGCCGGTCAAAACCCCGCCTTCGATGCCGCCGCCGGCGACCGCGATCCGCTTGACCTTGCCCAGCCCGAACTTGTGCTGGGCGGCGGTCAGCGCGCTTTGCTCGGCGCACAGCCCGAGCCGGTAGCAGGCATTCTCCATGTTGGCGCCGGTCACCACTTCGCCATCGACGCTTTCGACCGCGCAGCCGACGTGGAAGTTCGAATAAGGCGCATAGGCCTTGAGCGCCGCCTCGCGCGCCAGCGCGACTAACTCTTCCTCTGTCATGCTTTTGTCCTTAGGCGAAGGCATAGAGGAAATCACGTGAGCTCGGACACGCGACAGGCCGTCACCCTGAACCTGTTTCAGGGCCCATCCACCAACCCGCGCCGCAATGCGGGAACGGATGCTGAAACGCGTTCAGCATGACGGAAGAGAATTGCATGTTCGCTCGCAGACTGACCCTCGCCCTGGCCGCGGCCGTCGCTGCGGCCGCGCCCGCCCCGGCCCTGGCGTGGGGCAAGACCGGCCACCGGGTCACCGCCGCCATCGCCGACGAGCATTTGAGCGGCCTCGCCCGTGCGCACGTGCGCGAGATCCTCGGCGTGGAGACCTTGCCGGAAGCGTCGAACTGGCCGGACGAAATGCGGTCCGACCCGCACCCCTTCTGGCGGACCACGTCCAGCCCCTGGCATTATGTGACCGTCGGCGGAATCACCTACGACCGCGCCCCGCCGGAGGGCGATGCGCTGAGCGCGCTTCATTTCTTCCGCAGGCTCGTGCTAGACCCAAAGACCAGCGCCGAGCACCGCCAGCTGGCGCTGCGCTTCATCGTCCACATCGTCGGCGACCTTCACCAGCCGCTGCACAACGGCCGGCCGGGCGATCGCGGAGGCAATGACGTCAAGGTGAAATGGTTCGGCCGCGACACCAACCTCCACGCCGTGTGGGATTCGGCGCTGGTCGATTCGACCGGCTATTCCTTCACCGAACTGGCCGAGCGGCTCAGTCGCCACACGACCAGCGCTGAAGTGATTGCTTGGTGGAATCCCGAACCGCGCGTGTGGATCGCGGAAAGCGTGCAGATTCGCGAACGCATCTATCCGGAAGGAAGCGAGCTTGGATATGACTATGTCTACCGGCACACGCCGACCGTCGAGCTGCGGCTGAAGCAGGCCGGGGTCAGGCTCGCCGCCTATCTCAACCAGATGTTTTCCGAACCGCGAAAGTAAGCACAGATGGTGACCCGAAGCCTGGCCCTCGCAGCGATGATTTCCCTCCTCACCGCTTGCGCGACCGTGCCACCGCCGTCGCCGCCGGTCGTCGCCGCCGCCGAAGCGGTGCCGCCGGTCGAGGTACAGATCCTCGCCATCAACGATTTCCACGGTCACCTCGAGCCGCCCAGGCTCAGCATCGAGGCGGGCACGCCCGAAGCCAGCATCCGGGTTCCGGCGGGCGGGGTCGCGCACCTCGCCGCCGCCGCCAAGGCGCTTCGCTCCGGGCAGCCGCACAGCGTCACCGTCTCGGCCGGCGACATGATCGGCGGCACGCCCCTGGTCTCCGCCCTGTTCCTCGACGAGCCGACGATTGCCGCAATGGACCTGGTCGGGGTCGAATATAATGCGGTCGGCAACCACGAGTTCGACAAGGGCTGGCCAGAACTGGTGCGGATGCAGCGCGGCGGCTGCGAGCAGCATACCACCAAGCAGCCGTGCAAGCTCGAGCCCTTCCCCGGCGCCGGCTTCCGCTTCCTCGCCGCCAACGTGCTGACAGCCGAAGGCCGGACTCTGTTCCCGGGCACAGCGGTCAAGGATTTCGGCCCGGTCCAGCTCGGCATCGTCGGAATGACGCTCAAGGAAACCGCGACGCTGGTTACACCGGCCGGAGTCGCCGGCCTGACCTTCGCCGACGAAGCGGCGACCGCCAACGCCGCCGTGCCGGCATTGAAGGCCGCGGGTGCCGACGCAATCGTCCTTCTCATTCACCAGGGTGGCCACAGCCGCGGCGGCTACAACGGCTGCGCGGAATTGTCGGGCGACATCGTTCCGATCATCGAGCGGCTCGACCCGGCGATTGACCTCGTCATCTCGGGCCACACCCACCAACCCTATATCTGCGAAATCGAGCGGCCCGGGCGGCAGCGGCCTTTGCTCCTGACCAGCGCCGGACGTTTCGGTACGCTGATCACCGACATCCGGCTGACCTTCGCCCCGGAAGGCACCCTTCAGGGCCACCGGGCCGAAAACGTCATCGTCCAGGGCGAAGGCTATGAGCAGGGCGGAACAATCGTCGCTCCGGTCGCGGCTTTCCCCCAATATGCCGCCGACCCGGCGACCAAGGCGCTGGTCGACCGCTTCGTCGCCGCCGCCGCTCCCGAAGCGGCGCGGGTCGTCGGAAAACTGGCCGGGCCGGTGACCAAGGCCGAGACCACCGATCGCGAGCATAGCGCCGGCAATTTCATCGCCGACGCGCAGCTCGCCGCCGCGCGCGCGCACGGGGCCGAGCTCGCCTTCATCAACAGCGGCGGAGTTCGCACCGATCTTGTTCCAGGGCCGGACGGAAGCGTTACCTATGGCCAGATTTTCGCAATGCAGCCGTTCGGCAACAGCATCGTCGTCAAGACCCTGACCGGGGCGCAGCTGAAGGCGATGCTCGAGCAGCAGTTCGCGAGCGGCCTCAACAGCGCCGACCGCCCGACGATGCTGATGCCGAGCCGCGGCTTTGTCTTCGCCTACGACCTCAGCCGGCCCGCCGGCCAGCGGATCGTCGAGATGCGATTGAACGGCCGTCGGATCGACCCCAACCGCCGCTACCGCGTGGCGGTCAACAATTTCCTGGCCAGCGGCGGCGACAATTTTACCGTGCTCGCACAGGGCACCAACACCGCCGACGCCGGCCTTGATCTCGACGCGCTCGAGGCCTGGCTCAAGCCTGGGGCATCGGTTCCCGAGCTAGGCCGAATCAAGGACCGCACTCCAGGAAGCTAGCCCCGCCTGGCGCCTACAGGTCGGAGAAGAACTGCCTGACCTGCCGCCGCGTGCGATTCGGCACGACCGATGCGGCAAAAGCGAGGAGCTCGCGCTCGAACCGGGCGCGCGCGGCGACCGTCTCGCGGCCGTTCTCGCGATACCAGCTGCGGTCGGATGGCTCGACCTCGGCCACCATCGCCTTCCATTTGGAGCTGCCGGTGGCGGCATTGGCGTGGCGCTCGTCGGGCACGGCCCGTGTAGGCTGGCGGCCGGCGATCAGCGCTTCGACCCGATCGAGAAACCGCTCCAACTCCTCTTCGCGGCCGATGATCGCGCAGGCGGCCTGCAAGGTGCCGCGAAAGCAATCGAGCGCGTGGGCAGTTTCGGCATAATCGGAAAAGCTTTGATACACCCGGTCGAACAGCGCTCGCTGGGCCGGAGTCCAGCCTGCGCCAAGATCGGCGATCCATGCCGAGCGCTCTTGTTCGGCGATCCGTGAACCGAGGCCCGCGCAGATGCCGCCGCTCATGCCGCTGGTGATGTCGTCGCAGCTTTCAAAATCCTCGCCCGTCCAGCGCGACTGGCGAAGTTCGGCGAGGCGCGTGATCCGGCCCTCCATCGCCGCCGGCGCATCGGACAGCTGGCAGGCCATGTGAATGGCGATGTCGAAGTCGCGCTCCGCGCCGCGGCCATTGGCGTAGACCATCATCAAAATGCCTTCGCCGTCCAGCAGCCGGAGATCGTCGCCTTTCGATTGCTCGCGCTCGATCATCGCGCATTTGCGCGCCGCCACCGGATCGGCGGCGATGCCGATTCCATAATAAAGCGCCGCGCTGTCGCAGCCTTTCAGCGCGGCACGCTCCGCCGGGGTGGGATGATCGGCCGGCGTCGGCCGGGAACCGGTCGCCTGTGCGCAAATTCGCCTCGACTCGGCGAATTGCTCTTCGGCGTCGTCGCCCAGCCACGTCAGGTCGGGGACCGACCAGTCGCTGGCCGGGGTTGCTGCGCTCAGGGCGATGGCCGCGATCGCCGTCGCGGCGCCAATGACCAGCTTCATTCCTGTCCCCCCTTGGACCCCCGAGCATTGCACCTGAACGCGATAATGCAAGCCCCCTTCGCCAATCCGTTTCGGCAGGGACTCATCCACAGCAAAATTGCGTGATCCACAATTTAGCGGCTTGCATCCTGCGGCGGTTGAGGCACTATAGGTGGTAGCGCAGAGGGGGAAATGCTCAATAGCTAGTGTCCCGCGCCGGAATATGCTATTCCGGCGAGCGGCCGGACGCGTCCGCTGTGGATATCGGGGACGGCGATGAGAAAAGCCCCTTCCGACGCGCAAAAGGGACTAGGATGCCGCCATGGCACCGAGTCGAACATCTGGTGAACAGGCGGACCTCGAACGGCCGCCGGAAGGACGGGGAAGCGCGATGGATTTCTCAACCGGTAGTGAAGTCGGCAGCGACGATGTCGCAACCAGCGCCCGCACCAGCAAGACGGTCGACGCAAAGCGGTTCCCGGTAAGGACCGACGACAGCCGCGACTCGCTTCTGACCGAATTCGGCAAGGACACGCTTCGCGACCGCTATCTGCTTCCCGGCGAAAGCTACCAGGATTTGTTTGCCCGGGTCGCCGCGGCCTATGCCGACGACGCCGACCACGCCCAGCGGGTCTATGACTATATCTCCAGGCTGTGGTTCATGCCGGCGACCCCGGTCCTGTCCAACGGCGGAACCGGGCGCGGCCTGCCGATCAGCTGCTATCTCAACAGCGTCGACGACAGCCTCGACGGGATCGTCGGCACCTGGAACGAGAATGTCTGGCTGGCTTCCAAGGGCGGCGGCATCGGCACCTACTGGGGCCGGGTTCGCGGCATTGGCGAGCCGGTCGGGTTGAACGGGAAGACCAGTGGAATCATCCCCTTCGTCCGGGTGATGGATTCGCTGACCCTGGCGATTTCGCAGGGCTCTCTTCGCCGCGGCTCGGCCGCCTGCTATCTCGACATCTCGCACCCCGAGATCGAGGAGTTCCTCGAAATCCGCAAGCCGAGCGGCGACTTCAACCGCAAGGCCTTGAACCTGCACCACGGAGTGCTGGTCACCGACGAGTTCATGGAAGCGGTTCGCGAAGGCGCCGAGTTCGTCCTGCGCAGCCCAAAGGACGGGTCCGAACGCGGCGTGGTCGACGCCCGCTCCTTGTTCCAGAAGCTGGTAGAGACGCGGCTTGCGACCGGCGAGCCCTACATCATCTTCATCGACGCGGTGAACAAGGCGATGCCCAAGCATCACCGCGACCTGGGCCTCAAGGTGACCACGTCCAACCTGTGCAGCGAGATCACTCTTCCCACCGGCCGCGACCATCTCGGCGCCGACCGGACCGCGGTCTGCTGCCTGTCCTCGCTCAACGTCGAGACGTGGGACGAATGGCACAAGGACAAGATGTTCATCGAGGACGTCATGCGCTTCCTCGACAATGTCCTT
>DATLGC010000186.1:0-3956 GCA_035540655.1 Sphingomicrobium sp. | reverse complement strand
ACCGACGTCGACCAGCCGCGCAATTTGGCCAAGAGCGTGACGGTCGAGTGACCGGCACAGCGCCGAGGTAGGCTTCCGGGAACGTGCGCTGCCGCGACGGGTTGTCGGTCCGAGGTGGGACCATGGCCCCGACCATGACGGACTTCACCGCCGAGCGCGAGCGGATGATCGAGCGCCATTTGCGGCGCCGCGGGATCGACGAGCCCTACATCCTCGAAGCCTTCCTCGCCGTGCCGCGTGAAGAGTTCGTCAGCGACGAATATCGGCACCTCGCCTACGGCGATCACCCGCTGCCGATCGAATCCGGCCAGACTATCTCCCAGCCTTACATCGTCGGGCTGATGATCCAGGCCGCCGGAATGCGACCGGGGGAGAAGGTGCTCGAGGTCGGTGCCGGCTCGGGCTATGCCGCGGCGGTAATGAGCCGCATCGCCCGGCAGGTGATCGGGATCGAGCGCCACCGGGATCTGGTGGTCGTGGCGCGGGAGCGGATGGAACGGCTCGGCTACGACAATGTGATCATCGTCGAGGGCGACGGCACCAAGGGCTGCCCGCAGCACGCGCCGTTTGACGCGATCACCGCGGCCGCCAGCGGCAGCCATGTGCCGCAGCCGCTGATCGATCAGCTCGCCGACGGAGGGCGGCTGGTGATGCCCGTCGGCGATCCGGGCTGGGTGCAGGAGCTGGTCAAGGTGACCAAGGGCCCAAAGGGCAGGCTGATCGAGGAAAATCTGGGCTCGGTCCGCTTTGTCCCGCTGATCGGTGAGCAGGGCTGGCGCGATGCTTGACGCCGAGGCCGAGCTGCTTCCGGACCTGATCCGCCGCTCGGCAGAATCCCTGCCCGAAATCGACGATCCTGCGTTCGCGGCAATGTTCGACCGCTTTGCCGACGCCCGCGTCATCCTGCTCGGCGAGGCGAGCCACGGCACGAGCGAATTCTATCGAGCTCGGGCGGCAATCTCGAAGCGCCTGATCGAGCGCCACGGCTTCAATATCGTCGCCGTCGAAGCCGATTGGCCCGACGCAGCGAGCATCGACCGATACGTTCGGCACCGGCCGAGCCGAGAAGGCGAGGGGCGTGCCTTCGAGCGCTTCCCGACCTGGATGTGGCGCAATTCCGAAGTCGATTCCTTCGTCCGCTGGCTGCGCCAGTTCAACGGCGGCCGCTCCTACGAGGACATGGCCGGATTCTATGGCCTCGACCTCTATAACCTCAGCGCCTCGATGCGGGCGGTGATCGATTTTCTCGAGCAGCAGGACCCGGATGCGGCGAAGATCGCCAGGCAGCGCTATGGCTGCCTCGAGCCGTGGCGCGACAACCCGGCCGCTTACGGCCGGATGGCGATCTTCGAAGGCTATGCCCGCTGCGAGCTCGGCGTCATCCAGATGCTCAAGGAGCTGCTCCAGCGCGACGTCGACTGTATCGCCGAGGAGTGCGACGAATGGCTCGACGCGCAGGCCAATGCGCGGCTCGTCAAGAACGCCGAGGCTTATTACCGGGCGATGTACGAGGGGGCGGCGGAAAGCTGGAATTTGCGCGACACCCACATGTTCGAAACGCTTTGCCAGCTGCTCGACGCCAAGGGCTCAGATTCGAAAGCAGTGGTGTGGGCGCACAACAGCCACATCGGCAACGCCGCTTACACCGACATGGGCCGAAGGCGGGGCGAGCTCAACATCGGACAGCTCGCCAAGGAACGGTTTGGCGAGCAGGCGCGGCTGATCGGCCTAGGCACGCACAGCGGCACGGTGGCCGCCGCCGACGACTGGGACGAGCCGATGCGAATCAAGCCGGTCCGGCCGTCGCTGCCCGACAGTTACGAGCGCCTGGCCCATGCCAGCGGCGTCGAGCGGTTCCTGCTCGACCTGCGGGAGGGCTGCGCCGACAAGGAGCTGATCGAGGAACTGATGGACCCTCGGCTCGAGCGCTACATCGGCGTCATCTACCGGCCGGAGACCGAGCGCTGGAGCCATTATTCCGAGGCGATCCTGCCCAGGCAATATGACGCCTGGCTGTGGTTCGACAAGACCAGCGCAGTCACTCCGCTGCCGGGCGAGCAGCGGCCTGGCGAGGACCAGACATATCCTTTTGGCCTCTAGGCGACCTGCCATACGCCGGCTCGGCCTGGTCGAGCGCGCGCCGGGTGATCGCCATCTGCTCCTCCACCCGGTCCTTCGAGGGGCCGTCCAGTTCGCGCCGGGCAAGGTCGAGCAAGGCGTCCGCTTCCTCGCCGAGCAATTCGCGCTGCCGGGCCGACAGGTTCTGCTCGCCAAGGCCGGCGATCGCCGCGAGGAAATGGGTGGCGGCATTGACGTCCCGGGCCGCATAGGGCCGAAGCCGGCCCAGCCCGCGCTGGAGATGCTCATCGAACAGGCTCGGCTCGACGATCAGGCGCAATTCCCCCTTGTCGTCGAGACGGTAGGGGGAGGGCGACTGCCGCCGGGCAATCTCCGCGAGGCCCGCCGCCAGCCAGTTGGTGCAGGTCATGGCGCTGTAGGGGTCGTTGACTCCGGTCGACAGCGCCCGGGCGGCGATCTCGACGAGCTCGTCGATCAGGAACAGGATGTCCTGCTCGGGCGTGCGGTCCGATCCGACCGTCCAGCTTTTCCTCAGTTCGTCGGCGATTTCCTCCGACACCCGGCCGGACGGATGGGCAAGCAGCACGGTCCCGCCGCGATAGAGGAATTCGCCGGGACCGTGATCGAGGCGAAGGAGCAATCGATGTTCGCAGGCGATCGATAGCAGGCGATCATCGTCAACCGCCTGGAGATAGCCGTCCTTGTTCGAGGCGATCCTGGCGACATCGCCGTTGCCGAACGCTTCCTCCGCCTTGCGTCGGAAAGCGGCGCGCTGGTCGTCGCTCTGGTCCGGGGGGTCGCCGACGCAGGCCGGAAAGCGCCTTTCGATCGAACCCACCAGCTGGCGGGCGACCCGCGAGGTGATGGTGTTGATGTGGATGCTCTGCGTGACGTGGTGGATGAAATAGATCAGCACTCCAATCGAGGCCAAGGCGAACAGAAGGCCGACCATCACGGCCAGCTGGGGAACGAAATCCTCGTCGCCGCCGCGGATCGTGCGAAGCACGACGAGGCAGTAGAGAAAGGTGGCGACGAAGGTGCCGAGCGTCACCTGGTTTCCCCGGTCGCTCATGAAATTGGTCAGGATTCGCGGGCCATACTGGCTGGCGGCGAAGGAAATGGCGACGATGGTGATCGAGAAGACGACGCCGGCGACGGTGATCATCGATCCGGCAATGGTCGAGAGGACTTCGTGGGCCCCGTCGGGCTTGACGCTCTGGTACCAGCCAAGGCCGTCCAGCCAGTCCGCCGCGGGGCCGGAATCGAGCCAGACGGTGACGATTCCGAGGGCGATCGCCGCCACGCTCATCACGCTCGGCACGAACCAGTAGCTCGAGCGGATCGGCTCGAGCAGCCGGGACACGGACGGGGTCATGCCGAACAGACGCTCGTTGATGGCATTGGTGCCGATCAGCCCTTTCGTGAGTGCTGGCGAAGCTTGGCGATGGTCGTCTGATTGCTGATCTGCTCGACGTCGGTCTTGCAGTGGAGGAGGCGGATGCCCTTCTCGCCGAGCGCGCGGTCGAGGGCAGGGGCGAAGTCCTCGGTGCGCTCGACCGTCTCGGCCCAGCCGCCAAAAGCGCGGGCGAGGGTGGCGAAGTCGGGGTTGGCGAGGTCGGTGCCGCTGACACGTGTCGGATATTCGCGCTCCTGGTGCATCCGGATGGTTCCGTAGCTGCCATTGTCGACGAGGATGACGAGAAAATCGGCGCCATATTGCGCGGCGGTCGCCAGTTCCTGGCCGTTCATCAAAAAGTCGCCATCCCCGGCGAGCGCGACCACCGGGCGATCCTTGAAGCGCAAGGAAGCGGCGACGGCCGCTGGAACCCCGTAGCCCATGGTGCCGCTGGTCGGCGCGAGCTGGGTCGGCATGCAGC
>DATLGC010000185.1:0-2728 GCA_035540655.1 Sphingomicrobium sp. | reverse complement strand
GTCCACACCATGGCGCTGAACGACGCCGGGCCGATCGCCGTCCGCTATCCACGCGGCGAGGGCAGGGGAGTGGAGCTTCCCGAGCAGCCGAAGCGGCTCGAGATCGGCAAGGGCCGGGTGATCCGCGAGGGCAAGACGGTCGCGATCCTGTCGCTGGGCACGCGTCTCGCGGAGGCCGAGAAGGCCGCCGACGAGCTCGAGGCCAAGGGGCTGTCGACCACCATCGCCGACCTGCGCTTTGCCAAGCCGCTCGACGAGGAACTGATCCGCCGCCTGCTCGCCAGCCACGAGGTAGCGGTGACGATCGAGGAAGCCGCGGTCGGCGGGCTCGGCGCCCATGTCCTGACTCTCGCCAGCGACGAGGGCCTGGTCGATGCGGGCCTCAAGATTCGCACGATGCGCCTTCCCGACCGGTTCATCGACCACGACAAGCCCGAGAAGCAGTATGACGAGGCGCGGCTCAACGCGCCGCACATCGTCGAGACGGTGCTGAAAGCCCTTCGGGTCAACAGCGCCGGTATCGAGGAGGTCCGGGCTTAAAGTTTAACAATCTGCGGGTTGCTCGGTCCTGTGGGTACACGCGAAGGCGCGAAGAACGCGAAGAGGGCGCTCACCGTTCGACAGGCTCAGGGGGAGCGCGAAAGGACGAGCTCAGAGGAGCGCTGGAACGAGAGACAATCGCATCATCTGGCGCTCACGTTGAGCTTGTCGAAACGCGAGCGCTGGCGCACCGTCAGGGGTCATGCCCTTCGACGTCTACATCCTCGAATGCTCTGATGGCACTTACTACACTGGCCATTCCGATAACCTCGACCAGCGGATGGCTCAGCACGGTGACGGCATTGGTTCCCGCTACACTGCGAAGCGGCGGCCGCTGAAGCTGCTTTGGGCCACCGATTGTCAGACGCGTGAAGAGGCGTGGGAACTTGAGCGAAGGCTGCACGGCTGGTCGCGGGCAAAGAAAGAAGCGCTGATGCGTGGGGATTTTGAGGCGCTCCCCGGCCTTGCTCGCTTCAAGAGCGCTGACGCCAAGCCCGTCGGAGGGCGCGCGCTCACCCTTCGACAGGCTCAGGGGGAGCGCAGTTTGGGACAGGCGCAGGGGGAGCGTTTTCGGTCAGCGCCGAAGAAATGAAAATCCGCGCGGATCAGCTGCTGGTGAGTCGCGGGCTGGCGGAGAGCCGGACCCGGGCGCAGGCGCTGATCATGGCCGGGACGGTGATCAGCGGCGACAGGAGAGTCGCCAAGGCCGGCGACATGCTGCCTGAGGACGCGCCGCTGGAGGTTCGCGGCAAGGACCATCCCTGGGTGTCGCGCGGCGGGATCAAGCTCGACCACGGCCTGACGCATTTCGGCTTCGACGTGAGCGGCGCGGTGGCGCTCGACATCGGCAGCTCGACCGGCGGCTTCACCGACGTGCTTCTGAGCCGAGGCGCGGCGAGGGTCTATGCGGTCGACGTCGGCACCAACCAGCTGGCGTGGAAGCTCCGGCAGGATCCGCGCGTGGTGGTTTTGGAGCAGGTCAACGCCCGCTACCTGACCGCCGGCCAGGTGCCCGAGCCGGTCGATATCGTCACTTGCGACGCGAGTTTCATTTCGCTTTCCAAGGTCCTGGAATCGCCGCTGAAACTGGCAAGGCCCGGCGCCAAGCTCGTGGCCCTTGTCAAGCCGCAGTTCGAGGCCGGGCGCGGCGAGGTCGGCAAGGGCGGCGTGGTTCAGGAGCCGGCCGTCCACGAGCGGGTTTGCGCGGCCGCGAAACAATGGGTGGACTCTCGGGGCTGGAGCGTGTTGGGCGTGACGGAAAGCCCGATCAAGGGGCCTGAAGGCAATGTCGAATTTCTCCTGGGGGCAGTGAAGAGTGGCGCCGCTGACTGAGGAAACCGAGGGCGCGTGGGACTGGCGCATCGCCCTCATCACCGTTCCGGCGATCATGGGCTTCGGCTGGCTGTCCGGCTGGCTGTCCAACAGCGGCTATGGCAACGACTGGTTCGATGCACTCGACAAGCCGGCATTCATGCCTCCGGGTTCGGCGTTCGGAATCGTCTGGCCGATCCTCTATGCGATGCTCGGCGTGGCGCTTGCCCTAATCGTCGCCGAGCCGAGGACTCGGCGGCGCCACCGGGCGCTGGTCCTGTTTTACGCCCAGCTGGCCCTGAATTATGCCTGGACGCCGATCTTCTTCGCCGCCCACGACATCCGCCTCGCCTTCATCACCATCCTGGTGATGATCGCCGTCGCTGCCTCGACCGCCGGCCAGTTCTGGCGCATCCGCCCACTGGCGGGAGCGTTGATGCTTCCCTATCTGGCCTGGTTGTGTTTCGCCGCGGTCCTCAATTCGGCGATCGATCGGCTGAACCCGGGCGCGGGAACGTCGCTGCTCGGCTAGGGAGAAAATTCTATGCAGTCCGAGAACAAGATGTTCGACGACCTGGTGAAGATGGTGAACGGCCTCGCCGGGACGATGGCGGGAATGGGCCGCGAGGCGGAAGCCTCGGCTCGCGAGAAAATGCGCGAATGGGTCGCCGGCGCCGATTTCGTCGGCCGCGACGAGTTCGACGCGGTCAAGGCAATGGCCGCTGCCGCGCGTGAGGAGAATGAGATCCTGAAGGCCCGGATCGCCGCGCTCGAAGCCAAGGTGGCGGGGCCCGCGGCCGGGACTAGGCGGGCGTCCAGGCCCAAGACGGAGCCGAAGCCCTGAGCGAGGAAGACAACAGCCAGGACGAGCGCGACG
>DATLGC010000184.1:0-4266 GCA_035540655.1 Sphingomicrobium sp. | reverse complement strand
CCGTTGTAGATGCGCTTGGGCTCGAAGAAGATCACCGGGTCCGGGTCCTCGATCGCGGCGATCAGCAGGCCCTTGGCGTCATGGGGCGTCGAGGGAATCACCGTTTTCAGTCCGGCGATGTGCGTGAACAGGCTTTCGGGTGACTGGCTGTGGGTTTGGCCGCCGAAAATACCGCCACCGTAGGGCGAGCGAATGACCATCGGCATGGTCCATTCGGCCGCCGTCCGGTAGCGGATCTTGGCGACTTCGCTGACGATCTGGTCGTAGCCGGGGTAGATGTAGTCGGCGAACTGGATTTCGATCAGCGGCTTCAAACCATAGGCGGCCATTCCCACGGCCATTGCCACGATTCCGCCCTCGCTGATCGGGGCGTCGAAGCAGCGGGTCTTGCCGAACTCGCGCTGCAGCCCTTCCGTCACCCGGAAGACGCCGCCGAAATAGCCGACGTCCTCGCCGAACACGACCACGTCGGGGTCGCGCTCCATCATCACCTTGTGGGCGCTATTGAGCGCCTGGATCATGTTCATCGCCGGCATCAGCGCGCCTCGTCCAGCGCCTGGTCGCGCTGCTCGGCGATGTGCCACGGCACCTCGGCGTAGACATCCTCGAACATGCTGTCGATATTGTCCCTGCCCTGCTCGGACAGGATGCCCTGTTTCTCGGCCTGCTTCTGCGCGGCACGCACCTCGGCATCGCATTCGGCGCGCATCGCCTCGTGTCGCTCCTCGTCCCATTCGCCGAGGATGATGAGATGCTGCTTCAGCCGCTCGATCGGGTTGCCGAGCGGCCAGGCCCTGGCTTCGTCGACCGGCCGATAGCCGCTCGGATCGTCCGAAGTGGAATGGGCTTCGGCGCGATAGGTGAAGAATTCGATCAAGGTCGGGCCATGGTTGGCGCGGGCACGGTCGGACGCCCAATGGATCGCCGCATAGACGGCCAGCGCGTCATTGCCGTCGACGCGGAGTGAAGCAATGCCATAGCCGACGGCGCGCTGAGCGAAGGTCGCCTTTTCGGCGCCGGCGATGCCCGAAAAGCTGGAAATCGCCCACTGGTTGTTCACCACGGCGAGGATCACCGGGACATTGTAGACGGCAGCGAAAGTCATTGCCGAGTGAAAGTCGCCCTCGGCGGTCGCGCCGTCGCCGATCCAGCCCATAGCGATACGGCTGTCGCCCTTGATCGCCGAGGCCATCGACCAGCCGACCGCCTGTGGAAACTGGGTGCCGAGGTTGCCGGAGATCGAGAAGAAGCCATGCGCCTTGTCCGAATACATGATCGGCAGCTGGCGGCCATGGAGCTTGTCACCCTTGTTGGAGTAAATCTGGCACATCATCTCGACCAGGGGATAGCCGCGGGCGACGAGCAGTCCCTGCTGGCGATAGGTCGGGAAATGCATGTCGTCCTGGGGCAGCGCCGCCGCAGTGGCAACGGATATGGCCTCCTCGCCCAGACATTTCATGTAAAAGCTGGTCTTTCCCTGTCGCTGCGACCTGTGCATCCGGTCGTCGAAGATTCGGACGGTGACCATGTCGCGCAGCATTTTTCGAAGCGTGTCGGCGCCAATCCTGGGGTCCCAGGGGCCGACTGCGCGATGGTCCTCTCCGAGCACCCTCACCAGGTGCGTGGCCAGCGCGTGCGTCTCGGGCGCGGCAACGGCTACGTCCGGTCGCGGCGCATCCCCGGCGGCGGGGATTTTCAGGCTAGAAAAATCGGGCTTGTCGCCTGGCCGGAACGGCGGCTCCGGCACGTGCAGCGCCAGCGGCGGCCGGTTGCGGCGCAGCTTCGAAGGGTCCTTGTCGCTCATTTCCCGAGCCGCTTAGTGCGGCCGGGCGGGAGGGGCAACTAGCCCCGGCGCGGTCGGCGCACCGGGGGCGGTGCGAAATTGACCCGGTCGACCTCGTGGATCGAACCGCTGCTCACGCGTCCCTCGACCAGCTCATAGCCAAGGAGGGCGAAGATGCGGTCGCCGGCGAAGATCGGCCGGGCATTGCCGTACCAGTCGACACAGCTGGCGATGCAGTGGTCGTCAGCGACACTGCGGTAACGGGCGTCGAGCTCCCCGGCCATTCGGAACTGCCGCTGGTCCCGCCGCAGGAACAGGATCGATGCGGCGCTTCCGAAGAAGCGGTGATAGCCGGATTCGACCTGCCGGTTGATGGGCAGGCCAAGAAGGCCGCTGGAACCATCACCATTCTCGGGGCGATAGAAGAAGGCGTGGCTGCGGCTCTCGCCCTGGGCCGCATTGGGCATCAGGAAGCTGTTGCCGCGCTCGGCCCGCGGCCGGCGAAGGTCGATTGCCGTGAAATTGAGACCGCCGCGCGGATCGTTGCCGATGACGACTCCGTCCTGTCCGAGCAGATCGATCCGCTCGATCGCGTGCGGAAGCTGGATTTCGGCGACCGGCCCGCCGCGCAGGCCCGCTGCCACGAGGGTGGCAAACTGACCGCGACCCATGGAGCCGCCGCCGTAGAGGATGTGGTTGCCTACGAAGCGGTTCTGGAAATTCCACGAATTCTCACCCGGCGAGGGCAGGTCGCGATAGCGGTTCAGTGGAACCTCGCGGCTGCCGTCACCGAACTGGCGGATGGGGATCGACAGAAGCGCTACTCCACCGCGAGTGACCTCCGGGTTCCACATCCAGTCGCCGCCTCCGTCGGCCCGGATCAGAACGTCGAGCAGGCCGTTGGCGCGGTCCTCTCGGAAGGAGAATTGGTCCGTCGGAGCGCCGCGTGCGGCGATCGCCGAAGGGGCCTCGCGGCCGAAAGGAATGCGTAAGGCGTGGCTGCGAACCCCGCGCCGCGCCTGAGCGCGCCGGTTCCAGGCATCCGATACCCACAAATACACCGCGTTTCCGGATACGTAGAAGTTGCGCGAGGCCGGGCCGAGCACCGCCGTCGCCCTGCAGTCGAGGACTGGAGCGGTCAGGTCACAATCGAACACGCTGTGCAGCGTGTCGATCGGCGCCTCGGGATTGTCGCGCATTTCCGGCACGATGTAGGTGTCGCGGGCCGACACGATGCGGCGGAAATCGACTTCGCGCGAATTGCCGGTCCAGCGGCGAACGGCCGGGAAAGCCTCGAACGGGTCCTCGCGCCAGTTGAGGAACAAAGGCGTATAATAGACGAGGCGGTTGCCGATCAGCCGCGAGGCATAGTTGCGCGACGAATAATAATCGTTCGAGCGCAAATGATAGACGTCCTCGAATCGAAGGCGACCATCGGGGGAGAGGCGGAAGCGATTGATCTCCGTCCCGCCGCGGCGATAGCTGTAGCCGACGACGATGACCCGGTCGCCATGGAGCAGCATCTCGTCGTACCAATCGCCGCTGCCGTCCACTCCGGGCGGCATGGCGTCGACATGGTCGATTGGCCGCATTCGCCCTCCGGCGGTAGAGACAGTGAACAGCCGGCCGCGACGCAGGATGACCAGCAGGTCGCCGCGCATCTTGACGATCCCGCCTTCGTCGACTCCGGCTTCCTGGACATTGGTGATCGCGTCGGCCTTCGCCGCGGGCGAGGCGGCCACCGGTGGAGGGGGAGGGGCCGGAGGCGCCGGCATGGCCGAACCAGTGACGGTGATCTGCTCCGATTCCCCGCGGCGCTGGGCAACGCGCCTGCGCTGCTCGAGGAAGCGCCGGAGCTCGGCGTCCGACCGGAAGGAGGCGAGGCTGCCCCCGGCCCTGGCATCGCCTGCCACCTGTTGCGCCGCGGCCGGCACTCCGGCGATGCTCATGAGGCCGACCAGGCTCGTCGCCAGTGCTCCAGAGATGGTGAAGATACGAAGACTGATGCCGGGCATTGATCCCTCCAGCATTATTGCTGCGCGCAAGGTCCGATCAATCGGCTGTCAATTTGCTGAACCGCCCACGCGTTGACCGCAATGCACTGCAGACGCTAGTCGCAAGCCATGGCCGACCCACCCAAAGAGCTGCCCGACAGATTGAGCCTCGATCCGCGCAGCCCCTATTTCGACAATGAGGTGCTAAGTCGCGGCGTGGGCATCCGCTTCAACGGGCAGGAAAAGACCAACGTCGAGGAATATTGCATTTCGGAAGGATGGATCCGCGTCGCAGCGGGCCGCAGCCGCGACCGCTACGGCAATCCGATGACGATCAAGCTCAAGGGCGCGGTCGAGCCTTATTTCGAAAATTCGGCTGTGCCCGACGGCGAGGACGGGGCCGCCTCCGAAGGATAATGCGGATGGCGCCGTTCCTGGCGCCGTTCCCACAGTTTCTTCGCGCCCCAGCCAAGGCCCATTGCAAGCCCC
>DATLGC010000183.1:0-2197 GCA_035540655.1 Sphingomicrobium sp. | reverse complement strand
GACCAGGCCCTCGCGCTCGTCGCGGGCGGCAAGCTCGATCAGGTCGGCGACATCCGCCGGGTGGAGCGGTTCGACCAGCTCGCGGGCGGTTTCATCGTCACCGGCGGCGACCGCGTCGAGCACTCGCTCGACGAATTGCGGCCGAAGGCGGTCCTCTTCGTCCATCACCGTATCGGCTTCAGCCTCGGGGGCGTCGGCGATCGGCTCGCTCTCGCTCATCTCAAATCCCCCGAAACCGAAAAATCGGGCCATCCCTATTGGCGAGGCCGCTCTGGCGCAAGCGGGCGCGGCTGCCTAAATGGCGGGCGAGTTTCACCAATCAACGGAGCCTTGCCGCCATGGCCGACGACCGCCTGACCCTGTCCCTTTCCACCGGCGGCGACGTCGTCATCAAGCTGCGCGAGGATCTGGCACCGGGCCACGTCGAGCGGATCCGCACCCTGGTCGAGAGCGGCTTTTACGACGGCGTGGTGTTCCACCGGGTAATCCCGGGCTTCATGGCCCAGGGCGGCGATCCCAGCGGAACCGGCCGCGGGGGATCAGACCTTCCCGACCTCAAGGCGGAATTCTCGGACGAGCCGCATGTCCGCGGCGCGGTGTCGATGGCGCGCACGCCCGATCCGGACAGCGCCAACAGCCAATTCTTCATCTGCACCGACGACGCGACCTTCCTGGATCGCCAGTATACCGTTTGGGGCGAGGTCGAGAGCGGGATGGAGCATGTCGATGCGCTTCCCGTCGGCGAGCCGCCGAGCAATCCGGGAAAGATCGTCAAGGCAAGCATCGGCCCGGCGTCGAGCGACTGAGCTGGGCGTGGCGCGACCAGTCGCCCTGGTTACCGGCGCGTCGGCCGGGCTTGGCGTCGAGTTCGCCAGGCAATTGGCGAAGCGCGGCCACCAGCTGGTGCTCGCGGCGAGGCGGAAGGAGCGGCTCGACTCGCTGGTTGCCGAGCTCGGCAATGCCCGGGCGGTCACGATCGATCTCGGCGAAGCTGGCGCCGCTCAACGGCTTTTGCGCGACATCGAGGACTCCGGGGAGCAAGTCGAAATCCTGGTCAACAACGCCGGGTTCGGCCTGAGCGGCCGCTTTGCCGAGCTCGACCCGGCGCGGCAGCGGGCGATGATCGACCTCAATGTCGGCGCTCTGACCGACCTGTGCCGCGGAGTCGCTCCGGCGATGATCGCGCGTCGCGGCGGCGGCATCCTCAACGTTGCATCGACCGCAGCCTTTCAGCCAGGGCCCGGGATCGCGGTCTATTTTGCGACGAAGGCCTATGTGCTGTCGTTCACCGAAGCGCTCCACGAGGAGTTGAAACCGCACGGAATAAGGGTGAGCGCGCTTTGTCCGGGTCCCACCAGGACGGAGTTCGGCAAGGTTGCCGGCTTCGGGGAGCGAAGCGCCCTGAAGCGTATGTCGATGGAGCCCGAGCCGGTGGTCAGGGCCGGGCTGGATGGCCTCGAGGCCAATCGCGCCGTCGTCATTCCCGGCCTTTTCAACAAAACCGGGACCGCCTTCGTCAAGCTCACGCCGCGTGCGCTGGTTCGGCGGCTGGTCGCTGCGATCAACTGACAATGGATCTTTTATCGCCCCTGCGTCGTCCCACATTGGTGAACCGAAGGATGCGCAAAGCGGTTAGGTAACAGGCACGGGCGCGACTGGAGCGAGAGAGGGCAAATGGCCGAAACCGATACCCTGGAGCGACCTGGGATACGCCGAGTCCAGGTCGCCAACCTGCCGCCCGCCGACAGCGGCCGCGGCGTTGCCCGGCTGCCGCTCAAGCTGATGCAGGCGCTCGGGATCGGCGAAGGCGACGTTATCGAGATCATCGGCAAGCGCTCGACCGCGGCGGTCGCGCTGCACCGTTATGGCGAGGATGAGGGGCTCGACATCGTTCGGCTCGACGGATTGCAGCGCTCGAACGCCCGCGTCGGATCGGGCGATTTCGTCGACATCCGCAAAACCACGTCGAAGGTCGCGACCCGCGTGGTCTTCGCGCCGGCGCAGAACAATGTCCGATTGCAGGGATCGGCCGAAGCCCTGAAGCGCAGCTTCGCCGGCCGGCCGATCTCCGAAGGCGACGTCGTCGCCACGGCCGGGCACCAACGCGTCAACGCCGATATCCCGGACCATGTCCGCCAGCTCCTCAACGCGCCGGCGTTCGCGCTGCAGGAGGTCCGGCTGTCGGTGGTGACGACCC